>NZ_SIHJ01000004.1:0-220389 GCF_007859765.1 Posidoniimonas corsicana
CGCTGAGGGAGCGTGAACTTCTTCGGGGCACGGTGATGCCAGTAACGACGCACCGTCCGACGACCCAGCTCGTGGGCGGCAAGCAGCAACGCGATGGGAGACTTCGTCGTTCGCACCCACACCGTACGGAAACAACACTACCTACAGTTTAGCTAGCAACGATAAGATTTCTACAGAGCTACAAAAGTCGCCCGAGCAAGACCCAGGGGGATCTGCCAGACACTGCTATACAAGCGTGAGACGGGCCTGTGGGCTTGAGGTGGGGGCCGACTTTTGTCCCTAAGAATCGATAGCGCCAAAAGGGACAAAAGTCGCGGCGGGCGTGGAGCGTTGAGCCAGGTTGAGGCAATGCCCGCGCTACTGCATCAGCACGGTGTCGATCGCCCGTTGCAGGCGGCGCCAGCCGTTCACTTCTTGGCGTTTGTCGGACGCCTCGAACGCGGCGACGTTGCCGTCCTCGCGGGAGTAGCGGATAGTGGCCAGGTCCATGGGCGAGTCGGCCAGCGCGTCGTGCACGCGCTGGGTGTGCTTCTGGTGGTCGTCCACAAACACGACGGCCCGGAACGTGCGCGACTCGTGCCGCGCGCCGTCGTCGGGGATCGCCCTGGCTAGCAGCGTCTGCAGCATGTGGCCCTTGTGCTGGCCGGCGGTCATGTAGATCCCGCCAGAGTAGCTAACCGGCGACAGCCGGTCTTTGATGGTCTCGATGATGTCGGCCGACAGCCCGTGCGCGTCGGGCAGCGCGGGGTCGAAGGGCAGGAACAGGCCCCGCCGCTCGTCGATCCGCAGCGCGGACTTGGCAAAGTCGTACCCGTTGCGGGCCAGCTCGCGCTGGGCGGCGTTGCGGAAGTCGTCCGACCGTGAGGTCAGCACCACGGTCGTTACGCCAATGTCCTGGATCGCCTTGATGTGCTCGGGCAGGTCGGGCTCGGGCGGGTGCATGCCGCTGAGTGCGAACAGCGTCCCCTGGACCTCGAGCAGGCCCGGGAAGTCTTCGGCCACCAGGTGCGGCGAGTCTGGGTCGGACTTCAGCAGGCCGTCCTGCCAGGTGAACCACTGGTCGCTGCCGAGGTGCTGGTTCATCGCCAGCAGCGTGTTGTCGATGTCGACGACCAGCAGCACGCCCGCGGCGGTGTGCCTGGCCGCGAACTCCGCTACCTGATCGACCACCCGCACAAAGTCGGCGGTCGTGACGTCGGTCCGCACCGGCGCATCGGCTGCGACCGTGGCCGCCGTCGTGGCGGACTCAGGAGCGGGGGCGGCAACGGCGGCTTCCTGCCCAAACGCCAGCGGCGCCGGGAGGCAGGCAAGAACGATCGCGATCAAGCAGCGGCGGAGAGGGACGAGCAAGGGGCCTACCTGGTGACGGTTTCGGGGACGCTGCGCCGGCTCGCGACGCGTCATCGGCGCTGCCCGCGCCAAACCCCCATTCTAACAAGCCGCGGGCCGCCCTGGCGGGGTCTGCGGGCAGATGCGGCGACCGGTTTGGCGGCGGGGCGAAACTCGGCTGTTCGCCCCGGATTCTTGCTGAAACCGGCCACGCGGTGCGGTCCAATCGGGGATCAGCCGCCAGCCTTAGGGCCGAGCCAGGTTGAGTCATCGTCAGGTAACCGCCGACGGTAGCGGGCCGACTGGTGCTCGCGCCGGGCGCCGGCCCGCGCGTGACACCCGCCGCCCATTCGACCACAATGGGGGCACGTTGGCGGCTCGCAGGCGTTGGCCCGTCCACGCCTTTCCTGGCGCGGTCCGCACGGCACGTGTGTTCCCCACCCGCCCCGCTGACGGAGAAGAGTCTTGATCGGTTTACCGCTCCCGCTGCGCCGTTTGGTTGTTGCTTATTCGTCCCTAGCTCCGCTGCTGTTGGCCGCCCCCGCCGCGGCGGCGCCGCCGTGCAAGGTGAAGGTAGTCGACAAAGAGAACGGCTGGCCCGTGCCGCTGGTCGAGCTGACCACCACGAGCCAGGTCTCGCTGGTGACGGACAACGCTGGCGTTGTGGCGTTCGACCTGCCGGAATTCCTCGGCCGCGAGACCTGGCTGCGCGTCCGCTCGCACGGCTACGAGGTCCCCGAGGACGGCTTCGGCTACCGCGGCGTGCGGGTCACGCCAACTGCCGGCGGCGAGGTGACCATCGAGGTCGAGCGGAAGCAGATCGCCAAGCGGCTCGGCCGGCTGACCGGCGGCGGGCTGTTTGCCGAGTCGCAGAAGCTGGGCGAGCACCTCGGCTGGGAGGAGTCGGGGGTGGTCGGATCGGACACGGTGCAGACGGCCCTCTACAACGGCAAGCTGTTCTGGATCTGGGGCGACACCAGCCTGCCGCGCTACCCGCTGGGCATCTTCCACACGCCCGGCGCGGTGACCGCGCGGCGTCCGCTCGGCTCGTACGAGCCGCCGGTAGCGCTCCGCTACGACTACTTCCGCAACGCGGAGGGCCGGGTGCACGGGATCGTGGAGATGCCCGGCGACGGGCCGACCTGGACGTCGGGCTTTGTCTCGCTGCCGGACGCCGAGGGCCGTGAGCACCTGGTCGGCACGTACGCCAAGATCGAGGGCATGCTGGACGCGTACGAGTTCGGGCTGGTGGAGTGGGACGCGGAGGCCGAGCGGTTCGAGCACGTCGAGACTTTCTGGAAACGCTCGCAGGAGCAGCCGAAGCCGCCCCGGCCGTACCCGGACGGCCACCCGGTGTTCTGGGAGGACGGGTCGGGCCAGCGGTGGGTGTACTTCAACGGCCCGCCCAACTTCCGCTGCCCCGCGACGTATGAGGCGTGGCGTGACCGCTCGAAGTGGGAGCGGGTCGACAACCCGCGGCGGTTCGGCACGACGGACGGCGGCTCGATCGACGCCGCTACCGCCGCGCTGGCGTGGAGCGAGTACCGGCGGAAGTGGGTGATGATCGTGCAGCAGAGGTTTGGAAAGCCGTCGGCCCTAGGCGAGGTGTGGTACCTGGAGGGCGACACGCCGCAGGGGCCATGGGGCCCGGCGGTGAAGGTCGCCACGCACCAGAACTACACCTTCTACAACATCCAGGTCGACCACTGGCTCACCGAGCCGGACGAGCCGGTGCTGTTGTTCGAAGGGACGTACACCCACACGTTCACCGACAATCAGCGGCAGACGCCGCGCTGGGACTACAACCAAGTGCTGTACCGCTTGGACCTGGACGACCCCGCATTGCGGCCAGCGCAGCGGGACTAGCGCTGGGTTGCCCGCAAGGGTCGGCGTGAGTTGCGGTGGTGCGTACTCCTCCGGTCGGGCTGTGAGGCCTGCGACCACACCGACGCGCGGACGCGCTAAAAGTTCACGGCAAGTACAGCTAGCCCGTTTTCAAGACAGACCGATAATGAAAGGTAGGCGCACCTCACCGTTCTCGATTCAAGGCAGCCGGCTTGGGTACTCTCGAAGACATGGTCATCGCGGCCTGCGTCCTGGAAATGGCGCGCGAGAGGGGACCCGGCAAGACGCTCTGCCCGTCGGAGGTCGCGCGGCGGCTCGACCCGGAAGACTGGGAGCCGCTGATGCCCCGCGTCCGCTTGGCGGCGGCCAAGCTGGCCGCCGAACGCAAGGTCCGGGTGACCCAGCAGGGCGTAGAGGTCGACCCGCTCTTAGTAAGCGGTCCGTTCCGCATCGGCGTGGTCGCCGCGGAGTGAACGGCCGACTCAGCCGGACGCGTGCCGGTTCTTCGAGAGCTTCTTCTTGATTTCGGCCTTCAGGTCGCCCAGCACCGAGGCCTTGTTGGTGTTCTCCAGCACCTGCATCACGACCTTCTTGGGTCCGCGGTCGCCCCAGCTGGAGCCCTGCTCGAAGTACACCCGCGCCGCCTGGCCCACGATGTAGCTGCCGTACCCGGCGGCCGCGGCCTGGGGCGCCGCGACCAGCGGGGCGGCCGCGCCGAGCGAGACCCCCTTCAGCAGCGACGACCCGTAGCTGGTCACCGCCTCGCCGATCATCACCCAGCCGGCCGCCTTGGCGAGCGAGAGCGCCAGGTCGCGGGCGCGGCCCATGCTCATGTCCAAGCCGTACACGTTGGCCAGCGTGGCGATCATCGCCGCGTCGACCGCCGCGCCGCCCGCCACGTCCGCCACCGCAACCGGGTTGAGCGCCACGGCGGTGGCCTTGGCCACGGCGAACGTGCGGATCACCTGGGCCGCCTTCTGGTTGCGCATCTTGACCCGCAGGGCGGCGATGCGGTCGCTGCGGTCGGCGGCGTACATCGACGCGTTCAACGCGATCAGCGACGAGCCGTCCGCCTGGAGCACCTCGAGGATCCGCTCGCGGAGCGCCTCGACGTCGGGCGGCGGCTTGCGCCACTCGCTGCGCTGCGAGCCGTCGGCGCTCTCGATCACGTACTGCAGCTCCCGCGGGTCGGCCGCGGTGGTGATGATGTTCTCCGCGTCGACCAGGCCCGCAGCCCGCTGGGTGCTGAGCACGTCGAGCAGGTCGGCGAGCTGGGCCGGCGTGTAGAGGTCGGTCTTGTTGACGACCAGCAAGATCGGCTTGTGGAACGTGGCCAGCTCGGCCAGCGCGTTGTGCTCGGTCTCGTTGAGGTCCGAGTCCGTAACGAACAGGATCAGGTCGGCCCGCTCGGCCGCCTCGCGGGCCATGTCGGCGCGCTCGGCGCCACCCACTTCGTTCAGGCCGGGCGTGTCGACCAGCACCACTTGCGACTGCTCGAAGCCCGGCAGCACATACCCGGCGCCCTCCCAGTCGAGCCGCCAGACGTCCTTGGTCCAGCCGCCACGGACGTTCACCTGCGTGACCTCCTGCCCGGCGAGCGCGTTGATCAGCGCGCTCTTGCCGGTGGAGATCTCGCCGAACACCACGATCTCCACCCGCCCGCTGCGAAGTTTGCGGGCCATGTCGCGGAGCTCGCGGAGGTCGTCCAGCAGCATGGACCGCTCGGACTCGTTGCAGCCCTCGACCTTCTCGATCGCGCGGCGGACCGCGTCGAGCGCGGACCACATCTCGCGGTCGTCGTGCTCGTCGGGCGCCGGGTCGGCGTCGGTTTGGGGGCTGTCGGGGCTCAACACGTCGGGCTGTGGGGGTGGATCGGGCGGGCGATCGGAAGCGGCGTATTCTACAGTGTAGCCCACCGTCGGGGATCGGACCCCGCCGGCGGCGCTAGCGGATCACGGTCTTGCCGGCGGCCCCAGCGTCCTCGCGGACCAGCCGCGGCACAGCGTAGCCGGGCAGCCGGCCGCGGAGCTCGGCGATGATCGCTTGGCCCAGCTCGATTGGCGTGTCAAAGTGCGCGGCGCCGGACACCTTGTCCAGCTGGTGCAGGTAGTAGGGCATCACCCGGAGGTCGACCAGCCGCTCGCACAGTTCCGCCTGGGCGTCGACAGAGTCGTTCACGCCCCGCAGCAGCACCGCCTGGTTGAGCAGCGGCACGCCGGCGTCGGCCAGCCTCGCAACCGCGCGGCCGGCCTCGACATCGAGTTCGTTCGCGTGGTTGGCGTGCAGCACTACGATCGGCGTCAGCCGCGTGCCGGTCAGCCAGGCGAGCAGCTCGTCGTTCACGCGGCTGGGGATCATCACCGGCAGCCGGGTGTGCACCCGCAGCCGCGCGACGTGCCGGACCTGGGCGATGCGGTCGGCCAATGCCGCCAGCGTGGGGTCGACCAGCGTCAGGGGGTCGCCCCCGCTGAGGATCACCTCGTGGAGGGAGTTGTCCGCGGCGATGGCGGCGAGCGCCTCATCCCAGGCCGCCAGGCCTTTGGGCGACTCGCTGTACGGGAAGTGGCGGCGGAAGCAGTACCGGCAGTGGACCGCGCAGGCGCCGGTGGTCACCATCAGGGCCCGGCCTTGGTACTTGTGCAGCAATCCGGGCGTCAGCGTGGCGGCGGCGTCCCCGACCGGGTCGGCCGAGTAGCCGGGCGCCGGTCGCAGCTCGTCGGCAAGCGGAAGCACCTGCCGCAGCAGGGGGTCGTGCGGGTCGGCCGGCCGCATGCGTCGGACATAGCCCCGTGGCGCCAGCAGCGGGAACTGCCGGGCAGCCTCCCGGGCGGACTCCGCCCACGTGCCGGGCAGGTCCAGCAGGCGGGCCAGCTCGGCCGGGTCCCGGACCGCGTCCCGCAGCTCAGACTTCCACTGCGGGCCGGGTTGGCCGGCCTGCGGCGGGGCCGGCCGTTCGGGGCGGACAAACCGCGTCGGAGAGGATAAACTGGTCAATTCGCCTGTGCTTCCGGGGGTCGGCAGTGGCCCGACCCGGTTGTATCAGTGGCGGGCGCTAGTTGGAAGGCGCTGGGCGTTTGTCCCCGCAGGACGACCGCCCCGGGGTGGACTTACGAGAACCAGCGTCCAGCGCCCTCCAGCCAGCGCCCGGCATCGGCCGAAACGAACACACACAACAGGATTTCAAACGTGGGAACACTCAGCACCAGCGACTTCCGCAAGGGCATGAAGGTCCAGATCGACGGCGTGCCCTACCTGTGCGTCGAGATGAACTTCCGCAAGCCAGGCAAGGGCGCCGCGCTCTACGAGTGCAAGATGAAGAACCTGCTCCGCAACACGGTGACCGACCGCACCTACCGCGCGGGCCAGACGCTCGAGGAAGCGGACGTGATGGAATTTACTGCGCAGTTCCTGTACAAGCAGGTCGACACGTTCGTGTTCATGAACAATCAGGATTACGAGCAGTACGAGCTGTCTGCCGACCAGGTGGGCGATCAGTGGAAGTTCTTGAAGGAGAACATGGACTGCCAGGTCATGACGTTCGACAACAACCCGATCGCGGTCACGCTGCCCAACCACGTGGTGCTGCAGGTTACGTTCGCCGAGCCCGCCCCCAAGGGCAACACGGCCACCGGCGTCACCAAACCAGTCACGCTGGAGACCGAGGGCGAGATCCTCGCGCCCGCGTTCATCAACACCGGCGACTGGCTCCGCGTCGACACCCGCACCGGTGAGTACGTCGAGCGCACCAACGCGCCCGAGTAGGCTAAGCAAATCGCCTCCCCCAGAGGGAGAGCGAGTAGAAATCGACGCGTCCGCGAACCAGACTCTGTCATGCCCCTCTCCATCATCCACTACCCGCACCCGACGCTCCGCCACACGTCGCGCCCGCTGAAACGCGTCGATGCGGACCTGAAGCGGATGGTGGCCGAGATGTTCGAACTGATGTACGAGCACGAGGGCGTGGGACTGGCCGCCAACCAGGTCGACCTGCCGTACCGGCTGTTCGTCATGAACCAGGAGGGCGACGCCGACGCCCGCGAGCACGAGCGGGTATTCATCAACCCTGTGCTCTCCAAGGGCAAAGGCTCCGAGGAGGGCCAGGAGGGCTGCCTGAGCGTCCCCGGCGTGTACGCCCAGGTGCCCCGCAAGACTTCGGTCATTGTCGAGGCGTACGACCTCTCCGGCAATGAGATCAAGGAAGAAGCCCGCGGCATGACCGCTCGGATCCTGCAGCACGAGACCGACCACCTGGACGGCGTGATGTTCTTCGACCGCATCGGCCCCACCGCCCAGGCGGCCATCGAGCCACAGATCGAGGAGTTCTTCATCGACTTCCAGAGCCGCCGCGCCGTGGGTGAGGCCCCGACCGACGAGCAGGTCGCCGCCCGGCTGGACGAGCTGGAGAAGCTGCGGACGTAGTTTCCTTACCACGAAGACTCAATAACACATAGGACATCGTTCCTCGTGTGCCGTTTGTGCCTTCGTGACTTGGTGGTTCAATATGCGGCTGATCATCCTAGGAACCGGGCCCTTCGCTGTGCCGATGATGCGGGCGCTCATCGAGAGCCCGCACGAGATCGTGCAGGTGGTCTGCAAGCCGCCCCGCGGCCGCCGCAAGGCGCCGCCCGCGCCGGTGGCGATCGCCGCCGAGGAGTCCGGGCTGCCGCTCTGGACGCCCGAGTCGGCGAACGAGCCAGAGTCCCAGCAGCGACTGGCAGAGCTCGGCGCCGACCTGTTGGTGGTGTGCGACTACGGCGAGATCCTCAAACGCGAGACGCTCGCCACAACCCGACTGGGCGGCGTGAACCTGCACGGCTCGCTGCTGCCCCGCTACCGCGGCGCCGCGCCGGTGCAGTGGGCCGTGCTCAACGGCGACGCCGAGTCCGGCGTGACCGTGATTCACATGACCCCGGCGCTCGACGCGGGGCCGGTGCTCGGGCAGGCCGCCACGCCGATCGACCCGGACGAGACCGCCGGCCAACTCGAGGCGCGGCTGGCGGAACTCGGGGCCCCGCTCACACTTCAAGTAGTCGACCAGCTCGCGGCGGGCGCCGCCGAGTCGCTGCCCCAGGACCCGGCGCAGAAGAGCCGCGCGCCGCGGCTCTCCAAAGAGCTCGGCCTGATCGACTGGTCGAAGCCGGCTAGCGAGATCAAGAACCTGGTCCGCGGCGCCCACCCCTGGCCCCGCGCCTACACGTTCTGGGACGCCGGCAAGGGAGAGCCGCTGCGGCTGGTGATCGACCGCGTGAATACTTTGCCGGAGGCCGGCCCCGCGCCCGCCGGCACGGTGGTCGACGCCAAAGACCGCCTTGTCATCGCCACCGGCGACGGCGCCATCGAGGTGCTAGAGCTGCAGCCCGCCGGCAAGAAGGCGATGGCGGTCGGCGACTGGCTCCGAGGAGCGGCCATCAAGCCGGGGGACGTGCTGGGGGGGAGCTAAGCCCCTTGGCAGGCTTCCTCCAGACGGCGTTCTCGGTAGCGTTGATAGCCTGGTCAGCGCCCGTTCTTCTCGCGCCTTGGCGGGTGACGCGGGCCAGCCGGTGGTACCCCGACCCTACGTCGCGGTTTTACGGCGTCCAGCTGCGCTTGTTTGTGCTGCTCTGGATGCAGCCCCCGGTGGTCCAACTTCTGGTGAGGGCAGCCGCGGTCTGTTTGCTGCTAACGGGCGTGGCTGGGCTGGTCGCCCGGTTCTAGCTCTCCAGCTCTTCCAACGATCGTTTGGAGTGCGGCTGGTACTGTCCGGTCTGTGTTCATCGTTGCCTGCAGGGGGCGTACGGCCGAGCGGCGGCAAGACTCGGAGGTCTGCCGTCCAGGCGGGGGCAAATCCCCCTCGCTCCGGGGGCGGGCGGGCTGGTAGGATGGGAGGGCTCCCCCTTCCGAAGGACCGACGGCATGGATGGACTCGACCGCTGGGACTACACGCTGCTAGCAGGCGCGGTGATCGCGGCTACCTGGAAGCTGATGGCGATGATGGCCGCCCGGCGGAACCAGATTGTGGCCGACGTGCAGCAGCAGATCGACGAGCAGCGCGAGCTGCAGCGGAAGCAGGCGGAGGAAGAGAGTAACAACACCGCCGCGTAGCCGCGGGCCTGGGGATGCCTCGCAGGGATCTCGGCCCGCAAGCCCGCCGGGTAAGCGAGTGGAACCGCTCCGCCGCCGAGCCTCGGAACCCGACCCCCGATATCTGACATGCCCAAGAAGCTCTACATCGAAACTGTCGGCTGCCAGATGAACCTGCTCGACAGCGAGCTGGTGGTGGCCAGCCTCCGCAAGGAGGGCTACGAGCTCACGCCAACGCCGACCGACGCCGACACCATCCTGTTCAACACCTGCAGCGTGCGGCAGCACGCGGAGGACAAGATCTACAGCGCGCTGGGCCGGCTAAAGGACGCCAAGCGTGAGAGGCCTGGCCGGGTGATCGGCGTGATGGGCTGCATGGCCCAGAAGGACCAGAAGCTGATCTTCCAGCGGGCGCCGTACGTGGACCTGATCGTGGGGCCGGGCCAGCTCCACCAGGTGCCGAGCCTGATCAAGGACATCGAACAGGACGGACAGCAGCGGATGGAGGTCAGCCTCGGCCGCAAGGACGGCAAGGTCGACACCATCAAGCGTAGCCACGAGAGCTTCGACCCGCTCCGCGACCCAACAATGCGGCCCACGCCGTTCCAGGCGTACGTGCGGATCCAGATCGGCTGCGACAAGTTCTGCACCTACTGCATCGTGCCCAGCGTACGCGGCCCCGAGCAGAGTCGCTTGCCCAGCCAGATCCTAGCCGAGGCGCAGCAGCTGGCCGACGAGGGTTGCAAGGAGATCACGCTGCTAGGTCAAACGGTCAACTCGTGGCGCTGCGAGGAGGACGGCCGCCGCTGGCGGTTCAGCGACCTCCTGAATGAGCTGCACGAGGTCGACGGGCTGGAGCGGATCAAGTTCGTCACCAGCTACCCGCGCGACATGACCGACGACGTGCTGCAGGCGGTCCGCGATCAGCCCAAGCTGTGCAAGTACCTGCACGTGCCGGCGCAGAGCGGCAGCGACGCGCAGCTCAAGCTGATGAAGCGGGGCTACACGGTCGCCGAGTACCGCGAGATGCACGACCGCGCCAAACGCTGGATGCCGGACGTGGCGATCACCAGCGACTTCATCGTCGGTTTCAGCGACGAGACCGACCAGGACTTCCAGCAGACGATGGACCTGGTCCGCGAGTGCCGCTTCAAGAACAGCTTTATCTTCAAGTACAGCGAGCGGCCCGGCACCAAGGGCGCCGAGCGGATGCCGGACAACGTGCCGGACGAGGTGAAGCGGCGCCGCAACAACGAACTGCTGCAGCTGCAGAACCAGATCAGCGAAGAGGACAACCAGCCGTTCCTGGGCCGCGCGGTTCAGGTGCTGGTCGAGGGCCCGAGCCGCGCGAGCGAGAAACGCGAGGCCGCCGGCCACGGCGTGCAGCTCACCGGCCGCACCATGTGCGACCGCATCGTGGTGTTCGACGGCAACCCCCGGCAGATCGGCCAGACGCTGCCGATCGTGATCTACGAGGCCAACGCGCACACGCTGCAGGGCATCGTGCAGACCGACCACGTTGGGCCGGAGGTGTTTGATCTTGCCGGCTCAGCGGGGTAGGGGGCATTCCAGGGACCGAAGTGTGACGAATCCCTTTGAAACCCCAGCGACAGAGCGAGTCGATTCCGACTGCGGGGGTTCCACAAGCAAGCTGGTGGCGTCGGGGTCGCGACTGTGGGCGGTTGCGGGCGTAGTTACTCCCCTGTTGTTCGCGGTCGCTACCGGGGGCTGGCTGGGCGGATTGGAAGGCACCCGCTACGAGTTGCCGGACTCCGCCAATCCTATCGTCGCATCGCTGTGGTTGGTCTGCTGCTTGCTGCTGCTCTGTGCCAATCTAGTCGTGTTCTGCCTGGTTGCTCGTATTTGGAGTGCGAAGGGGATTCTTCGACGCGGGCACGTTCTGGCCTGGACGATCGGATCCGCATTCATAACGCCTGTCATCGGGCCTCTGGGTGTAGCAATAGCATTCCGCCCCGCGCCTTCGCACGTGCTGTTATTCTTGATGTTGAACTTGCTCTACCTCACTCCGCCGTTGCTACTCAGTCAATTCGGATTGCTCTTGAGCACGTCGCGAGTCGATGCACAGAGCAGCTAGGATTCATTCCGCCGATGCGAAGAAAAGATGTAAGCTAGGCCGCGGTCCGATGTCGGGCACTAGAATGTGGCGTCTTGACGTTTGCAGGGTTGGGTGCCGATCTCCAAGCCGCCGCAAAGAAGCTCGCGCAGCAGTTGTGGCACCGAACGCGGGCGAGCAGCACCAGGCGGTACAGCAGCCGGTCCTGGCTGTTGCTGAGGTACACGCGTTCTGATTCGCAGCGGGGGCACTTCGGCATTGATGAGGTCTCCTTGATTTAAGGCATCGGCGTTCCGGCCCGTGTCGAACGGCGGAAACCGGTGGGCCCTCCATAAGACGATGCCACGGGGCTCGGCGCGTACCAGTCGTGACGCCTGTTGGGACCCCCGATTGGCGATGCGGGCCCCGGCCCGCTGACGGGTGTGGGTCCGACTTTGCCCAGCCGTCGCGAGCGGCTTGTTGAGCGTCGTGCCAGTTGTGTCGGCGGGGCAAACCACGCGGCTTGGCGTTCACCGCTCAGCGTTGCGGCTGGTACGATGGATGGCGGGAGGAATCCAACGAACCGGCCCAAGATCCGTCGGCCGCAGACGAACCACCCCCAGCTGACCCACGCTGGGTTCAACTTGCATAGAGCGGATCCGTTCTCACCCCTCGCGAGGCGGCGTATGGACGTGATGCAACAGGAGCTCTGGCGGCGGCTCGAGCGTTTTCAGTTCGACGACCCCGCATCGGCGTTCACTTTCACGCAGCGGCTAGCGCGGGAGAACCACTGGACCGTGGGTCACGCCAACGCGGTGGTCGACGAGTACCGGCGGTTCCTGTTCCTAGCGATGACCGCGGGGCACGAGGTGACGCCGTCCGAGGCGGTCGACCAGGCGTGGCACCTGCACCTGACCTACACCCGCAGCTACTGGGATGAGCTGTGCGGCGAGGTGCTCGGCTGCCCGCTGCACCACGGCCCCACCAAGGGCGGCGCCGCCGACGCGGCGCGGTTCCGCGAGCAGTACGATCAGACACTCGCCGGCTACCGCCGCGCCTTCGGCGTGGCGCCGCCGACTGACACCTGGCCGAGCGCGGACGTCCGGTTCGCCCGACGGGGCGGCATTGTGTCGGTCGACAAGCGGCGGGCGTGGGTCGTGCCGAAGCCGTGGGCTGCGCTCCGGCCGATTCAGCTCCCACGCGGCGCACGGCTGGCATTCGGCGTGGCGCCCGTGATGCTGCTGGCGATGACCAACCCATTCGACCTGAACGGCCCGGAGTTCTTGACGCTCTACGGCGCGGCGTTGGCGATGACGGTTGTGGTCGCGGCGTTGTTGCGGTGGCTGCTCCGCCCCGGCGAGCACGCCAACAGCGAGCCGCTGGACCCATACCAGGCGGCCTGCCTGTCCGACGGCGTCGATGGCGCCGTGCGGGCGGCGACCGCCTCGCTGCTCCGCGACGGCTCGATCCGGTTGGCGCCGGCCACCGGCGGTGCGACCAAGGACATGCGGTTCAGCGTTGGGAAGGGAACTCAGCCCGATGCGGACGAGCTCGAACAGCGGATCGTCGCGGCGTGCGGGGAGAACAACGGCGCGCGGTACGGGGAACTGCTCGAGCGAGGCAAGCCGGCCGCAGAGAAGGTCCAGCACCGCCTAGAGGCTTGGGGCCTGCTCGTCCCCAGCCAGGGTGTGCACTCCTGCCGCTGGGCGCCGGCGCTGCTGATGGCGGGCTTGTTCCTGTTCGGCTGCGTGAAGGTGTATGTCGGATTGCAGCGTGACAAGCCGATCGGATTCTTGGTGGCGCTCTTGTTCCTGACCTTCTTTATCACGATCTGGTTTGTTTCAAAGCCGCACCGTACGGTTGCAGGGACGCAGATGCTCAGGGCGTTGAAGCGCGAGCGGCGGGAGCTGCGCAAGAAGAAGAACCTCAAACATTCCCCGGACGAGGCCCTGGCGACCGCGTGGGCGGTCGCCCTGTTTGGCGTGGCGCCGTGCGCCTACGGCGACCTGTTGCTGCTGCCCACCGCGTGCAAGTTCCCCGACGGGCCCACCGCCAGCGGCTCGGGCTCCGGCGGTTGCGGGGGCGGCGACTCCGGAGGCGGCGGTTGCGGCGGGGGGGGCTGCGGCGGCGGGTGCGGCGGCTGTGGAGGCTAGGCGTTGAGTCGAGTCCTGTCACGCCATCGCGCGAGCCCGGCCAGAGCGGCGGCGAGCAGGGCCGCGGCGGCCGGCTCGGGCGCGGCCGACGCGTGGAGACTCAGCGCGCCGGCGGCCCCGTAGCTGTCGCGCCAAGTGGCGTACTGGGCGGCGCCGATAGGGCCACCGTCAACATCGTTCGGCAGCGAACCCGCGGGTCCGCCGAGCGCATCCCGCCACGTGGTGTAGTCGGCGGCGTTGACCACGCCGTCTTCGTTGTAGTCGCCGGCGAGGCCGTTGAAGGGGATCAGCAGGTACGCCCGGTTGTTGGGGAACGCCGCGCCGTCGAAGCGGCGGTCGCCCTGACCGACGATCCAGCCCGAGTCGTTGACGCCCCACGCGGTGTTGAGGTCGCCCCAGTCGCTCAGCCCTTCGGTGTCGGACCCGGTGAAGATGACGTGGTCCTCCAGGATGTAGCTCGTTGCGTCGTCGTCGGAGTAGATGAAGCCGCGGGCCTGGCCGCTGAGCCCGGGGTGGCGGTCGCCCTGGCCGACGACGTCGCCCCGCTCGTTGATCGCCTTGCCGAACATCCGCAGGCCGGTGCCGATCTGCGGGATCGCGGTCAGGCTGGTTGTGCCCGGCTCATAGCGGTACGTGGCGTTGGCCACGATGTCCTCGACCACCGCCTGACCGGACTCGTTGAGGTCGAACGCGCGAGAGGTAACCCCCATCAGCACCGTCTCGCCGGCGCCACTGAACAGAGTAGCTTTGCCAGATTCGTTCTCACCGAGCACAAGCCCGGCGTCGTTGATGGCGCGGCCGCGGTCGTGCCGCGTCGCCACGCTGTAGTCGCCGTCGATGTCAACGACGGGCGACGAAGCGCCCGCGTAGATGTCGATGTTGTCGGACTCGGTGGTGATGGTCCCGGCGCCGGAGGTCGCGGTGCCGACCGCCAGGCCCAGGTTGTTGATGTCCAGCGCGTCGGACGCGGGGCGGATGCCGGTGGCGGTGTCGCCCGCCAGCACGCCCAAGTTGGTAAACGTGGATCCGTTGTAGATGAAGCCGCGGGACTCGCCCACGCCGCCAAGAAACCGCGCCGTGCCGGCGACCAGGCCGTCGTCGTTGATGGCCGCCTCGCGGTAGCCGCTGCCGACGATCGAGCCGCGTGGCGAAACCACGCCGACGCCGAATGGGCTCGATACGCCGGTGGAGTGGTCGTAGTAGAAGTACGCCTCGCCGGCGGCGCCGGTCGCGACTCCGACGGCGTCGCCCGAGGCGTTGATGTCGTAGGCGATGCTGCTGTGGTAGCCGTCCGGTGTGAGGTCGCGGATGTGGTAGAAGGGCGCGGCGTCGGCCGCAGGTAGGTGGATGATTAACGATACCGCCGCTGCTAGGCCGGTCGGGACTATATGGCGCATGGCTCGAAGCCTCCCCAGGTTGGAACACGGGGAGCGGGCGGCAGGCCGCCGCCGGTCCTTGACTCCCCGTCCGTCTACCGGCGTATCAGTTTTCTGCGGGCTTGCCCGACAGACCCCGCTGGGCGCCTAGCGTCTGGCATTCGGGGGACTCTCCCCGTCGCGCAAAAAAAGCACGCCAGCTTCTCTTATGCGCACCTTCGGGCTAGACTAAAGAGGTTGACACCAGGCGGTCGAGACAGGCGATATCGCCCCTTCTAGTCGCGGAACAATGCAACTCGACACGCTGTGCAGCTATCTGGACGACACTTCTAGTGCCGGTTCGTGGCTCCAATCCGTCGGCATCGCCGAGCTGGACACGGGCTACCGGAACTTGGTCATGATGTCCGAGGCCGGCGTGCCGCTCGACCTGCTGGCCAACCTGTGCGACCAGTTTGCGACGGCCGCTCCGACGCTTGCCGACCGTGACATGGCTTGGAACAACCTGGAGCGGTTCGTCTCTAGCGCGCGCAACCCGCTCAGCACGACCGCGTTGTTCGAACGCGACGCCGAGGCGCTGCCGAACCTGCTGCAACTGTTCTCGACCAGCCAGTACCTCAGCGACCTGCTGGTCAACGACCACGAGGCGTACGACCTGCTGCGCATGACCGAGGGCCACCCGGTCGCGCGGGACGTGCTGGTCGACGAGTTGTCCGCCGACCTGGCCGCGATCAATTCTCGCGACGACGCGCTGGCGGCGCTCCGCCGGCACAAACGCCGCGAGACGCTCCGCATCGCCTACGGCGACATCATCCGCAACCAGTCGGTCGCGACCGTGTCGCGGCAGATATCGTTCCTCGCTGACGCGCTGGTCGAGGCCGCCCTCCGGTTCGCCCGTGCGCAGCTGGAGCAGAAGTACGGCGTCCCCCGCTGGGGCCAGGGCGAGGCCGCCCGGTTCTGCGTGCTGGCGCTCGGCAAGCTTGGCGGCATCGAGCTGAACTACTCGAGCGACATCGACCTGATCCTGCTCTACGACCACGACGGCCAGACCGACGGCGGCCGGTCGATCACCAACCGCGAGTTCTTCGAGCGGCTCTCGCGTGACCTCGTGAAGCTGCTCACCGAGCCGACCGACGCCGGCGCCGTGTACCGGGTGGACCTGCGGCTCCGGCCCGAAGGGAGCCGGGGCCCGGTCTGCGGCAGCTACGAGCAGATGGTCCAGTACTACGACAACAAGGGCCGCACCTGGGAACGCCAGGCGTTCATCAAGGCCAGGTCGATCGCCGGCGCCGTTTCGCTGGGCGATGAATTGCTCGGCCACCTTGAGCCGTGGGTGTATCGGCGGTACCTCAGCCTGGCCGACATCACCGGCATCAAGTCGCTCAAGCAGAGGATCGAGAAGCGGGCCGTGTCCGAGGGCGACGACCTGCGCAACGTGAAGACCGGCCGCGGCGGCATCCGCGACATCGAATTCGTCATCCAGTTCTTGCAGCTGCTCAACGGCGGCACCCTCAGCGAGCTCCGCACCGGCAACACGCTGGACGCGATCGCCCAGTTGGAGAAGGTCGGCTGCCTGACGCCGCAGGAACGCGGTCTGCTGGAGGACAACTACTGTCAGCTCCGCAAGCTGGAGCACCGCCTGCAGATCATGTACGACCTGCAGACGCACAACCTGCCGGAGGCCTCCGCCGACCTGCAGAAGGTTGCCATCCGGATGGGCTACTTCGACACGCCCGACGGCGCCGCGCTCGAGGCGTTTCAGGCCGACCTGGGCGAGCAGCGCGAGGTCAACCGCAAGATCCTCGACCACCTGCTGCACGACGCCTACGTCGGCGACGGCGCCGACGAGCCGGAGGTCGACCTGGTCAACGACCCCGACCCCAGCCCCGAGCGGATCCAGGAGGTGCTCGGCAAGTACCCCTTCAAGGACGTCCCCGCCGCCTACGCCAACCTGATGGAGCTGGCGACCGAGAAGATCCGCTTCCTCTCCACCAGGCGGTGCCGCCACTTCCTGGCCTCGATCTCGCCGCGGCTGCTGGCGGCCATCGCCCAGACGCCCGAGCCCGACACCACGCTCGTGAACCTCACGCGCGTCAGCGACTCGATCGGCGGCAAGGCGGCCCTGTGGGAGCTGTTCAGCGAGAACAACGCTTCGCTCAACCTGTACGTCACGCTCTGCGCGGCGTGCCCGTACCTGGCGGGCATCCTGACCAGCAACCCGGGCATGATCGACGACCTGCTCGACAGCCTGCTGGTCGAGAGCCTGCCGACGCTGCCGCAGCTCAACGCGGCGCTGGCGGAGCTGACCCGCGGCGCGGAGGACCAGGAGCTGATCCTGCACAGCTTCAAGAACGCCCAGCACCTGCGGGTGGGCGTCCGCGACATCCTCGGCAAGGACGACGTCAGCGCCACCCACGCCGCGCTGTCGGACATCGCGGAAGCGTGCCTCAACACGATCATCGCGACCGAGTACGCGGCGCTGGTCGACAAGTACGGCGTCCCCACGATCGTCCTGCCCGACGACCCTCAGGCCGCGCCCCCGGCGCTGGCCGGACGGGGCGGGCAGCCGTGCGGGTTCATCGTGCTGGCGCTCGGCAAGCTGGGCGGCGCCGAGCCCAACTACCACAGCGACCTCGACCTTGTCTTTCTGTACGAGCACGAGGGCCGCACGCAGCCCGAGGGTCGCGCCGGCGAGGGGACCACCAATGGCCACTTCTTCAGCGAGCTGACCCAGCGGATCATCAAGTCGGCCAGCCACATCGGGCCCCACGGGCGGCTCTACGAGGTGGACGCCCGACTCCGCCCCACCGGCCGGAGCGGCTCGCTGGCCAACCCGGTCGACGCCTTCCTCAGCTACTTCCAGAGCGGCGCCGGGCAGCTGTGGGAGCGGCAGGCCCTCTGCAAGGCCAGGGTGGTCTACGGTGACCCCGAGGCCGCCGGCTACGCGATGCAGGCCGTCCATCAGGCCGCGTTCGGCCCCGACTGGTTGCCGGAGCAGACCGAAGAAATCCGGCAGATGCGGCTGCGTCTGGAGGAGAACGCCAGCCGCACCAACCTGAAACGCGGCCGGGGCGGCACCATGGACACCGAGTTCCTGGTGCAGATGCTGCAGCTCCGCCACGGCGGCCAGGACCCCTCCGTCCGGGTGACCGGCACGCTCGACGCGCTGGCGGCGCTGCACGGGCGAGGCTACCTGTCCGACGACGACTTCGACCACTTCAGCGAGAGCTACCGCTTCCAACGCAGCGTCGAGGCCCGCATCAGGCTGATGGACTCGCTCGGCCGCCACGAGCTGCCGACCGACGACGGCGAACTCGCTAAGCTCGCGTTCCTGCTCGGCGGCCATGACGGCGGCCAGCTCGCCCGCCGCGCTGAGGAGTGCTTCGAAGAGAACCGTCGGCGGTTCGACCAGCTATTTGGCGGTTAGCCCAATTGCGGCTGTTTTCTAAACAAAACGGTGTCGAACGAGTGCGGGAAGCTGTATCATCGTACGGCGATCCGCCGCGGGGTGCGGTTTCTCCCGAAGGTCAATCGCTCTAAGCAGCAAATGCACTCAAAATTGCATAGTAAAGATGCATTAACCCGACTGGTTTTTTCGTAACGATGGGTCAGACTAGCGATCTTAAGAACTAGCGAAGGCGCTAGCACGAGTGACACAAGTTGAGGAGACGAAAGGAGAAACACGCAAATGGTGGAGCTTACTGAAAGGGAGCACCAGCTGCTGCGACTGTTGGTCGAGGGAGCATCGAACCGGGTCGCGGCGAACGAAATGGGCATCGCCCTGCGGACGATGGAACTGCACCGGCAGAAGGTGATGCAGAAGCTGGGCGCCAAGTCGGCCGCGCAGCTCGGCTACCTCTACGCCATGGTCGAGAAGGGCGAGCCCTGCGCGACCGTGTAGCCAGCGTCACGCTGCTACCCCGCCGCCCACGGCGGCCCTGCTAATCCAAGGCGCCCGACACACAGGGGGCGTCAACAACCGGTTGGCTCGACTCGGCCGCGTGCTGCGTCATGCCTAGGTTCAATCAAACGCCGCCGCCTGGGGGTTCCCCGGGGCCGCGGCGTTTGCTCATTGACGGGTGAGCCGCGTGGTGTCGACGTAGCCGTACTGCCCGCCGGTCATCCGCGCAAGCTCCTTCAAGAAGTTGTCCTTGCCGCGTTCCGGCCCGCGTCCGAACTCGATCGCGCAGATCGCCGCCCCCACGCGTCCGTTGAGCCGCGCGATCTGCTGCATCTCCCCGCCGGTCATCGCGTCGTCGGCGTCGGTCAGGAAAAACACCACGTCCGGCTCCATGCCCAGCGCGCGCCGCAGGGCGAGGAACCGGTCGGTGCCGCCGTCGGCGGTGATGCCGCCCACAAACGCCGCCGCCGCGGCCAGCGTGCGCTCGTTGGCGAACGCCACGCGGTTGTCGCCCTGCGTCAGGTCGAACGCCCTGAGCCGGTGGTTGAAGAACACGATCTGGAACTGGTGGGTGCTATCCAGCGACTCGAGGCTCGCCAGCAGCTGCTTCTTTGCAGCGGCCAGCGGGGCCCCGGTCATGCTGACCGAGCGGTCGAACGCGTACACGAACTTGTGCCCGGTGCCCTGCACGCCGAACACGCTCACCGTGGCGCCGCCGCCAATGGTGCGGCCGGGCAGCGCATCGCCCTCGCCTGCGCCACCGCCGGGCGTGACTCCCAGCACGCTGTCCGACGCGGACGGGCCCGCCTCGGCGGGCGGCAGGTGCATGGCCAGGTCGGACAACGCCGAGTCGTCAACCGGGCTGCTGGCGGCGGCCGCGGCGCTGGCCGGCGGCGCCGATTCCGCAGGCTGCTGCTGGTCCTCTTCGCCCTCGTAGGTGGTTGTGTTTTCCTCCGTGCTGCGGAGCACGATCCCCGCCCGCGCGGTGGTCTGCTCGGTCGCGCCGCGCGGGCGGCCGGCGGCGATCACCAGCACCGTCGAGACGATCAGCCCGTGCGTCAGCACCGAGATCGCCCAGGCGGGCCACGGCCGCTCGGTCGGAGAGGTTTTCTGCTTCTTTGACAAGGCGGCGGCCGGTTCGGGTCGGGGTGGTTCTCCTGATTCTACTCTGCCGACCAGACCCGGCCCAAGGCGGCCGGGCCCGTCGTCGGTGACCTAAGCTTGCGGTGCTAGAGGAGTTGCGCGGCTTGCGGTAAGATCAGCCGCAGCCCCCCAGCGTGGCGGGCCGGCAAGATCCGCCGCGTGACGTCGACTACCCTCCGCTGCCCACGCAGAGATCCCAACGGAACCTTCTCCCCCTGGAGCCCCCGGACATGCCCCCCTGGTTAATCGCGATTGTCATTATCGGCGGCATCGGCGTGCTCGTGCTGATGTACGGCGTTGGCATCTACAACAAGCTGGTGACCCTCAAGAACCGGTTTGAGAACGCCTTCAGCCAGATCGAGGTGCAGCTCAAACGCCGCTACGACCTCATCCCCAACCTGGTCGAGACCGCCAAGGGCTACATGTCGCACGAGCGCGAAACCCTCGAGGCGGTCATCTCCGCCCGCAACCAGGCGGTCGGCGCGCTGCAGGCCGCGGCCGCCAACCCGGGCGACGCCAAGGCCATGGCCGGCCTGGCCGGCGCCGAGCAGGGCCTGGGCGGCGTGCTGGGGCGGCTGTTCGCCGTCGCCGAGGCGTACCCCGACCTCAAGGCTAACCAGAACATGATGCAGCTCTCCGAGGAGCTCACCTCCACCGAGAACAAGGTTGCGTTCGCCCGCCAGGCGTACAACGACTCGGCCACCGCGTACAACACCTACAAGCAGACCTTCCCGCCGGTGTTCTTCGCCGCGCTGTTCGGGCACGGCGAGAACGCCCAGCTGCTCGACTTCGACGACGCCCAGATCAGCGAGGCCCCCAAGGTGAGCTTCTGATGCGGGGGGAGCGTCGGCGGGCCGCGGCTCGGATCGCCCGACCGGCCCTCGGACCCGACGCCCTGACTCCTCACCCCTGACCCCTCCGGCATGGCAACCGACTTCTTCCAACGCCAGGACGCCGCACGACGCAGCACCGCCTGGCTGGTGGTGCTGTTCCTGCTGGGCGTGGTGGGCATCGTGGCGACCGTGGTGGTCGTGGCGGCCTTCGCTTCGCAGTACTTCGAGCGCTCGCCCTACGGGGCGCTGGGGTCCTACCAGTTCGACTGGCGGTACCCGATCGCGGCCGGGCTGATCACGCTGCTGATCATCACCGGCGGCACGCTGTTCAAGATCATCATGCTCCGCAACGGCGGCGGGCAGAGCGTGGCCGAGCGGCTCGGCGGGCGGCGCCTGCTGCACGACGGCGCCGGCTACGACGAACAAAAGCTGCTGAACGTGGTGGAGGAGATGGCCCTCGCCTCCGGCGTGCCGACCCCGCCGGTCTACCTGCTGAACGAACAGGGCATCAACGCCTTCGCGGCCGGCTACTCGCCGTCCGACGCGGTGATCGGCGTCACCCGCGGCGCCGTCGAAAACCTGTCGCGCGACCAGCTGCAGGGCGTGATCGCGCACGAGTTCAGCCACATCCTCAACGGCGACATGCGGATGGGCATCCGCCTGATCGGCATCCTGCACGGCATCCTCCTGCTGGGTCTGGTGGGCCGCTGGCTGTTCGAGATCCTCATCCGCGGCGGCGCCAGCTCCTCCGGCTACAACCGCCGCCACTCCAGCGACAAGGGCGGCGCCGGCGGCGGGTCGATCCTGGTGTTCCTGGGCGTGGCGATCGTGCTGATCATCCTCGGCGCCATCGGCAGCTTTGTCGGCGGGCTCATCAAGGCGGCCGTCAGCCGCCAGCGCGAGTACCTGGCCGACGCGTCCGCCGTGCAGTTCACCCGCAACCCGGGCGGCATCGGCGGAGCGCTCAAGCGGATCGGCGGCCTCGCGTCCGGCTCGCAGCTCCGCAACCCCAACGCGGCCGAGGCCAGCCACATGTTCTTCGCCCAGGGCGTGTGGGAGGGCTTCACCGGGCTGATGGCCACCCACCCGCCGCTCGGCAAACGCATCCTCGCGATCGACCCGCAGTGGGACGGCAAGTTCCCCCGCGTCGAAGCCGCCCCGCAGTCCCACGTTACCGCCGAGGGCGCGGCCGGGTTCGCCGGCGGCGGCGGGCCCGACGCCGGCCAGCTCGAGGTCCCCGTCGAGACGGTGGACCACGCGGTCGACCAGATCGGCGAGCCCACCCAGCTGCACCGCGACTACGCCCGCGACCTGCTGCAGGAGATCCCGCCGGCGGTGCTGTCGTCGGTCCGCGAGCCGTACGGCGCCCGCGCGGTGGTGTACGGCCTGCTGCTCGACGACGACCCCTCCGTCCGCGAGGCGCAGTTCGCCGCGCTGTCGGAACTCGCCGAGGCCGACGTCGTGCGGCTCACGCGCGAGCTGGCGCCCGTGCTCGACGCCACCACCGTCAACGCCCGACTGCCGCTGGTCGACCTGGCGCTCCCGTCGCTCCGGGCGTTGTCGCAGCCGCAGTACGACCGCTTCCGCAAGAGCTTCTGGGCGCTGGTCCGCGCGGATGAGCGGCTCGGCCTGTTCGAGTGGACGCTGGCCCAGGTGCTGATGCGGCACCTGGCGCCGCAGTTCGAGGCCGTCCGCTCGCCCGGCGTGCAGTACTACGGGCTGCAGAAGCTGGGCGGCCCGGTCAGCGCGCTCTTGTCGGCCATGGCGCACGCCGGCCACGACGCCCGCCAGGCGGCCGGCGCGTTCCAGGCCGCCGCCGGTCACTTCCCCGACCTCCAACTCGAGCTCCTCCCGGCCACGCAGAGCGGGCTGTCCTCGCTGCAGGACGCGCTCGCCAAGCTGGCCACGGTGGCGCCGCGCCTCCGCGGCCAACTGGTCGACGCCTGCGCCGAGTCCATCTGCTTCGACGGCCACGTCAACGCGCGCGAAGCCGAACTCCTCCGCGGCGTGTCCGACCTGCTCGACTGCCCGATGCCGCCGCTGGTGGCGGGGCAAACCGTCGGCGCAGCGTAACGGCGTTGCCGGCCGCTTGCGCTGCTCCCCCGGCTGGCGCCGAGGGCTCCTGGCGGCGCCAAACGTTGCGTGCTGAATCGGCGTTCCCCCTGCATCAGCTACCGAGCGTTAGCCCCCGGTTCTTCTCACCGGCCCCGCCGCTAAGCTTTGCTTCTCCCTGTCCAACTCGTTCTGTCCAAAAACACGAAGCGAGGGGACAAAACCCGGCCCATTCGTTGGCGGCTCATCACCGTTTGGCACTTCTTCCGCGGGTTCCGCCGCAACGGGCGCCGGTGCTGCAGCGGGAGGTTTTGTCCGTTTTGGCGCATCGACGTCGGACGATTGCCCGGCCGGCGGCTGCTCATCGACAGGCGCGGCGACGCGTTCGGCAAGCTCCCGCAGCGCGGCCGGGACCGGCGACTCGCGTTTTGCCCTGGCGGGCGGCGCTGCTAGATCTACTTCCGGCAGGCTTGGCTTTGGGTCGCGCGGCTTTCGGCCGGTAGCGATCTGGTCGATCTGATCCTCGATGGCCCACTGCTGCGGCAGGCCGGGAACTTCGCGGCGCACGACCTCCTTCACCGCGCCTACGACCCGCTCCAGCTCGACCCGCCGCCGCCGATCCGCGCGGCGCCGCTCATCGCGGCGTTCCTGCCGTTCCACCAGCCAGGCCGCGGCCCGCCAGTGCGTTTCCGCCGCCCGCCGCACCGCCTGCAGCGGCCCCAGCCGCGCGGCCATCTTGGCCCGCCTCACTTTGAGGTCGAAGTCGTCATCGCGGTCCCGCTCGCGGCGGATTGTCTTGACGCTGCACCCCACATACTCGGCCGCGCTGCCGAGCGTCATCCCCGCGGTCAGCAGCGCGCAAACCTCCCGCCGCTTGGTCTCATCCAACACCCGTGGCCGACTCATGGTTACCCCCCGTCGATAGCGTATAGAAAGTGAGAGTGTACGCACGTACACACCCTCTTTCTATCCGACAGGGTGGCCTGGTTTCTACCAAAAACCCCGGAGAAAACAGCGTTCGAGGCGCCACCGTAGGCCGGGCCAAGCGGCGCGAAAAGCAATCCACCCCGCCACGCCCAACCGCCGCGCCGTTCCGGCAATTCGACGTCCGACGCATGGCCAGATCGGTTCCGCCGGAGCAGCGCGGCGGCAGCATCGGCTATCTACGGCCGCCTCCCGCGCCGCTTGATCTGGCCTACGGGCTAGGCAGCGCACTGGCGTAGCCAGTGGCGCCCGATTGGTACGCTTGGTCGCCTATCCCGTCACCATGCCATACCCAACAATCCGGGCGCCTTCCCTCAGCGTGAAGCAGGCGCCCGGTTGAACGCCGCTGTAGTCCACGTTTCCGTCGTACATCAGAGTGAGCCGAACCTTATGGGGAACCCCTGGCGTCAACTCTTCCCCATCTCCGTGCATTGCGACGCCAAGGTAGTGTTCCAAGATCTGGTTGTGCTCATCGACTAGGGCGACGCGCTGCTTCGCGTCTCCCAAGACAATATGAGGCCTGTAGTCGGCCGAAGCGAACGCCGGATGACTCCTGCCGCCTTCTTCCGGTTGAAGGAACGTGACCGTTGCCTCGACAAGTGGTTTGCTGCACACTGCCCCAGACCCTTGCTTAGCGACTAGTGCCCTCGCCAGCCAACCGACTCAGCACCTTCAAGAACCGCACGTCCTCTTTGCCCAGGCTCGCCTGGGCCCACTGCGCCGGCTTGTCGATCACGTCGGCGTAGGTGTTGGCGATCGCCTGGCAGGTCAGCTTGAACATCCGCTGGCGGTCGCGCTGGCCGAAGTCGAGCGACTCGGAGTCGAACTCCATGAGCGGGTCGTACTCCAGCTCGGTAGTGTTGAGCGCCCGGTCGAGCTGTGTGAGCAGCGGGTTCACGATCGACGTCGCGCCGGACTCGTGGAACTGCTGCAGCACCTCCCGCTCGGCCGACTTCAGGCGGCCGGCCAGCTCGCGCGAGTTGGCCGTGTCGCCCGCGTACTTCAGGCCGTGCTTGGACAGCAGCATGCCGACCGACGGGATCAGCGCCTTGGCGGCCACCGCCGCGCCGGCCAGCGGGTTGATCAGCGCCACCAGCCCTCCGATCAGCAGCACGCCGCCGAACACCTGCTGGTCCAGCCGGTCGATCTGGTCGGCCAGGCTGTTGAGCCGTGACCCGATGGCGCCGTCCGACGCGGGCAGCGCCTGGGCGCCGGCGCGGGCGTCGGCCAGCAGGATGTGCTCGACGGTCGGCAGCGCGTTCTCGTGCGGCAGGTGGAACACCCGCCGCTTGGGCAGGTCGTTGATGGGCGGCGCGCCCTCCGGCAGGCACCGCATCGTGTACAGCGAGTACCGCAGCTCCGACCGGCGGTCGGGCGTCAGGAAGTAGTGCTTCTCGTCCACCTGGTCGTGGTCGTACGACGAGGAGGTCTCGGTCGAGCCCAGCAGCCACGCGCCGCCCACCGCCTCGCGGGCGTAGCCCACGCCGGCGCCCAGCACGCCGGTCGCCTGAGCGAACGCCGTGGCGCCGAGGTCCTTGGCCTGGTTGAGCAGTTTGAAAACGTCCATCGATGTTCAATTCGTGGTTAGCGATCTGGCCCGCGGAGTTGCCCGTAGCCCCCGGCTCTGCCGGGGGATGATCCTGCTGGGCGCCATTGCACTCCTTCTATCCCCCCGCAGTAACCAATCGCTACGAGGCAATCGCACAGGAAGTGATGATCTTGGGTGCAATCGTTCTGAAGCACGACAGAGTCCGAAAATGCCCACGTTGGAATCGGTGGGCCACTCGCTGTAAGGCGCTGGGAAGTTTAGGCTTGTGGTTCAGGCGGTGTGGCTCTGGCGGGCGGCTAACGCCCTGCGAGCTATCCTATTGGACCCTCCACGGTAGTCGGTTTCTAGAACAAAACCCGCGTTTCGAGCACGCACACAACCAAGACGAGCCGCCCGGCAGCGATGCGGCGGGAACAGCAGGCGGAAGCGACGTATGAACCCTTCACACCTCAGAGCCAAGTCGGAGCTGTTGGATCAGCTGCGCGCGTTCTTCCAGAGCCGCGGCTTTACGGAAGTCGCCACCCCGATCGCGTCGGTCGAGGTGATCCCCGAGCGGCACATCGAGCTGTTCCGCACCACCGCGGGCGACTACCTGCAGGCGTCGCCGGAGATGGCGATGAAGCGGCTGCTGTGCCTAGGGGCCGGGCCGATCTTCCAGTTCGCCAAGGCGTTCCGCGCCGAGGAACGCGGCCCGCTGCACTCGCCCGAGTTCACGATGCTCGAGTGGTACCGCCCGGGGCACGACCTGCACGCCGGCATCGACCTGCTGGACGAGCTGGTGCAGGCGACCCTGGCGCCGCTCCCCTGCAAGCGGACCAGCTACCGCGAGGCGTTCGTCGAGCACGCCGGCTGCGACCCCTTCGACGCCGACGCCGTGCGGGCCGCTGCGGCATGCATCGAAGCCGGCGACATTGACCAGACGGACGAGCTGCTCAACCAGCTGCTCGCCAAGCGGGTCGAGCCGCAGCTGGGGGCCGAGCGACCGGAGATCCTGTACCACTACCCGGCCACGCAGTCGGCCCTGGCCGAGACCGCTGCCGACGACCGGGGCGCCGCGGTGGCCGAGCGGTTCGAGCTGTACTACCGCGGCGTGGAGCTGGCCAACGGCTACCACGAGCTGACCGACGCCGCCGTGCTGCGGCGCCGGCTGGAGGAGGCCAACCAGGGCCGTATCGCCGACGGCCGCGACGCGCTGCCGATGCCCGAGGAGATGCTGCGGCTGATGCAAGAGCCCGGCCTGCCGGCCTGCGCCGGCGTGGCGCTTGGCGTCGATCGGCTGTTGATGCTGCGCGTGGGCGCCGGGTCGATCGACGAGGTGCTCTAGATCGGCGGACGCCTGACGTGGCGCTGCGCCTCGTCGATGAGGGGCCACCAAACCCAGTGCAGCCCGGCGCGCCTGGCGGCGGCGAACGCGAGCCAGCAAGCCGCCATCCAGGTCAGGTGGACCAATGTCCAAGAACCCTTCAGCGAAGCGAAGAACGGAGCGGCGCCCAGCGACCAGCTTGCGGCCGAGTCCCCCAGGTGGGCGAACAGGCCGCCGGTCCACTCGACGATTGGGATGCCCGCCAGCCCCAGCAGCGTGAGGCCGATAGCGTGCTCTCGGCTCAGGTGGTCGCGGCCGGCGAGCCAGGCGGCGGACAGGCCCCCGACCGCGAGGCCGAGCCCCATGACAACCGACAGCAGCAGGCTTGCGCCGGCGGGCAGTTCGCTGCCCTCAACGCTGTTGAGCCAGTGCCGGGCCGAGGCCGCCAGCACCGCCGTGGCGCTGGCCAGCACGAACAACGCCGGCAGCCGGAACCGCGATGGGTCGGTTGGCAGAATAAGCGAGGCCTCGCGCGTCAGTGCGGCCTCGCTCGAAAAGCGGTACTGGCGCGTCAGGATGACGAAGCTACCTGCCATCCAAGCCGCCGCGCAGATCGCCGGGATCGGCGCCCAGGGTGTGCCGGGCAGGGGGCTGGCGAGCACCGCGTGGGCGTGCAGCAGCAGCGCCAACGCGATCACCCCGGCGGTGACGCGGTTGATAACACTCGACGTGCCCGCGACGGCGTAGGCACAGCTCACCGCCATCGGCGCCATCAGCAGACCGGCCCACAGCAGGGGTGGGAGCTGGGTCTCGAGCAGCGGCTTGGGCGGCATTACTTGCGGTCCCAGACCTCGAATGTGAATGAGTGCTCGTGCTTCTCGTCGGCGGGGTGGTCCACTTTCTCGGTCAGCTCGAAGCGGGACCAGTCGACCTCGGGGAAGTGGGCGTGGCCGTCCTCGATGGTGGCGTGCACGCGGGTCAGGTAGATGCGGTCGACGCGGGGCAGGGCGTCGGCGTACACGCGGCTGCCGCCGCCGATGAACACCTGGTCGGTGGGCCCGCCGATGCGGTGGGCGGTCTGGATCGCGTCGTCCAGGCTGGTCGCGGTGAGCACCTGGGTGCCCGGCTTGAGGTCGTCCGGGACCGACACCTCGTCGGGGCTGCTGGTCAGCACGATCGAAGTGCGGCCCGGCAGCGGGCGGTCGTGCGACTCGTAGGTCTTGCGGCCCTGGATGATGCAGTGCCCGATGGTGTGCCCGCGGAACCACTTCAGGTCGGCCGGCAGCCGCCACGGCAGCCCGCCGTCCTGACCGATGACGTTGTTCTCACTGGCGGCGGTGATGATGGAGAGTTTCATAGCAAGCTGTAGCGTGCGGAGTGGATCTGCCAAGCGTGAGGGGCTTGAATCGTCGGTTGCTCGTAGCCCCCGGCTCCGCCGGGGGATCGCATCATGGCAGAGATAGCTCGCAAGGCAATCCCCAGGCGGATCCGGGGGCTACCGTTCTTTGGATCGAGTGCAACGGGCCCATACCAGGTACAACGCTCCATGTGTAAGTAGAACAAGTGGAGTGACCAGTAGCCCTCCACAAACAGGGCCGACCCATCCGTGGCCGGTTGCTGCGCTAACAAGTGCGCAGGCCGAGGTGATAGCGACACACGCTAGAGCTGGTGGTACCGCAACCGTCCACGGGATGTCATCCAGCAAGATATCGAATTCGTCGTCATCCTCTTTCCCGGCACTTGGGCGGTCGCCGCCAGGATCTGATTGAGGCGATTGGTAGGGATTCACTTGGCTTGCCACCAAAGATGAGACCAGTCGCGTCAGTTCATGTGCTCGTAGCCCCCGGCTCCGCCGGGGGATCGCATCATGGCAGAGATAGCTCGCAAGGCAATCCCCCGGCAGAGCCGGGGGCTACGAGTCGATCGTGAGGGCGGATCGCCTGTACGGCGCCGAGTAGCTGTCGTGGCGTCAGCATTAACTACCAACCACTAGCCAATCACCACCAACCACCCCCCCACACTACACCGCCACCGGCGCCTTGATGTGCGGGTGCGGGTCGTAGTCGGTGAGCTTGAAGTGCTCGAAGCGGAAGTCGAACAGCGAGTCAACGCTCGGGTCGAGCGTCATGGTGGGCAGCGGGCGGGGATCGCGCTGGAGCTGCGTGCGGGCCTGGTCCAGGTGGTTGTCGTACAGGTGGGCGTCGCCCAGGGTGTGGACGAACTCGCCCGCCTCAAGGCCGGTCACCTGGGCGACCATCATCAACAGGAGCGCGTAGCTGGCGATGTTGAACGGCACGCCCAGGAACACGTCGGCCGAGCGCTGGTAGAGCTGGCAGCTCAGCCGGCCGTCGGCCACGTAGAACTGGTACAGCAGGTGGCAGGGCGGCAGCGCCATCTGGTCCAGCTCGCCCACGTTCCACGCGCTGACGATCAGCCGGCGGCTGTCGGGGTTGCCGCGGATCTGGTCGACCAGCTCGTGCAATTGGTCGACCGTGCGGCCGTCGGGCGCAGCCCAGCTGCGCCACTGCTTGCCGTACACGGGGCCGAGGTCGCCGCTCTCGTCGGCCCACTCGTCCCAGATGCTGACGCCGTGCTCGTTGAGGTAGGCGGTGTTGGTGTCGCCGCGGATGAACCACAGCAGCTCGTGGATGATGCTCCGCAGGTGCAGCTTCTTGGTGGTGACCAGCGGGAACCCCTCGGCCAGGTTAAACCGCATCTGCCGCCCGAACACGCTGCGCGTGCCGGTGCCGGTGCGGTCGCTCTTGGCGGCGCCGTTCTCGAGGATGTCGGAGAGGAGGTCGAGGTATTGCTGCATTGGGGGGGCCGTCGGCTATCGGCGGTTGGCTATCGGCTCGGCTGCCGCCAATGGCTAAGAGCCAACAGCGAACAGCCCGCGTCCGCATCACCCCTTCGCCATCAACTCCTCAACCACCTTGGCCACCATCTGCGGGTCGTCCTGGGCGCGGATGTGGTCGATGCGGTCCTGCTTGAGGCCGCACTTCTCGAGGGCTTTGACGATCATGTCCCACTGCTTCTCGCGCTTCTTGCCCTCGGCCAGGTAGAGCTCGGTAACCAGCTCGCTCAGACGCTGCAGGCCGATGTTCTCGCGGTTGTCGTAGTACCGCTTGATGATGTTCTGCTGGTGCTTGCTGTACTGCCGTTCCATGGCTGCTCTCGGGTGCGGGTAGTCTGCGGGGGAGGTGACGATCGGGCGATGAATTATAGCCGTCCGCGGGGGCCCTGTCAGTGCGGCCGGCCGGGCCTGGCCGGCCCCAGGTTGTTGTCGGCTATCTGGCGCCCGGGGCTGCAGTTCAGCGGATTTCCGAGGGCGTGTGGCTTTCTCCGCCGCCGCCGGTCAGTTAGGCTGGAGCCTGGCCACAGGCGAAATGATGGCGCCCCTAGAAATCCCAATGAAGCAAGTCGTCGCGATCGTGAAGCCGTACCTGGCCGAGCGGATCCTGGAGAGCCTGCGCCGTGCGCCCCTCGAGGCGGTGGTCGTCCGCGAGGTGAAGGGCATGGGCAAGCAGAAGAGCTACCTGGACCAGTACGCGGACTCGGAGTACTCGCTGGCGTTCCTGCCGAAGGTCGAGATCACCCTGTGGGTCGACGACGCCCGCGCCGAGGAGGTGGTCCGCAAAGTGGTGGAGGTCGCCCGCACCGGCCGCATGGGCGACGGCAAGATCATGATCCTGCCGGCCAACCCGGTCGAGATGCCGGTCTGACGCGGCGCCGGCCGCCCCCCGTTCCCACGACCCGTCCCCAGCGATTCAGTCCCCAGCGAACCAGCCAGGCGGTAGCCCACGTTGTCCGTTGCCACGCTCTTGATGCTCGCGGCCGAAGGGGGCGGCGTTCTGGACATCATTTTCGCCGGCGGCGTGACCGGGCTGGCGATCGTGCTGGTGCTGCTGGCGCTGTCGATGGTCGCGCTGGCGCTAGCGGTCGAGCACCTGCTGACCATCCGCCGTGACGTGCTGATGCCGCCCGGCCTGGCGGAGCGGGTCGCTAAGCTGCTCTCGCAGCGCGACCTGCAGGGCGCCGCGGCGGCGTGCGACCAGCAGCCCAGCTTCCTGGCGCACATCATCCGCCACTCGCTGGTCGAGGCCGCCGACGGCTGGCCGGCCATCGAGAAGGCGCTGGAGGGCGCGACCGCCGAGCAGGCCGCGCGGCTGTTCCGCAAGATCGAGTACCTGTCGGTGATCGGCAACATCGCGCCGATGATCGGCCTGCTCGGGACCGTGGTCGGCATGATCTTCGCCTTCCAGGAGGTGGCCGACACCCAGGGCGCCGCCCGCGCCGCCGAGCTGGCCGGCGGCATCTACCAGGCGCTGGTCACAACGGTCGGCGGGCTGCTGGTGGCGATCCCCTCGCTGGCGGCCTTCGCCGTGTTCCGCAACCGCGTGGACGGCCTGGTGAGCGACGCCGCCGCCACCGCGCTGCGGGCGCTGCGGCCGCTGAAGCGGCCCGCGGCCTAGAGCGCACGTCGCGTGTATGTAGCGCCGCTAGTTGTCGCGCGAGAACCCGAACCCCGGCTTGGAGCCCGCCTCTTCCAGCACCCGGTGCTCGGCGCTGTCGTCGCCCGGCGCCGTGAGCTTCTCGAGGGCCTCGGGCATGCTGCGGATGTGCAGGTCGCGTTGCGGGAAGGCGATCTCGATGCCGTGCTTGCGGAACTCGTCGTCCACGGCCAGCATCAGCGAGTGCCGCATCGGCATCATGTGCGATAGGTCCTGCGTGAACACCCTAAGCTCGAAGTTCAGGCTGCTGTCGCCGAAGGTGTCGAACAGCACGAACGGCTCGGGCGTGTCGGCGACGTGCTCGTTCTCGCGGGCGACCTTGTACAGCAGCTCGGTGGCCAGGCGGGTGTCGCTGCCGTACGCGACGCCCACCTTCAGCACGTGCCGCAGCACGCGGCTGGAGAGCGTCCAGTTGATCAGGTTGCCGGTGATGAAGTCGCGGTTAGGGACAATCAATTCCTTGTTGTCCCAGTCCTGCACTGTGGTGGCGCGGATGCGGATCCGGGTCACCACGCCGGACACGTTGCCGATGGTCACGACGTCGCCGGGGCGCACGGGCCGCTCGAACAGCAGGATGATGCCCGACACGAAGTTGGCGAAGATCTCCTGCAGGCCGAAGCCCAGACCGACCGTCATCGCCGCGACCAGCCACTGCACGCTGCTCCAGCTGATTCCCAGCATCCCCACACCGATGACCCCGCCCACCACCACGATCAGGTACCGTGAGACCGAGGTCGCGGCGTAACGGGCGCCGGCGTCCAGCGGCAGCTTCTGGAACAACGCGATCTCCAGCAGGCCCGGCACGTTGCGGCCCGCGAACCAGGTCAGCGTGAACACGCCCAGCGACAGCAGCAGCCCGGCCACGGTGACCTTGGGGTACACGCCCTCCTCGTTGGGGACGCCGCTCTGCCAGAGGCCGAAGGTGTCGGGGTCGTTCAGGGCGTTGAGCGCCGGCAGCACATCGCCCCAGGCCAGCACCATGGCGCCGATGATGCACGCCGTGACGCCCACGCCCACCAGGCTGCGCGCCTGCTGATTGATGTCGCTGAGGCTGATCTCCGGCTCGACCTCAATGGCCGCCGCCTCGGTGGGGGCGTTCTCCTGCGCCTCGAGCATCGCCTTGCGTTTCTCGCGGGCGCGCTGCATCGCGACCCGCCGGTAGGCGACCAGCAGCCACCTCATCAAGAACGCCCTGACCGCCAGGCAGATGAACACCACGCCGGCCGAAAACAGGATGCGGCGGGTGAGCTGGATGGCGGTGAAGTGCATCCCCAGCCCAGACGCGACCGCGAGCCCCAGCGCGGACGCCACGGAAAGCGGGCCCAGCAGCCGGACCAGGCGGGTCACCCAGGGCTTGTCGCCGCGGGCGGCCAGCGAATTGATCAGCGGGCCGTGCGGGCGGAAGAAGAGGAACCCGATGCCCCCCATCACCAGCAGCGCCAGGATGAGCGAGAGCCGCCCGATCGAGTTGATCGCCGCGCCGTCCCGCGTGACCTCCACGCCCACCGCGATCGCCATCAGCGGCAGCGCAACGACCTGCATCACGCGGGCCGCCCGCCGCAGCGAGACCAGCCCCTTGCGCTCCCACCCGAAGTGGTCCGGCCCCAGGCCGCCCGATCGGCAGGAGTGCCGCAGCAGGTTGAGGATCAGGTACTGCCGCGCGAACAGGCTGAGCGCCACGCCGGTGGCGTACGGGAGCACGTTGGTCGACACGCCCAGACGCCAGCCGAGGAAGCCGATCAGCAGCGGCGTGGGGGACGCCAGCACAATGGTGGCGAGCAGCGCCATGACCGTGGGCCGGAACGAGGTGGCGGCCGGCTTCGAGGCCTGCTCGCCGGCGTCGTACATGATCTTCTTGGCCCGGCGGCGCCACAGCAGCAGGAGCAGCGTGACCATGACCGGCAGCAGCCACAGCTCGACGTGCAACTTCGCGTCCTCGAGCACGTACTCGCCCAGCAGCCGCAGGTCGGCCAGCCGCGCGTCGTAGTTGGTCCAGAAGTCCCGCGTGAACGCCAGGTCCCGCGCCGACAGCCGGGGCGCGCTGGGGACCCAGAACACCCGCTCCGTCAGGAAGTCGGACAGCGCCTGGGTCTGGTCCACGATGATCGCCTCGGACGTGTTCAGCTTGCCGAGCTCGGTCAGGTACGAGTTGGTGTGGGCGACCAGTTCCTTGAGGGTCTCGTCGCGGTCCTCGATCACCTCGCGGAGCTCGTCTTCGATCTCGGGAGAGACCTGCTCCTCGGTGTCTGCCTCATACGTGGCGACCGCCTCGGACAGCTTCTTGTCAGTGGTCTTGGCGAGCTCGGCCTTCCAGTCGTACACCTGCATGCGCAGGTCGGTGACGCGGGCGGCCCGCTTCCGCTGCCGCTCGCGGATCTGCGTGAGGTTGGGCAGCTGGTCCTGCGCGCCGCGGAGGATGGTCCCGATCGTGGGCGACCCCCGCAGCTGCTCGTCGAGGCTGATCGCGTTCTCGAGCTTGTCCTTGGCTTCGTCGGCCTCGTTGGCGGTCCGCTTGACCTGCTCTTCCAGGCGGGACTTCTTCTGCACCAGCTCGGAGTACTGCTCCGCCAGCTCCACGTTGCGTTGGGCCTCGGCCTTGACCGCCGGGTGGGCGAACACCACCGCCCGCTTGGCCTCCGAGGCCTTCTTGTCGGCGTCAATCTGCTGCTGCCTGGCCAGCCGCGCCGCGACCTCCGCTTCCCACTCCTCCGCGGCTTTGAGCTCCTTGGCGAGCCGCTCCTGCCGCGCGTTCCGCGAGCGGGAGATGATCTCGAACGTGTTGCCCTTCAGCTCCATCAGCTGGATCTCGGCCCGGGCGAGCAGGATCGCGGCCTGCTGGTTCAGACGCTTCGCCTGGGCGAGCAGCGGGTGGTCGGCGCTGTAGTCGCCCTGCAGCGCCTCCTCCGCCTTGGTGATCTTCTGGCGGGCCTGGACCATCGCGTCGGGAAGTTCCAGCCGCCGCGCGGCGCTCTGCTTGATCTCGGCCGCGGCCAGGTCCAGCTTCTCCTTGGCCGACGTGACCGCCTGCGCGGCGTTCGATTGTTCGACCTGCAGCTCGGCCAGGTCGAGGCCTTCGAGCCGCTTGCGCTGGGGCGCCGGCTGACCGGCCTGCGGCTGGTTGGTGGGGGGGGCGCTGGCGCCCTCCACCTCGGCCTTCAGGCGGGCCATCTCCTCGTTGGCCTCTTTGGCCTTGGCGAGCTGCGAGGCCGCCTTGTCGCAGACCTCCAGCACCTGTTTGCGGGTCTGCTCGTCGAGCTGATCGGCCGCGGCGTCGGTCGCCAACTTGCGGAGGTCGTTGATCTGCTGCGTCAGCGCGGCGGGGGTGAGCTGCGCGGGGTCGGCGACCGGTTCCTGCGCGTGAACTCCGGCGGGCACAGCGAGCCCGACGAGCAGCAACAGCAGGAGTTGGCGGAGGTGTCTGATCAACGTTCTGTCCATGGCGCGTAGCTAGCGGGTGGGTGTCTCGGCAGAGGGAGTCGCAAGCGGGTGGGCGGCCGCGGCGGGGAGTCGGTCCGTCGACCTGCGCTAGGATAGCACTTCACGCTCTTGGGGCTACCCGGCTTTGCCCCTGCTGGCGCCTGGCCGTTTCGCGATCATGCGCCCTAAGGCGGGGGCTGGCCGATGGTTGCGCGGCCGCCCGCGATGTGGGCCGCGGGCGCCGGGAAACCGGTCGCCGGGGCGGTCGCGGTTGGGCGTCGCGACGCGCGATTCGGCCCGGTTGACCGAACCGCTGGCGCGTCGCGCCGGCCGCTGCAAGCGCTGGGGTGAACGCCCCAACCGCCGTTGGGGTGATCGCCCCCATTCTTTTCGTTCTCGGCCGCTCTGGGCCGCTGTTCGTTGCTGGTCGATTTCGGCCAGCGGTAGGACGCCGTCGTGGGGACCCCACGGCGGCCGTGTGCGCCGCCGCGTTCCCCGCGCGCATTTTCACCCGCTCCGTCCGCCAAGGGGAACGCCCGCCATGCCGGCCCAATTGAACCGTCTCGCTTCGCTCCGTCAGCACAAACAACTGCGTGTGGAAGACCTGGAGGACCGCCGGATGCTGGCCATCGTGTGGGCCAACCCCGACCCGGCCGCCAACGGTTTCGACTCCGAGTACGGCGCCCAGGCCGACCTGGCCACCGCGATCGTCCAGCGGGCGATCGGCGATTGGGAGCGGGCGATTACCAGCTTCAACTACGACGTCGACAACGACGCCAACCCCAGCAACGACCTCAACGACACCTTCACCCTGACGCTCGGCGCCGGCGACATCGCCGGGCGCGGGGTTACGAGCAGCGTCACCTACGGCGCCGACCTGCGGCCCTACGCCGCGACGGTCACCCTCGACGACAACGCGGACGGCGACGGCTGGTACTTCGACGCCACCCCGCTGGACGACGCCGAGTTCGCCGCCGCGACGGGGCCGTACGAGGCGAGCTTCACCGACGCCAGCACGGCCGGCCAGACGGCGGTGTACGACTTCTACCGCACGGCGCTCCACGAGATCGGCCACGCGGTCGGCATCGGCCTGATCGACGTGACCGCACTCGACTCCGGACAGTACCCCTACCTGGACGCGAACGGCGGTCCGCTCACCAACCCCAACGCGACCAACACCTCCGACCCGGTGCTGGGGACGCTCACCCCCCGCGGCGTCGACCAGGAGGACTCGTTCCGGTTGGTCTCCGACCCGGACGGCACGCCCGGCACCGGCGACGAGGTGTTCGCCGTGAACGAGCTGTGGGAGTACGCGCTGGCGGGCGGCGGGACGATCACCTTCACCGAGGCGGGCGGGGGCCACTTCTACGATGGCGCCCCCGACCCCAACCACTCGGGCATCGAGGTCCACGACGCCGAGCTGATGGCCGCCGGCTTCGCCGCGCCCGGCGCCACGGCCGCGGTGGTCAGGCAGTACATCTCGGACACGGCGACCAGCTTCTTGGCCGACGCCTTTGGCTACACGACCGCCTCGCCGGCGGGGAGCCAGGACATCGCCGCGCAGGACTTCACCGCCGGGCTGGGGCAGATCAGCTTCGAGACGCACGGCGGCACGCTGCTCGTTCAGGGGCTGCACTGGGACCCGACCGCCGCGACCGCGGTTCACGTCGACGACACGATCTCCATCACCCAGGTTGGCGGCGAGGTGCGGGCCGCGATCTCCTACACGCTGGACAACGGAGACTCGTACAGCTTCACTCGTGACATCGACGCTGCGCGGGTGCAGCAGATTATCGTCGCCGGCAGTGGCGGGACCGACAGCGTCACCGTGGCCGGCGGCCTGGCCTCGATCACCCATCAGGTCGACTACGTGGTGAGCAGCAACGAGGATCTGGACGATCCGGGCACGCTGGGCGATGGGGTCGTCGACCTCGACGCCACCGCGCCCGGCGCGCAGCTCGGCCTCCGCGCGGCGGTGCGAGACGCCAACGCCGCCGGCGCGGCGAGCGCCATCTACGTTGCGCCCAACCCCGGCCGCCACGTGCTGAGCCGCGTCGGGACCGAGGCCAACAACGCCGCCTACAACGACCTCGACATCGACGAGGACATCGCGATCTACGGCGCGGGCGCCGGCGCCAGTGTTGTGGACGCGGCGGGGATCTCCGACCGCGTGTTCACGGTGCGGGGCGGCGCCGACCTGCTGCTGAGCCGGCTGACCGTCACCGGCGGCGCCGCCTCCGGCGGTGGCGGCGGCCTGCTGGTCGAGACCGGCGGCGCCGCCACGCTGGACCAGGTCGCCGTGGTGGGCAACTCGGCCGGCGGCAGCGGCGGCGGGCTGCTGGCGCTCTCGTACCCCGGCACGTCCGGCCTGACCGACGTCACGATCGACCGCAGCGTGTTCTACGGGAACTCCACCACCCAGCACGGCGGCGGCGTGTACGCGTCGCAGAGCGGCACGACGCTGACGGTCGGCGATTCGGTTTTCGTTGGCAACACCGCGTCGCTCGGGTCCGCCAACGTGGGGCAGTTCAACGGCGCCGTGGGGGTGAACAACGGGGACAACCTAGTGGGCGCGTACAGCGGCTCGCTCTTCTCCAGCGGCGCGGGCGACGTGGTCAACGGCGCCCCGGACGAAGTGGTCACCAGCATCGTGGACACGGCCCAGAGCGGCGGCAGCGCCGACGCGCTCTCGCTCCGCGAGGCGATCGACCTGGCCAACACCGCCTCGGGCGCGGACGAGGTCTGGCTCCCCGCCTGGGACCTGCGGCTCTCGATTCAGCGGACCGACCAGCCGACCGACCTGGACGCGCTGTACGGCGATCTCGACGTGCTCGGCGACCTCACCCTCCGCCGCGCGGGCAGCGTGGCGGGCGCCGTCGGCTGGGCCGACAGCACGGTTACCGACAAGGTGTTTGAGCTGGTCGGCGACTACAACAACGACCTGCACGTGACCGCTTCGGACTACTCGGTGTGGTACAGCCAGAACGGCTCGTCCGGCGTCGACCCCGACGCGTGGGAGAACCTGCCCGGGGACGGCGATGACGACGACGACGTCGACTCCGCCGACTACTACGTGTGGCGTGGCAACCTGGGCGCCGACCTCACGCTGATCGGCGTCTCGTAGCGCGGCGCTAGACCAGCCCCCACCGCTTGCGCAGCCACCACTCGACGCTCAGCAGCGTGACCAGCAGCAGGAAGAACGGCCAGGTGTCCCAGTAGGTGACCCGCGCCACCACCTCCTCCTGCACCTCCGGGTCCTGGGCGGCCAGGTCGGCCAGCAGGTCGGGCAGCTCCTCGGGCGCCATCGCCCGGCCGCCCGCCTGCTCGGTGATCTGGGCGAGCTGCGCGAGCGTGGCGGGCTCGGCGCCGGGCTGGTCGAGCTCGACGTCGGTGTCGGGCACGGTGAACCGCGCCTGCGCCGTGCCGAGCATCTGGCCGGACTGGCTGCCAGTGACGGTCACCAGGTAGTCGCCCGCCAGGTCGGTCCGGCGGAGCACGCCCGTGCCGCCGTTCTCGCCGGCGGGGATCGGCAGGTCCTGCTTGCCGCCGTCGGGGCGGGTCACCTCGACCCGAAAGCCGATCGGCCCGGCCGCGCCTTCGGGCGGGTTGGCGCCGACGGTGACCTCCAGCGGCGCGCCGCGGGCGACCCGCCGCGCCGCCAGGTCGAGCCACACGGGGTTGGACTTCGAGTCGTCCTTCTGCGCGAGCCACAGGATCGCCTGCCGCCAGAAACGCCGGTGGGCCTCGCCCTGGCCGCCCATTACCCACCGCCAGGTGCTGTCGCCGGCGAACGCGAGCGACCGGCCGGCGCCGGGTTGGCCGGCGACCAGCAGCGGCGCGTTGTCGTGCGCCGGGTCCACCGCCAGCACCTGCGAGTTGGGCTTAAGCGTCCGCTGGTCGATGCGGTTGGCGCCGGTCAGCGGCGGCAACGCGTCCCACGCGGCGGCCGCGTCAGGCGCGATCTGCATGATCGGGTGCCGGGGGCCGAACGGCTGGGCCGGCTGCACGCGCACCGGCTCGGGCAGGTGCATGTCCGCGCGGAGCGGCTCGCCGAACTGCTGCCGCTCGAGCCGGCCCGGCCGGATCGGCAGCACGGCGGTCAGCGGGCTGTTGTCGTGCCCACCGGGGCCGAAGCTGTGGTAGCCGCCGGTCATCATCAGCCCGGCGCCGTCGCGCACGCGGTCGGCGATTTCTTTCCAGGTGGGGAAGTCCAACGCGTCGGCGTCGACGTCGTCGAGCAGGAACACGTCGAATTTGCTCTCGGCCAACAGCGGCTGGAGGTTCACCCGCTGCGGCTCGTAGTCCACCTTGCGGCGGGTCACGATGATGTCGGGCGAGGCCGCCAGCGAGCCGCGGACGAAACGTTGCTCGATGCCCGGCTCGCCGCCGATGCGTTTGGCGCCGGTCAGGTACAGCACCTTCACGCCGCCCTCGCGGACCGTGACGAACGTGCTCTGTGAGTTGTTGCTGGTGAGCGACTCGCCCTCCTGCGGCTCGATCCGCAGCTGCACCTTCTGCTCGCCCAGCCGCGTCGGGGTGTGCTGCAGGCTGATCGGGTACTCGGCGGCGGCGGGGCCGGCGGTGATCTGCGTGGCGTCGACGGGCGCCAGCCCGCCGTCCTCGCCCTCCCACAGCAGCTGCACGGTGAGCGTCTGGTTGGGGTAGCCGTCGACCCGCAGGCGGCCGGTGACGCGGGTCGGCGTGTTGGCGAACACCGAGTCGCTCGCCAGGAGGTCGTCGATCGCGACGTCCGCCCGGGCGCCGCCGGCCGGCGAGCCGAACGAGAACGGGAAGATCGGCGCGCCCTCCAGCGCGTAGCGCCGGGCCGCCACCTGCGGCGCCAGGTCCGACGGCGGCACGGCCCGCTGCGCGCCGTCGCTCAGCAGCACCACGCCCAGCAGGCGTTCGGAGGCCTCGTTCTCCAGCAGCTCGGCGAGCGACTGCCCCAGGGCGGTGGCGTCGCCGTCGGGCGCCGACGCCGCCAGCGACGCGCGGCCCGCTGCCGGGCGGAGCGTCTGGTCGAACTGGTAGTACTGGAGGTCGTGGTCGCGGCTGAGCTGCCTGAGGGACTCCTCGGACTGCTCCAGCAGCGTCATCGCCGACTCCCACCGCGAGCGGCCCCCCAGCGAGTCCTCGACGGTCATGCTGCGGGACGAGTCGACCAGCACCAGCAGCGCCGAGCGGAGGGTCTCGCTCCGGGTCCGCACCACCTCGGGGCGGAGCAGGGCGAAGATCATCATCAGGCACGCGCCGATGCGCAGCGCCGTGAGCCCGGCCCGCTGCCGCGCGCTCAGCGCGCCCCGCGCCCGCACCGCGCACAGCCCCAGCAGCAGCACAGCGAGGATCGCTATGAGCCAGGGGCCGCCGACAGGGTGGAACGTCCAGGACACGCGGTTGTTGCTAGTTCGGGGGGGCGGGCTCTTCGTAGAAGCGGTTGGCGAACCACTGCTCGGCGGCCAATGCCAACGCCACGACCGTGATCAGCCAGGGGTACAGCTCGCGGCCGACGCGGCCCACGTCGACCTGCTCGGCCAGGTCGGCCTCGCCGGTGGCCAGGTGGAACCGGCCGGCGGGCAACGCGGCGGTGAGCTGGGCGTCGGTCACCCGCTCCAGCAGGCCGAGCTCCGGCGGCGCCGACACCGAGAACCCGGCGTCGATCCCGTCCGCGGCGCCGCCCGCCTGTAGCCGGTAGTTGCCCGGCTCCTCGGTCATGCCGATCGCGGCCTCGCGCTGCCCGGCCGGCAGCGTCTGGCGGATCGCGTCGCCGCTGGGCAGCCGCAGCACGTAGCCGGTCGCGCCGGCGGCCTCACCAAGCGGCACAATGGCGGTCTCGCCCGGCCGGTACACCCGGCGGGTGTCGGCCGCGCCGCACAGGTACGCGGTCAGGCTGTCGGTCAACGCGAGGAACGGCCACGGGTCCACGCCGGTCGGCAGCAGGTTCCACGGCTCGCCCGACGCCGGGTCGGAGAAGGGCGTGGTGACCGTGATCGCCACGCCGCGGTCCACCCGCCGCTCGACGATCGCCGGGTCGCCGTTGGCGTACGGCGCGACCACCACCGCCGACGCGTCCAGCTCGCCCAGGCTCCAGTACTCGAACACCGGGAACTGCGGCCACGGGATCGACTCGGCGAAGTCCGCCAGCGGCGCGATGGCCGGGTGGCTGTACGAGCGGGGGCGCAGGTAGGTCTCGTCGCGTGAGATCCAGCGGAACTCGCCCGGCAGCAGCTGCTGCGCGTCGGCCGAGTTGAGCCGCGGCAGCTGCGAGTTGCGGCCCAGACAGAACGCGACCGAGCCGCCGCCGCTCACGTAGTTGCCCAGCGTCCGCCAGCCGGTCGAACCGATCGACGGCGGGTCGAGCAGGAACGCGGCGCGGTAGTCGTGCAGCCGGGGCTGCCACTTGGCGGTAAACGGCTCGACGTCCACCTCGTACGCCTGGGCGGGGCCGGCGGCGGTCAGCGCCTGGCGCACGAACACCGCGTCCGCGGCGTCGTCGGCCAGCAGCAGCACGCGCCGCGGCGCCTCGACGCTGACGGTGAAGTACTGCGCGTCGTCGGCCGGCAGAGGGTCGCTGCCCACCACCCGCACGTACCCTTGGTGCACGCCCTCGGGCAGGGCGGCGATCGAGAACTCCACCCGCTGCAGCGGCGCCTCGACGGTTACGAGCTGCTCGCCGCGTTTCTCCGGGCCGTTGGGCCCGTCGATCCACAGCTCGATCGTGACCGGCTTGTCGGGGCGTTTGCCGACCGAGGCCAGCGTCGCCCCCAGGCCGAGCGACTGCCCCACCGCGAGCGTCGACCCCGAGAGCTCTAGCGAGCGGATCCCCAGGTCGACCGGGTCCTCCACGCCAACGTCCGCCAGGTACAGCGTCGCGTCTGGGTGCTCCTCAAGCGTCCGGGCGATGCCCTCCAGCGTGCCGGTGTCGAGCGCTCCCGCCGTGCGGTCGGTGAACAGGAACACCTCCTGCCGCTCGGCGCCCGCCTGCTGGAGAGCGGCCAGCGCCGACCGCACCGACGCGTCCAGGCCCACGTCGCGCGACGCGGGCCGCACCCGCCCCGCCCGCAGCCGCGCGGCGTCGCGGTCGAGGATCCGCCCGGGGCTGCTCGAGCCGGTGTCGGCCACCACCACCTGGCTGTCCGCCGGCAGCCGCCCCAGCAGCCAGTCGGCGATCTGCTTGGCCGCGGCCAGCCGGGTCTGGTTCTCGCTCCGGTAGCCCATGCGGGCGGAGTTGTCGATGACAATCGCCACGCCCGCCGACCCGCCGGCGCCGCCCCGCAGCCCCGAGCCCTGCAGCACTGGCCGCGCCAACGCCAACGCCAAGAGCGCGATCGCCGCGCACCGCAGCAGCAGCAGGATCAGGTGCCGCAGCTTCAGCTTGGTCTGGTTCACCGACCGCCGCTTCATCACAAACCGCAGCGCCGGGAACTGCAGCTGCTGCGGCTTGCGGCGCATGACCAGGTGCAGCACGATCGGGATCGCGATCAGTGCAGCGCCGGCGGTGAGTAGAGGGGTGAGGAAGGTCATGCAGTAGCTGTTGGCTATTGGCTAATAGCTATTGGCCTTTGTTGCGTAGCGTTCGCAGCAGCGAGTTGAGCATCTTCTTCGCTCTTTGCAGTTCTGATTGCAGTTGGTCATAAATGTTGCCAGGCAGGAACTCGAGGTCGCGTGCGATCAGCAGCTGGCAATCAACTTCGGCGGCTGATCCAAGCGCGACCTGAACGAATCTTGCGAAGTCTGGGTCACTCCCTCGACCGCAACCTTCTGCGAGGTTCGATTCGATTGAAACCGCCGCCCGTCGCAGTTGCGATGTCAGGCCGTACCGCTCGTCAACAGGGAACGTCTTAGTCTGACGGTAGATCTCTAGTGTGAGCTCATGGCTAAGCTGCCACACCTGTAGATTCCGAAAGTCTTGCATAGCATCCCCTTCGGAAGCCAAGAGCCAACAGCTAACAGCCAATAGCCCGCTAAGCTCTTTGCCTCCTTGTCGCCAGGTACTCCGTCAGCGCCTTATCAAACGCCATGCTCGTGTCCAGCGGCACGTAGTCGATGCCGCTCTTGAAGCACTCCTCGCGGTACGACTCGCGGAATGCGTTGATCTCTTCCAGGTAGTCGCGGCGGTAGCCGTCGGCGTCGATCTCGAGCCGCTGGCCGGTTTCGGGTTCTTCGAGGTCGACCAGCCCATGGAAGGGAAACTTAACTTCGGCCTCGTCGAGCACGTGGAACAGGATCACGTCGTGTCCGCCGTGCCGCAATCGGCGGAGCGCGGCGATCACCGGCTCGGGGTCGGTCAGCAGGTCGCTGAACACCATCACCAGGCTCGCGTGGCGGAGCATCGCCGCGAGCTGGATCAGGCTGTTGCCGATGTCGGTCTGGCCCTCGGGCTTGAGGTTTGAGAGCAGCGAGAGGATCGTGCCGATCTGCTGCCGCTTGCTCTTGGGCGGCAGGCTGCGGGTGATCTTCTGCCCAAAGGTCACCAGGCCGACCGGGTCGTTCTGCAGCACCATCAGGTAGGTGAGCGCGGCGGCCAGGCAGATCGCGTAGTCGAACTTGGTCAGCTCCTGCCGGTACGTGTAGGCCATGCTGGCCGACAGGTCCATCGCCAGGTAGCCGGTGATGTTGGTCTCGGCCTCGAACTTCTTGACGTAGTAGCGGTCGGTCTTGGCGTAGGCCAGCCAGTCGATGTCCTTCGGGTCATCGCCGGGCGTGTACTTGCGGTGCTCGCTGAATTCGACCGAAAACCCGTGGAACGGGCTGGCGTGCATCCCCTGCAGGTACCCCTTAACAATGAACTGCGCACGCAGGTCCAGCCGCTTGATCTGCTGGATAACTTCGGGCTTGAGGTACTTTTCGGAGGACAAGCGAGTGGTGAGAGGTCAGGGGTGAGAGGTCGGAGGTCAGGGAGTAGCCGGCGAGCTATGGCTCGCCAGGAGTTGGGTTGGGTTAACCACGGAGGGTACTGAGGATTCAGAGGCTAGTATGTAAGCCTTCCACATTGAGGACACCAATCAAAGTAACCATCTTCATCGAGAAGAATGGAGTAGCCAAACCTGCCGCATCTCGGACACTTTTCTTCGAGAGACTCATCTTCGACTGCTCTGTAGGCGCACACTGAGCAAGTCCAGAAGGTAATCCCTAGCTCAGCTTCTAATGAGTCGGTGAGCTCGCCTGTCTTGCACTTCGGACAATTAATCAGATCCATTTGTCATTCACTCAGTGTCCTCCGTGCCCTCTGTGGTGCAATCAACCCGCACGGATTCAGGTCTTGCTCACCACAAAGGGCACAAAGGACACGAAGTTCACTGTGAAGCCAACTAGTCCGGCGTTGTTGACCACACCTGTGTGCCAGGTGGGATCTCGTCTACGGCGATATCCTTCAATAGCACGACAACTTCTCCGTTTGGGTTCGGGACTCCAGCTTCTATGCCAGCAATCGCTGTATTCCTCTCGACGCCATCTGGGCAGATCAATAGGAGTTGATCGCCAATGTGGAACCGCTCTTTATGTACGGGAACAATCCCTGGAAAGACTACGAAGCCTCTACCTCCAAGGTCGACGACGCGTTCGACCACCATTAACCTTCGCATCCCATCGTGGCCCTTTGTGCCCTTCGTGGTTTATCCCCAACACGCACTCCGCCGAGGCGTAGCTCGCCGGCTATCTATTGGCCTGCGAACTTGGGGATCTCGGGGGTGGGGATCTCTTTCACCAGTCGCGCGATCACGTCCTCGGTGGTCATCCCTTCGGCCTGGGCTTGGAAGTTGGTGCTCACGCGGTGCCGCAGCACGGGGGTGGCGACCTTTTGGACGTCTTCCACGGCGACGCTGAAGCGGCCGTCCATGGCGGCGAGCGCCTTGCCGCCCTGGATCAGGAACTGCCCGGCGCGGGGGCCGGCGCCCCAGTCTACTAGTTCTTTGACAAACTCCGGCGCCGACTCGTCCCGCGGGCGGGTCGCCCGCACGAGCGACGCGGCGTACTTGATGATGTACTCGCTGACCGCCACGCTGCCGACCAGCTTCTGCAGGTTGAGGATCGCCTTGCCGGACAGCACCTTGCTGATCTCGGGCGATTCGCCGCGGGTGGTGCTGGCGAGGATCTTCTCTTCCTCGTCGCGGGTCGGGTAGTCGACCTTGATGTTGAACATGAACCGGTCGAGCTGCGCCTCGGGAAGCGGGTAGGTGCCCTCCTGCTCGATCGGGTTCTGCGTGGCGATGGTGAAGAACGGTTGGGGCAGGTCGTAGGTGGTTTGGCCCACCGAGATCTCGCGTTCCTGCATCGCCTGCAAGAGCGCGGCCTGTGTTTTGGGCGGGGTGCGGTTGATCTCGTCGGCCAGCAGAATGTTGGTGAAGATCGGGCCTTCGACAAAGCGGAAATTCCGCCGCCCGTGCTCGTCTTCTTCCAGCACGTTGGTTCCCGTGATGTCCGACGGCATCAGGTCGGGCGTGAACTGGATCCGCTTGAACTCCAGGTCGAGGATCTTCGACAGCGTGCTGACCATGAGCGTTTTGGCCAGCCCGGGCACGCCCTCCAGCAGGCAGTGCCCGCGGGTGAAGATGGCGGCGAAGATCTGCTCGATCACCAGGTCCTGACCGATGATCACCTTCTGCAGCTCCTGCTGCATCACCAGCCGGTGCTGGCGGAACTCCTGGAGAACGTCGCCGAGGTTGCGAGACATGGGCGGTGGTGGGTGGTGCGTGGAGGGTGGTTGGTGGTTGCCGAGCGGTGAGTGGGAATAGTACGGCTAGGCTTTGTCGAGCTTCTTGCGTAGGTAGCGCTGCAGACCGCTGAGCAATCGACCGACCTGATCGAGCAGGGCTCTGGCGGCGTTTAGTGTCTCTGGGGAGGCGTACCCACGGCGTTCAATGATCACAAAGAAGGTGGATACTTCCGCCAACGAACCGCGGGCGATCGACAGGTGCCGAAGAAACTCCTTGGTGGAGTCTCGCCCCGCGCCTTCCGCTATATTCGCCGGGACCGACACGGCCGCACGCTGGAGTTGGCTGATCAATCCGAATCGTTCTTGATCGGGAAGTCCAACGGCTATCCCGTACGCAGAATCAACCAGATCGATCGCCTTCTGCCAGACCTCCAGCTCTTCGTGACTCTTCACCACCCACCACCTTCTACTCACCACTTTCCAGAGTCGTCATTCTATAACTCGCCGGTCGACCGGCCAACGCTTCCGCCGATGGCGTTTGCCAGCGCAACTCCAGAAACGTACGATACTTGCGTAGTCTCACTGAAGTGAACCCGGGGCGGCGATCGATGGCTCGCTTGGCGACAGCCCTTGCATGGTTGGTTGTAGCGGTTGGGCTGTTTGCGCGGCCCGCCGGGGCTCAGCCGGCCGATGCGCTGAACCCGCAGGACGTGCGGGCGGCGATCAGCAGCGGAGTGGCGTACCTGAAAAGCCAGCAGCGCGGCAACGGCAGCTGGCCGGAGATGCCCGGCTTCCAGGGCGGCATCCCGGCGTTGTGCACGCTGGCGCTGTTGAACTCGGGCGTCGAGCCCGACGACCCGGCGGTCGCCAAGGCGCTGGACTACCTGCGGGGGATCAAGCCCGACCGCACGTACTGCGTGTCGCTGAAGATTATGGTGCTGGCGGCCGCGACGCCCGGGCGGGACCTGGCCGCCATCCAGGCGTGCGTCGACCAGCTCGAGTCCACCCAGCACCCGGGCCCCGGCATCGATGCCGGCGGGTGGTCGTACCCCGGGCCGGGCGCCGACCCCAGCAACGCGCAGTTCGCCACGCTCGCGCTCCACGAGGCGCAGCGGGTGGGCGCGCAGGTGTCGATCGAAACCTGGCGGGCGGCCAACGGCTACTGGCGCCGCAACCAGAACGCCGATGGGTCGTGGTCGTATAGCGGCTCGCAGGGGCCCTCAGGCAGCATGACCTGCGCGGGGATCGCCGCGCTGGTGATGACCGGCGAGGCGCTCAACCAGGGCGACGCCCGCGTCGAGGGCGACCAGGTCCGCTGCTGCGTGACCCACGAGGACGACGAGCGTATCGCCAACGCGCTGTCGTGGATGGGCCGCAACTTCTCGGTCACGCGCAACCCGAGCTCCGACGCCGCCAGCCGCGGCTGGCTGTACTACTACCTGTACGCGCTGGAACGCGTCGGGCGGCTGACCGCCCAGCGGTTCATCGGCGACCACGACTGGTACCGCGAGGGGACCGAGTTCATCGTCAACCGGCAGGACCCGCTGTCGCACTACTGGACCGGCGGACGCAGCGAGCAGAACCCGCACGTCGGCACGTCGCTGGCGCTGCTGTTCCTCTCCAAGGGACGCCGGCCCGTGCTGATGGCCAAGCTCGACTACGGCGACGGCTGGAACCAGCACCGCTCCGACGCCGCCCACCTGACCGCCGTGGCCGAGCGCGCGTGGCGGCTCGACCTCACCTGGCAGCAGCTCGACCCCGAGGGCGCCACGGTCGAGGACCTGCTGCAGGCGCCGGTGATCTACGTCAGCGGGTCGAACGTCGCGCGGCTCACGCAGCACGCGAAGAAGCTGCGCGACTACGTCGACCGCGGCGGGTTCATCTTCGCCGAGGCGTGCTGCGGCGGGCAGGGGCCGTTCCGGCGGTCGCTCGAGCAGCTCGTCGAGGCGATGTTCCCCGAGCCCGAGTACCGCCTGCGGCAGCTCCGCCCGGCGCACCCGGTGTGGCGGATGGAGCGCGCCGTGCGGCCCGACTCCCCCTACCTCGGCAAGCTGTGGGCCGTGGAGTACGGCTGCCGCACCTGCGTGGTCTACTGCGACGAGGACCTCTCGTGCTACTGGGAGCTGAACCGCCCGATGGCCGCCGTGTCGTACCCGGCGGCGGTCCGCGCGCGGGTGAAAGACGCGGAGGACCTGGGCCTGAACGTGCTGGCCTACGCCACGGGCCGCAAGCCGCAGGGCAAGGAGCAGGTGTTTGTCGACGCGTCGGCTGAATCGCTCGCCGACCCCGAGGCCGAGCGCGGCGTGATCCGCATCGCGAAGCTGGAGCACGGCGGCGGCTGCAACGACGCGCCCGGCGCCCTCGCCAACCTGACCCGCGCCGCCGGCCAGGGCGACCTCAAGCTCCGCATCTCGACCGAGTCGCCGCTGATCAGCCTGGCGGACGAGTCGCTGTTCACCTACCACATCGCGTTCATCCACGGCCGGCACGACTTCCGCCTGACGGCCAAGGAACGCGACCACCTGCGGGACTATCTGCAGCGCGGCGGGTCGCTGCTGGGGGACTCTATCTGCGCCAGCCCGGCGTTCACCAAAGGCTTCCGCCGCGAGCTGAAGGCGGCGCTACCCGGCGCGGCGATCGAGCGGATCCCGCCCGACGACCCGATCTTCACCGACGCCTACGGCGGGTACGACGTCCGCACCGTGCAGGCCCGCAATCCACAGCCGGTGGCGGCCGACCAGCCGCTGGCTGCGCGGTTCCGCGAGACCCGCCCCGTGCTCGAGGGGGTCAAGATCGACGGCCGCTGGGCGGTGATCTTCTCCCCCTACGACCTGAGCTGCGCCCTGGAGAAGCACGAGGCGGTTGAGTGCCGGGGCTACTCCCGCGCCGACGCGGCCCGGCTGGGGCTGAACGTGCTGCTCTACTCGCTGAACTACTAGCAAGATTGCTAGTTGCGGTGGCCAATCATCAGCCGCGGGGCGCCGCTCCTTTACACCGCGCCCGGCCGCTGCTAAGCTGCTCCGCACGTCGCGTTGGTGGTTGGCCCGGGAGCGTTCTTGCCCGGCCAACGAACAGGGAATCCGGTGCAATTCCGGGACGGCCCCGCCGCTGTGACCAGGCAGACACGCTTGTCGCGTCTCAGAAACCGCTTCTCCGGTACTGGGCCGACTTGAGTTAACCCGCCGATCGATTCGTCGCCATTGCTGCTGGTTTTCTTCGGAAAGCCAACGGTGAGAAGGCAGATTCGGACCGGGGCCTGGGAGTCAGAAGACCTACCACCGCGTTTACCGTCGGCCGCCTGCGAGGGACGGGCGCCGCACCGGACAACTGGGCCGCGCCCGCGCTGCTACCTGTCGGTTGGATGCCGACGCCGCTGCGCCCACGACGCCGCCCGCGAGACCCCACGCGGATGGACCGCCCCTGTTTCCCGCCCCCGCGGCGCGTGCTGCGCGGCTTCACGTTGGTGGAGCTGCTGGTCGTGATCGCGATCATCGCCGCCCTCGTTGCGCTGCTGCTGCCCGCGGTCCAGATGGCCCGCGAGTCCGCCCGCCGCACCACCTGCCAGAACCACCTGAAGCAGATCGGGCTGGCGCTATTGAGCTACGAGGGAACCGCCAAGTCGCTCCCCACCGGCTGCGTCGGCTGCAAGCCGCAGCCCCCGGCGCCCGGCGAGCCGTTCCGGCAGCCGCTGCTGCGGTCGTGGCGGCTGGACGTGCTGCCGCAGCTGGAGCTGCCCGCGCTGCACCAGCAGTTCCTGCACGACCGCCCGGCGTACGACGCCGCCAACCGCACGGCGGCCGCCACCGTGGTCGACCTGTTCCTCTGCCCCAGCACCGACGCGCCCGAACTGCACGCCGGCGTGGGCCTGTTCTCGGGCGCCGCGTTCACCGACTACGGCGGCGTGTACGGCGTCGAGGGCCCCGGCAACGAGGCGCCGCTCTCCGCCCAGCAGGTTCTCGCCGACCCGTACCTCGGCGTGATGTTGTACGAGGTCCCCACCCGCCTGCGGTCCATCACCGACGGGCTGTCCCACACCACCGCGGTGGCCGAACTGCTCAACCGCCGCACCGGCGAGACCGAGTGGGTCAACGGCCACACGCTGTTCGCCCACGAGCAGTCTACCCCCATCAACGGCGGGTCGCTCCTGAGCAACAACATCGGCAGCCCCCACCCGGGCGGCGCCCAGGCGCTGTTCTGCGACGGCCACGTCGCGTTCCTGCCAAACGAACTGGAGCCGGCGGCGCTCACCGCGCTGCTGACCCGCGCCGGGGGGGAGACGCCGTGAGCGAACAGAAGAAGCAACGCTGCGGGCGTCGCCGTTCGGACGCCCGCCGGCCTGACCTGTTGCCCGTGGCCACCGGCTCTGCCGGGGGATCTCGCCGGGGCGGCGGTTGCGAGCAAACCTACCCCCCGGCAGAGCCGGTGGCTACGAGTTGTCGGACGGCCCCGGCTTTCCTCGCTGTTCCATGCATCGCGGGGCTGGCCGCGTTGCTCTACGCGGCGCCGACCTGCGCCGCGCCGGTCACCTCGTTCACCGACATCCAGCACTGGGTCGGCGAGGGCGCCAACCAGGCCGCGCTGATCATCGACTGGGACGAGTCGCCCGCCGCCGGCGGCCCGCTCGCCTGGGGCTACCGCTGGGACGGCCAGGCCACAGGCCGCGACATGCTGCTGGCGGTGATCGCGGCGGACCAGCGCGTGTACGCCAAGCTCGACGCCGCCGAGGTGCGGATGTACGGCCTGGGGTACGACGCGAACCAACCCGAGTCGTTCGCGCTGTCGGACAACTCCGCGTTTGACCAGCGGGGCGTCACGCAAGCCACGCAGAGCCAGGCGGACGGCGCTGTAGCGACCGACCCGCTGGACGCGTACGGCGAGGGCTGGTACCTGCGGTTCTGGCACTACGCCAGCCTGCCCAGCGGGTTCGACTCTACATGGGAGAGCAACCAGCGGGGCTTCGCCTCGCGCGAGCTGGCCGACGGCGCCATCGACGGGTGGACCTTCGCCACGGTGTTCAACTTCACCGCGTACCCGGACCCCGCCGAGCCCGCCCCGGCCGTCACGCAGCCCGGCGACTACAACGCCGACGGCGCCGTCAACGCGGCCGACTACACGGTCTGGCGGGACGGCCTCGCCGCGGCCGGCGCCGGCCACGACGGCTACGAGCTGTGGCGCGACCACTACGGCGCCTCCCCGACCACTCTTTCCGCGGCCGCGCCCGAGCCGGCCGCGGCCCTCCTGTTCCTGGCCGCCGGCGTTGGGCTGGCCGGCCGACTGCGTTTTCCTAACCCCCACCTTGGAACGACCTCATGAAGAAGCTGCTCTCGCTAACCACCCTCGCGCTCGCCGCCGCCTCCGCGGCCCATGCTCAGCACGCCGTCGAGGTGCTCTCCTACACGCCCGGCGCCGCGCCGTCGGCGGGCTACACCAACACCGCCGCCGCGCTGGGCCAGCCACAACGCGACACCGATTTCGGTGAGGTGAGCCCGTTCAACCCGCCGTTCAGCACCGACGACCTGGTATCGATCGGCGAGGGCGGCCAGATCACGCTGCGGCTCTCCAACTTCGCCATCCCCCAGGCCGGCGGCCCGGAGATCGGCGTGTTCACCAACACTGGTCTGATCGACGTCGACTGGCCTAACGGCCAGGCCGGCACGGGCGTCGACTTCGGCGCCTTCGGGATCGACTCGGCTTCGGTCGCGGTCAGCAGCGACGGCGCGAGCTGGGTCGGCCTGGGCGACTTCACGTTCGACAACCCGACCGCCGGCTACACCGACGCCGCGTTCACCAACCCCAGCGACTTCCAGCTGCCGTTCACCGGCGCCTTCGCCGACTTCGAGGGCCTGAACTTCGACGCCGCCATGACGCTGCTCGGCGGGTCGGGCGGCGGGCTGTGGCTCGACATCTCGGCCACGGGCCTGAGCGAGGTTGGCTACCTGCGGTTCAGCCTGGCCGACGACCAGGACGCTCAGACCGATCTCAACTTCGATCTGGACGCGGTCGCCATCGCCAGCGGCGCCGTCGGCTCGGCCACCGTTCCCGAGCCCGCCGCGGCGGCCTTGCTTCTGGCCGCGCTGGCGTTTACAACCCGCCGGCATGTCCAACCACGCCGAGCATAACGCCCGAGCCTGGGACCAGCTGGCGCGTCGCGGCGCGCCGCTGACCCGGCCGGTGAGCGACGACGACCTCGCCCAGCCCCTCCGCGCGATCGACCCACGGGGGTGGCTGGGCGATTCTGTTGCCGGCCAGCGGGTGCTCTGCCTGGCCGCCGGCGGCGGGCGGCAGAGCGCGCTGTTCGCGGCGGCCGGCGCCGAGGTGACCGTGCTGGACATCAGCCCCGAGATGCTCGCGCACGACCGCCGCGTCGCGGCCGAGCGGCGCCTGGCCGTGCGCGTGGTCGAGGGCACGATGGAGGACCTGTCGATGTTCGCGGCCGGGTCGTTCGACCTGGTCGCCCAGCCCGTCAGCACCTGCTACGTGCCGGACGTGGCGGTCGTGTTCCAGCAGGTCGCACGCGTGCTGCGATTCGGCGGGCTGTACCTCAGCCAGCACAAGAGCCCGACCAGCCAGCAGGCGGGCGAGCAGCCGGCCGCCGGCCGCTACCAGCTGGCCGAGCCCTACTACCGCGACGGCCCGCTGCCCGCCGCCGCGCCGGGCCGGCTCCGGGAGGTCGGCACGCGCGAGTACCTGCACCGCTGGGAGCAGCTTATCGGCGGCATGTGCCGCGTGGGCTTCGCCATCGAGGACTTTACCGAGCCGGTCCACGCCCAAATCGACGCCGCGCCGGGCACGTTCGCCCACCGCGGCCAGTACATCGCGCCGTACGTCCGCATCAAGGCCCGCCGCACCGCGGCCGAGGCCACCGCCCAGGCCACGTTGCTGACGGGCGATTGACGCGCGGCGCGTGGCGTAGACAGCTCAACGACTCCGCCCGTGGTACAATCAACGCCGGCCACGGCCACGCGTTTCTCTTCTCACAACCCACACGCAGGGCGCCCCCATGCAGGACGTCATTGAGCACCCCTCCGGCCTGGTCCTGTCGGTCAAGACGTTCCGGCCGCTGCTGATCTTCCCGTGGACCAGCGCGGTCTGGCGCCAGAGCCCGTTCCGCACCGCGATCGCAACGGTCGCCTACCGCAACAAGGCGGCCGCCCAGTCGGGGCACGACGACCTCACCTGCCAGCTGCGGAACCTGCAGGTCGCGCCGGACATGAGCAACCTGTTCTCCGCGGTCGAGGAGTACGCCCAGCAGCACCTGGACGGCGCGGTCAAGTCGTACCGCCTGTACGCGGGGCACGAGGTGGAGGGCAGGGTGGAGGTCAGGCGGGAAGAATCGAAAGAGGATTAACCGAACTTGTAGGGGGTGAGACTAACTTTGTCGCTTGAAAGTTGTGTTGGAGCAGTCGGAGCTGCGAGCCGACGGATCAACTTATCATGACGTTTGGCTGGGGGCACTTATGGTGTCGCGGCGTTCCTTTTGGGCGGCAACGCTTGCAGTCACAGCCCTGACCGGCATTGCGTGGTGGCATTCTACCCACCGCACTCGCTTTGGGCTTACGTTGACGCGTTACAGCGATGACGTGATCCGCATTTCCTGGGGCACACCTAGCGGCGTTAATGTTTCGCCAGAGTACTCACTCGGTTTCATGCTTGGGCGTGAGCTCAGTCGTGAAGACGTCGGCCATTTTCCTCGACTCTGCAAGCAGGACGGTGTCTGGATGTACCCAATCGAACCAGAGTCGCTAGGCAGCGCCGCGCCGGCGTCTTATGTTAATCCACTCAACTCGAACGCGTTTGAGCAGATGTTCTGTTTGATTGGTCTATGCAAGGAAGGCAACGCCAACGCTGCAGAAGTAACGAAGATTGCGGCGCGCAATTACGCTTACTTGGGGTGGGTAGTGCTCAGCGACGCCGATGCGAAAGAATTGGGCAGCACCCTTGCTGAGCGGTCTTCGTTTAATGCTGATGAGGACCTTGTCACGAATGAAGGGGTGCTATTCCGCTTATCTCCCGGTGTCGAAGAACGTTTGGCGTCGAACCCGCAAGATCAAGCAGAACTGGTGCGTATCAAGAGCGAGATTCCGGTGATGTTCGAGGTGCTGGATCCTCGCGCGGGTCATCCCTGCGACGCAATGCACGTGCTCTACCTTGATGGACACATTGAACGCATCCCAATGGGAACGAAGTTTCCAGCGACCACAACTTTTGTCGAAGCATTCCCGCCGCCTGAATGCGACCGCCGCAGCAGGTAACTCGGTCTGACTGGACCACTGCACCGGGGGCGACAGCCAGGCATGATAGGCACTCGCTCTTGCTCCCCCGTCGTTGGAACGGCCATCGAAAAGAACTTGTGCAGTTTCATAGGATGATCGCTCGGGCGACTAGCTGTACTAGGTTTTCACGGCGCGGAGAGCCGTGGGTACTTTGGCGCCCGTGCGATAGAATCACGGACTCTCATCATCCCGCGACCCCATCGCCGCCCACACGGCCAGGTCCACGTCGAACGCCCAGGTCGCGACCGAGCCGTCGCAGCGGGCCATGTTGACGCCGCCGGGGTGAAGGCCGCCGAAGCTGTCTTGGTAGTGGGCGCCCTTCTTGTCGGTCTGGGGGTTCGCGCGGTCGTAGTCGACGTCGCGGCGGGGCGGGTGCTCGATCGGCGCGCCGGTTAGGTCGAAGCCGCCGCCGCAGGCGCGGACCGTGTCGGTCGCGTAGCCGGTCGTCATCAGCGCGTCGTCGCCCGGGTTGTCGTGGGCCCGCTTATTGTCGGCGTGGTCCTGGGCGGAGTCGACGCTCACGGTGTCGTAGTACAAGGAGTGCAGCCACTTCTCGCCAGCCAGGAACGTGCGGGCGGCGCCGTCGGAGAGCTGGGCCAGGCGGGCGCCGCTGTGGTCGCCTACCACGCCGTCCCAGTCGTCCTCCAACCAGGCCTCGGTGGTAAGCCACTCGCACTGGGGGTACTCGCCGCGGCAGTCCGAACCCACGAACGGCCGCAGCGGCAGCGGCCCCCGCCGATCGCCCCGCAGGCCGAGATCGCTGCCGCCGTTGGCGGCGTAGTCGGTCTTGCCGGCGAACTCCTGCGGCAGGTAGTTCCAGGCCTCAAGCTGGACCACGCCGTACCGCCCGGGCGGCCGCCGGCTGGGGCAGTAGAGGATCGCCACGACCGTGCGGGCCTGCTGCGAGAGCGCCTCCTTGAGCGCGTCGCCCGTGAGCCCGGCGCCCAGGTCAGCGGCGGCCTGCTCGCCAAGGTACGGCAGCGCCTGGTACACCCACCCGCCCGGCTGCCGCGGGCCGGGGCCGGCGTTGGGGTCGCCCACCCACGAGGCGCTCCAGCCGCCGGTCGGCAGGGCGCCGTGGGCCGACTCGTGCTGCAGCATCGCCAGCGCGGCTTGGCGGAGGTTGTTCTTGCACTGCGTGACGCGGGCCGCCTCGCGGGCGGACTGGACCGCCGGCAGCAGCAACGCGACCAGCGCGGCGATGATGGCGATCACCACCAGCAGCTCAACCAGCGTGAAGCCGCGCCGTGTGTTCATCGGGGCCGACAGGGGATGAGAGGGGAGGGCAGCTGAAGGTCGATTGTAGACGATCCGCGGTTGCGTCTCTCTTCGCCGTGAGGGAGGGCAACACTTATAGGTCGTGCCTAACTACTAGCCTTTGGCGTCGAAGCCGATCTCGGGCGTGCTGTCGGCGGCGGGCGCGTTGGATTCTTCGGCAGGCGCGACGACCCGGAGCGGCGGCGCCGGTTCGCGCCGGCGCTGGCGGCGCGACGCCAGTCGGCGCTGGGCGTCGGGGTCGAACTGCAACGCCGCGAGCCAGACCCAACTGGTCAGGGCCGAGCCAAGGAACACCCCGTGGATCTGCGGGCCTTCGATGTAGGCTGCCTCGAAGCTCAACGCAGGAAACAGGCACACCCCGAGTCCCACCCACGGCGCCGGATGGATAGGCGTCCCGAAGTAGGCGAGCAGCACCATGGCGATCAGGCCGAGGAAGATCGGGACCTCCCGCCAATGAAGCGCCCAGGTCAGGTGCGGGGCGACCGCCGCGGAGATCGCCACGAGGGTCATCACCACCATCAGCTGCCACATGGAGAACCGGAGTGGCTCATCGCTACCGGCGTTGGGCGGAAGCACCCACCACTTGATCGCCCGGCCGGCGGCCGCGATCAAGCCGATGACCGCCGAGTAAGCCAGCAGCAATGACACCAAACCGCCAATGTCGTGGAATTCGTGCAGCCCGCCGAGCACTGCAACCAGCAGGCCGAGGTAGGCCCCGGTCAGCGCCAGGCGGGTTAGCAAGCCCGGCCCGCCCCGCACCACCCACAGAGAAAGCAGGCCGAGTTGCGGGACCAGCAGGCCCCAGTACCAGAAACCTTCGGCGTCGTGTTGCGTCGCGCCAAACGCGATGGTGACCGCGTCCACGCACACCGTCGCCAGCAGCATCGGCAGCACCAGCGGCCATTCGCGGAGCGTGAGGGCGATCTGTTGGCTGAGCGTCAGTCGCATAACGCTGCCTCGACGGCCGAGGGCGGCACGCCGATGTCGACGGTGTGCACCTCGCCGAGAAACGGCTTTGCCGCGGGCGTTTGGAATCCCGCTTTGGGCGCTATGAACGTGGCGGTGAAGTCCGCGCGGAAGGTGGGTTCGCCCGGAACGCCGGTGTCGCAGTCCAGGCCGCTGGGCAGGTCGACCGCCAGCCGGCGGGCGGGCTGGGCGTTCGCCCAGCGGATCAGCGCGTCCATCGGCGCCCGCGGGTCGCCCTTGGCGCCGGTGCCGAGCAGCGCGTCGACAATCCACGAGGCGCCCCCGCCGATCGGGTCGAGCGTCTTGTTGGTGGGGTCGGCGATCACGTGCTCCGGCACACCGCAGGGACGCAGCATCTGGTGCGCGGTCAGCGCGTCGCCCGACAATTCGGACGGGTCGCACGCCAGCACCACCCGGCACGGCGTCCCGTGGAGGGCCAGCCGGCGGGCGATGACAAAGCCGTCGCCCGCGTTGTTGCCCTTGCCGCACAGCACGACCACCGGCCCGTCGATCCCAAGTCGGGCGAGCAGGTCGACGCAGCCGCGGCCGGCGTTCTCCATCAGCACCGGGCCGGGGTAGCCCAGTTGGTGGATGGCGTGCTGGTCGACCCGGCGGGCCTGGTCGCGGGTGAGGAGGAGCCTGTTCATGCCTAGATTGTAGGTGACATGCCGGGCCCAGCGAACAACGGTCCCGGTTGATCCGTCTGTAACAGGTGTGCGGTCTCGTGTTGCAATTCGCCGGCCGCGGACCCAGAATGAGGGCTGTCTCCCCTTGCCCAGCTCCCCCGGATTGCCGCCCACGCTCCCTCCCGAGGTGGCGGCGACGCACGACGGCGTCGTCCCTTTCCCCGACTAGGAATACCCCCTATGGCCCGCATCGCGTTTTGGCGTCTGTTGCTGCTCTCGCTGGTCCTCGTGGTCCCGTCTTCGCTGGCCGTGGCGCAGTCGCCCACGCCGGCCAAGAGCGTCGCCGCGGCGGTCGCCGCCGCCATCGCCGACGAGGACGCCGCGGACGAGTCCGATGACGCCGCCGACGACAAGCCCGCGGACGAGGCCGAGAAGTCCGACGCCAAGGCCGACGACGAGAAGAAGGACGACTCCGCCGACGAGAAGAAGGACGAGAAGGAAGCCGACAAGGAAGAGTCTAAAGAAGAGAAGAAGAAGGAAGAGAAGCCCGAACGCAAGACGCTGACCATCAAGGAGCAGCCGCTCAAGATCGAGGTGGAGGTCTCCGGCACGGTCGCCTCGGAGAGTATGACCGAGGTGACGCTCGACGCCGAATCCTGGAGCTCGTTCGAGATCGAGGAGATCGTGCCCCACGGCGCCAAGGTCCGCGTCGGCGAGACGCTCGTGCGGTTCGACCCGGAAGACCTGAACGAGGCGATCTCCGAGCTGGAACTGTCGCAGCGGATCAGCGAGCTGTCGCTCATCAAGGCCGAGCAGGAGCTGCCGCGGCTGGAGGAGGAGCTGGAGCGCCGGCTGAAGGACGCTCAGGAGGAGTGGGAGCAGTCCCAGGAGGACTACAAGCGGTACACCGACGAGGAACGCGACCTGGTCGTGAAGTCGCAGGAGATGCGGCTGAAGCAGAGCAAGTTCCAACTCGACTACGCCAAGGACGAGCTGGAGCAGCTGGAGAAGATGTACGAGGCCGACGACCTCACCGAAGAGACCGAGGAGATGATCCTCCGCCGCCAGCGCACGCAGCTCGAGTTCTCGAAGTTCTCCTACGAGATCGCCAAGTACAACCACGAGTTCGTGATGAACGCGTCGCTCCCCCGCCAGGACGAGCGGCTCAAGCAGATGCAGCGCCGCATCGAGATGGCGCTCGAGCGGATCAAGGACAACACCGACCTCGACCTGAGCCGCGCCCGTTACGAGCTGGAGCAGGCCCGGGTCGCCCGCCGCAAGTCGCTCGAGAAGCACTCCAAGCTGATCGCCGACAAGCGGCTGATGACCATCAAGGCGCCCGCCGCCGGCGTGGTGTACTACGGGCAGTGCGTCAACGGCAAGTGGAGCCAGATCGCCTCGCTCAAGCAGAAGCTCGTGCCCGAGAAGAACGCGCCCAAGGGCTCGGTGCTGATGACCATCGTCGACCCCGAAGAGCTGACCCTGCTGGCCAGCATCAAGGAGGAGGACCTGCCCACCGTCGAGAAGGGCCAGCCGGCTGAGATCGCGCTGACCGCGCAGGGCGTCGACCCCATTGAGGGCGAGGTCTCGATGGTCGACATGGTGCCGGTCACGTCCGGCAAGTTCGAGATCAGCGTGGAGATCACCGGCGGCACGCCCGAGTGGCTGATGCCCGGCATGACCGCCAAGGCCAAGGTCCAGACCTACGAGAAGAAGAAGGCGATCCTGGTCCCCAAGGACGCCGTGCACAAGGACGAGGACTCCGACAAATCGTACGTGTGGCTGGTCGAGGAGGACGACGACGAGGTCGAGGTCGAGAAGCAGTGGGTCAAGACCGGCAAGACAAAGGACAAGGAGATCGAGATCACCAGCGGCCTCGACAAGGGCGACGTCATCTCGCTCGACCCCAAGGAGAAGGGGACCGACGACGACGACGATGATGATGACGACGAAGAAGAGGACGAGGACGACGACTGACCCCGGTCGCGCGCCCCTCGGGCCCTCGCGGCGAACTCTGGATGAACCTCCCCGCCCGTCACGGAACGTGAATATGCGCTCGACGCCGCTCATCGTGATGCTGCTGCTGGCGGTCGCCGCCGGCCCGACCGCGGCCACAGCCAAGGACGACACTGCCAACAGCGCCGCCGCCAACGACGCCCCCGGCAAGTACCCGCTGGCCGAGCAGGGCCCCGAGCCGAGGCCGATCGACCCGCCCACCCGCGAGGCGATCCAGGCGTCCATCAACCGCGGCGTCGACTTCCTGCTGGACGACCAGCGCCCCGACGGCGGCTGGGGCAGCCCCGAGAACACCAAGGGCCTGAACATCTACGCGCCCGTGCCCGGCGCGCACGACGGCTTCAAGCTGGCCGTGGCCGGCCTGGTGGTGCAGGCGCTGTGCGAGTGCGAGGACACGCTGGACGCCGACCGCCGGCAGCGGGTCGACGACGCGCTCGAGCGCGGCGCCGAGTGGATGCTGGCCAACCACGAGAAGGTCCGCCGCTCGGCTGCCGACGCCATCTACAACACCTGGGGCCACGCCTACGGCATCAGCGGCTTCGTGGCGCTCCACCAGCGCGCGGCGGGCGACGCCGACCTGCAGGCCCGGCTCAAGCAGGCCGCGCAGTTCCAGGCCGACCAGCTCAAGCGGTACGCGTACCTGTCGGGCGGCTGGGGCTACTACGACTTCGACCACGTGGCGAAGATCCCCGGCAGCAGCCCCAACAGCTTCACCACCGCCACCGGCATGATCTCGCTGCACGACGCCGAGGCGATCGGCGTGACGTTCCCCGAGAAGCTGATGGACAAGGCGGCCGCGTCGGTCATCCGGCAACGCAACCCGGACTTCAGCTACGCCTACGGCGAGTACCTGATGTACTCGCCGCGGCTGGGCATCAACCGCCCCGCCGGCAGCCTCGGCCGCAGCCAGGCCTGCAACGCCGCGCTGCGGATGTGGGGCGACGACGTGATCAGCGACAACGTGCTGCGGGCGTGGCTCAAGCGGCTGTTCGCCCGCAACGGGTGGCTGGGGATCGGCCGCAAACGCCCGGTGCCACACGAGAGCTACTTCCAGGTGGCCGGCTACTTCTACTACTACGGCCACTACTACGCGGCGATGTGCATCGACATGCTGCCCGAGGACGAACGCCCGTACTACCAGGACCACCTGGCCAGCATCCTGCTGCCGCTGCAGGAGAAGGACGGCAGCTGGTGGGACTACCCGTTCTACAACTACCACCAGCAGTACGGCGCGGCGATGAGCCTGTACTGCCTGCGGCACTGCCTGCACGGCGAGCCGGTCTCGCCCGGGGATGATGAGGCGGTGGCGCAGGCGGCGTTGTAGCGCTGGACAGGCCGACTGAAGTACGAACTCCAGCCGAGAGTACTTTCCCACTGGGCGTTCGCGTTCCTAGAGCAGGAGTCTCGAATGGATGGGCCTACGAGGCTCGCTGGCAAAGAATCCAAGCGTTCCTGGATGCGGTTCAGTCTGAGGTCACTTCTTGCCGCGACAACCCTAGTCGCCGTCTGGATGGCGTTTGGCGTTATCCGCCTACGTCAAGAGCAGGCGGCGCTCCCCGCCATTCAGTGGGCAGGCGGGCAGGTCGCCTACCGCGGGACGTGGCTTTACCCATTTAGACGGATTTACTGCGTCAGTTTTGTAGGTCGGAGCCTAACCGATGACGCGATGAGGAGCGTCACGCCCCATCTGAAGAACCTACCCGGTTTAACACACCTGCAACTCATGCAGACCAGCGTCACTGACGAGGGGCTCAAGCACGCGGCAACCCTCTCTCGGCTGAGAACGCTTGACCTAGTCGACAACCGCATCACCGACGACGGACTGCAGCCGCTGCTCCGATTGTCGGCGTTGTCGAAACTCGACCTGAGCGCCACCCTTGTTTCTGATGCCGGACTGTCGCATCTGGAAGGCATCAAGCGTCTCAGCAGTGTGTCGTTGCCTGGCGCTGTCGCTGCGGGCTTGCCGCCGTTGGACCCGGACCTAATCGAGGCCCGCGAGGCAATGCTGGCCGCGGTGGCTGTACCTGGCGTGGTCAGCGACCAGGGGATTGTTTCGCTGCAGGCAGCATGCCCCAACTGCAAGATCACGCAGACGACGGTTGTATTCAGCGGGGACCTGTGAGGCCGGCCCGTGAACCTATCTGCGCTCTTCAGCTGCGAGCAGGCGAGGCTTTCTCACCGACTGGGGCAGACCTTCCGCGCTAGGAAATGACGCAGGACGGGTGGCGCCCTCGGTAGGTAGGTTCCCAGCAAAGCCGGACTTTCCCGACTGGCCGGATCGGCGCGACCTGGCCGTGTAGCAGCTGGGCGATTCTATTCTGCCGCGGTTGCCGGATTGTCATGGGAACCGGCCGCGCTCTGTGGTCCAATCGTAGGTATGCATGCGCCCCTTCACCCGGCCCGCCGTAGTGGGAGCGGGATGGCGTCGCTGCGCCTGTGGTTAAGCGCTCCGGTAGTGTCCGAATTAAGCGGCCGGAATCGGACAAAACCCCCACGGACCAAGATTGAGGCAATCGGTGTAACGACCTAATCCAAAAGCACTTACGAGCATCCTGGGCAGAGGTGTGCCCCGAGTTTTGACCCCTCCGCGCGTGTTTTTGGACAAAACGAATCGGACAGAACCCAAGCTTCCACCAGCGGAGCTGCACCCATAGAAACCCGACGCGTCAGCGAGGGCGGCCCTGCTTGCGACCCGGAGTCAAAGGTGCGAGGTTCGCTGCGGAAAGTTGCCGGCACACTGCTGATGCCTAGTCAGCGATTGTGCTTCACAAGAACCATCAAGAGTCGGTCGACCCGCTGACCCACCCGCGGTCGAATGAGCGAGAGTCGAACCGCATCCCTAGCGAGGACGGAAGGTTGGACGAAGACAAGTTCTGGGAGGTCATCAGCCTCTTCGACTGGTCGCAGACCGGCGATGACGACGCGGTCATGGCCGGCGTCCTGCAGGCGTTGGCCGCGATGGACCGTGAGGCGATCTACCGCTTCGAGGACATCCTCGCCGAGAAGCTGCACGCGCTCGACACCCGGGAGCACTGCCGCGCGTGCTACGCGGGCGAGCTGGACCCCGACGACGGCGACGACTACATCTCGGCGGACGACTTCCTCTACCAGCGCTGCGTGGTCGTGGTGAACGGGAGGGAAGTCTACGAAGCGATCCTGAAGGATCCCAGCCAGATGCCGCAGGGGATGGAGTTCGAGGCGCTATTGTCGCTGCCGAGCGAAGCGTTTGAAGAAAAAACCGGCGAGGAGTACGACCACGTGCCGCCGGTCAGCTACGAGAGCTTCGAGAACACGGCCGGGTGGGCGCCCACCTCTGACACCCGCGGCGGCAAGTACACCGGGCCCAATATCCCCCCAGGGAACCGCCGCCCGACTTAGCCCGAGTCGCGAGGCGGCGCCTGGTCGGGCGGCGCGGAGGGGATTGGCCGGATCAGCACCAACGCCGCTACCAGGCCGACCAGCCCGCCCAGGTAGCTCGCGTTGTGGATGTACGCGACCCGCGCGAACGCCCACGTGTCGGTGACCTGCAGCCGCCGCAGCATGGGCGCCCACGACGAGTAGTCGGCGTCGGGCCCACGCCACAGCCCGTAGGCGTAGCCGCCGACGCCCGCCAGCAGGCCGCACGCGAGAACCACGGCGAATCCCTTGAGGACCTGCCCGCACGCCACGCGGCGGGGCTGGTTGGGGATCAGCCGGCGGGCCAGGAACCAGGCGGCGAAGAAGCCGACCCACCACGTGGCGAGCAGACCGATGGTGCCGACAAACACGCGGTCGCCCAGCCCGGGGTCGGCGCCCTGGAACTGGTGGAACTTGAAGTTGGTGAAGTACTCCGGACCGATCGCGTAGGTGATCTGGTCGTGCACGACGCCGTACACGCCGGCGATCACCGCGCCGACGACCGCGGCGCCCAGCATCCAGGGCAGGTCGGCCAACGCGACGCGTGGCGCCAGCCGCCTCAGCACGCTCGGCATCGCTCCCTCACCCCCGCCCGAACCAGCGGCGTTTCGTCTTCTTGCTGGAGTAGTCCAGATGCATCACCTCGCCCTCGTGGCCGAACGGCGACTCGCTAAACCGGGCGGTGATCTTTTCTTGGGCGTCGTGCCCGAGGGTGTGGCCGTCCTCGATCACGGGCCCGTTGTTCAGCAGGTAGGTGGCCAGGTCCATCATGCGGATCCGCAGGTCACCGACGCTGTCGGTCGAGTTCTTGGTGACGATCTCGCGGTGGCCGAGCGGCTCGAGCCCGACCGAGAACCCGTAGGTGAGGCCGCTGTCGCCGTCGACCGGGCCGGCGCGGAAGTCGCACCACAGCGGCAGCACCGCGTCGGGCAGGAAGTGCGCGGCCATCTCGCAGAACGACTTCTTGGCGATCAGCATGGTGGCGTCGCCCCAGTAGACGCCGAGGCAGCCCCGGCCGGACGCCAGCACCGACGCGGTCGCCATGGTCAGCAGCTTGCGTTGCTCGATCGGGTCGTCGCCCTCGCCGATGACGGTGATAATCATGTGCCCCGCCTGGCGGGGCAGGTCCTCCGCGGCGGTGGGCCACAGCCAGCTGGTCTGGGCGGGCCCGGCGAGCTCGTCCGGCGGGTAGGGCGCCGGCATCAGGGCGATCGCCACGAGCCACGGCCCGTGGCTGAATGTGAGCACACGGTCTTCCTTCTCCACCTCCGTCGGCGCGTCGACGCCGTCCCACGTGGCAAAGTGCTCTGCCAGACCGCTCCGCGAAACCTTGGCGCCCTGCTCCAGCAAGACAAACGCGATAGCAGGACTCAAGGCGACCCCTCCGCTGCTGATGGCGATGTGAACGCGTCGCCCCAGTATAGCGGATCCCGGCGCCGACCGAGCAGGTCAGCCGCAGTGCGTAGGCCGGAACAAGCGCAGCGCAGTTCCGGCGCGAGCAGCGGGGTCTGCCGGAACGGCTTGTTCCGGCCTACCTACAACTCGTCTCCACGGTGCTGGCGTAACAGCGTTACAACAGATTCGCAATAGCCTTGGGATCGCTCTGGTCCCAGTAGAGAAAGCAGCTTGAGATCCTCTTCCTCGGCAAACCCTCCCTGAATCAGGCACTTAGTAACAACTTCTTCTAAGAGCCAATAGAACTTCCCCGATTCCGGCGTCGATGTGTGAGAGAGTTCGAGCACTCTAGCCATTGGCCAGATCAGAAGACTGGGGTACCGGGTCGACCCAAGCATGAGTTCGCCAGCATCACTTATGAGCCAATCAAGAAGTTCGGACTTGGCGATAACGTTGCCCCAGATCAGTGCGGCCCCAGGTAGACCTTGTGGGTGATGGCCTGCTTCGTACTCAATAAAGTCGAGCGCGTCTATGTCGATCCTTGTGCCAGCGAATGCGCACGGGTATGGCGGTCCGATAGCCGACCACATCTCACAGTAATTGTTTGCGGTCGCTTCGATTGCTTCGAGTTGGTCGGCTGTTGCAGGTTGCAGGTCCACCCAGTGCGGCTAATCTGTGGTGAGGAGTACTGTGAAACGAGAAGTTGCTATGAAAGCCGGCAGGCCCTCGATTCGCTACTCCGCCCCAATGCAGTAGATCGCCTTGTCGGTCCGCAGGAACAGCCGGCCCTCGCCCACGGCCATCGCCGCGTTGACGCGGCTGTCGTCGGATTCGAAGGTGTTGACCACCAGCTGCTCCAGCTCGTCGGGCGTGGCCTTAAGCACGAAGGTGCCGTCGAAGCGGCTGCTGGCGTAGATCTTGCCGTCCGCCGCGGTGGCCGACGCGTACATGATGTCGGGCCGCGGGCGGAGGCGCTCCTCGTACATCAGCTCGCCGGACTTGGCGTCCACGCAGTACGCGACGCCGTTCTTGTCGTGCAGCAGGTACAGGTAGCCGTCGTGGTAGACCAGCGAGTTGACGTTCGAACCCTTGTCGATCCGCCACAGCACCTTCTCGGACATGTCGCCCGACCCGCCGGCGGGGACGGCCAGCGACTGGTTGCGGCGGGCGCCGGTCGCGTACACCACGCCGTCGACCGCGATGATCGACGGGCAGAGGTAGCCGTCGTCGACGCCGTTGCAGTGCCACAGCTCCTCGCCGGTGGCCGGGTCGTACGAGGTCAGCCGGCGGGGGACGTTCAGCACCGCCTCGGTGCGGCCGTTGGCTTCCACCAGCAGCGGGGTGGCCCAGCAGCTGTCGATGCCCTCGACGCGCCACTTCTCCTCGCCGGTGTGCTTGTCAAGCCCGACCAGCGAGTTGCTCTCGATGCTGGCGTTAACGATCACGATGTCCCCGTGCACAACGGGCGACGCGCCGGACCCCCAGCCGTGGGTCTTGTCGCCGACGTCGGCTTGCCAGATTTGGTTGCCCTCCATGTCCAGGCAGTAGACGCCCGACACGCCGAAGAAGGCGTACAGCCGCTCGCCGTCGGAGGTGAGCGTGCTGGTGGCGTAGCCGTGCATCGAGTCAAAGCCCGGCTGGTACTTGCTCTCCGGCAGCTTGGCGGGGAAGTCCTTCTTCCAGAGCGGCGCGCCGCTATCGCGGTCCAGGCAGACCACGTGGCGGACCAGGCTGGACTGCTCGCCCGGGTCCTCGGCGTTCTCGCCGTAGCCGGAGTAGCAGGTGAGGTACACCCGCTGGCCGATCAGCACGGGGCAGGACGAGCCGGGGCCCGGCAGCTCCCGCTTCCAGACGATGTTCTGCTGGTCGCCCCACTCGGTGGGCAGTTCGGTGGTCTTGGCGGCGCCGAAGTGGTCGCCGCCACGGAAACCGATCCAATCCTCCGCGACCAGCACGGGGGAAGCCAACAGCAGCAACAGCAGCACGCCGGGGACGCGGTTCATGGGAGGCCTTGCGGAAAGCGGGGGTGGGACTGCAGGGGAAGCCCCCTCGTTCTACCCGATCCGCAACCGCCACGCCACCAAACCCGGTGGGAGCAGGGCTAGACGCCGCCGTCCATGCCGAGCCGCATCTTCAGCTCCTCGAAGTCCTGCATGAACCGCTCCGTGGTGGAGTGCACGTGCTCGGCCTCGGTGATGAACTTCATCTCCTCGCGGCAGTCGAGGTAGTTGTCGATCATGATGCCCTCGTAGGCGGTGAGGTCGTTGCCGTAGACGATCAGCAGCTTGTGCTCGTCCAGCTGGACCTCCTGCGGCAGCGTCGGGTTCAGCACGGCGATGCCGGTGCAGCCGTCGTTGACCAGCAGGTCCTCGAAGTCCCACAGGATGCTCTGCAGGATGGGCATGTCGATCGATTCGCGGTACAGGTCGGTGTGACCGCCCGCGTTGTGGGCGTGGCTGGTCTCGAGGACGACATCCACCACCGGACCCAGCGGCTGCAGCAGGTCGATGAAGGTTTCCATCAGGCGGCCGCGGGTGGCGGCGCCCATCAGCACCGGCACGTTGCTGCGGGTCTCTTCGTCGCGGTAGAAGTCGTGGCGGAAGCCGGCGCTGGGCACCACCTCCAGCGCGTAGCTGGGGCGGACCGCGTCGGACAGCTCGAAGTCGCCGTACCGCGCGACGCCGAGGTGCGCCTCCAGCTCGTCCTCGCTCAGGCAGTCAAAGCTGCTGGCGGGGGCGGCGACGGCCTGGTCCTCGTCGAAGACGGTCGTGAAGAAATCTTTGAGAAAACCCATCAGAGATTCTCACCTCTATAAATCGAATTCGTCGGCTAAACGCCGGACGCGGTGCGGCCGGCTTCGGTCAGATTGGTGGGGTGAGAGCGTCCTGGTTCTCGGCTGTCAGAGCGTCCGCACCGTGCGCCGCCTGGCATGCTGAACCCTAGGTCACCCATTGCGGCGCACGCGGGGGCGCCCTCGGCGGCCGCCGGATAACGGGTCGCCCCCCCGGGCGCAACCGCTACAGCCGGTCGGCGGGCCGCTCCGCGGGGCCCCAGTAGGCTCTGCGCTGCAGAAAACTGAAGCCGGCAGGCCCTGCCGCTACAGAAACCACGGCCGTCGGGCGCCGCTTTGCGTCGCGGCCGGCGGGGCGTGCCCAATAACCCGCGCCGTTGGCACAGGCGGACCACCGCCGACCCGGCGGCCGCCAACCTAGAAACGCAGCTGCCGCCTAACAAAGAAAAGGAGAAGAGAAACCGTGGGCAGACCCGGGCTAGCCGACCTTCACTACGATCTTGCCGGCCAGCGTGCCGGCGCCCGAAAGAGTGTTCTGCTCCTGCAGCCGGTGCGCGTCGGCCGCCTGGTCGAGCGTGAACGTCTGGCCGACCTTCGGCCGGTACTCGCCGCTGGCGAGCCACGCGTTGATCGACTCGGCCGCTTCTCGCTGCTCTTCGGGCGTGGCCTTGAACATCACGAATCCGTGCAGGCTGGCGCCCTTCACGTAGAACGGGCCGACGGGGAACTCGGGCCGCGCGTCGCGGCCCGCCATCAGCACCACGCGGCCCCGCTCGGCCAGGCAGGAAAGGATGCGGTCGAAGTCCGGTTCGCGGGTGGTCTCCCACCAGACGTTGGCGCCCGAGAACGAGGGGATTTCGCCCGCGAGCGCGTCCGCCAGGTCATCGACCTTGTAATCCACGGCCACGTCGGCGCCCAGGTCGCGGCAGGCCTGGCGTTTCACGTCCGTGCCGGCGGTGGCGATCACCGTGGCGCCCAGCGCTTTGGCCATCTGCACCACGGTCGAACCAACACCGCCCGAACCGCCGTTGACCAGCAGGGTCTCGCCCGACTGCACCCGCGCCTCGCGGACCAGGCCCAGGTGCGACGTGATGCCCACCAGCGCGCCCGCCGCGGCGGCCTCGTCGGTGACGCCATCGGGGATCGGGTACAGCCACTGTTCGCCCACGGCCGCCAGCTCGCACAGCGTCCCCTGCCGGCCCAGCAGCCCCTGGTTGCTGCCCCACACCCGCTGCCCCGGCCGGAAGCCCCCGCCGGACCGCACCACCTCGCCCGCCAGGTCGCAGCCCGGGATGTACGGCGCCGGCAGGTCCATCGCCACCATGCCGCCGCGGACATACGTGTCGATCGGGTTGACCGCCGAGTAGGTCACCCGCACCAACGCGTCGCCGGGGCCGGGCTGCGGCTCGGGCAGCTCGCCGACCTGGATCGAATCCGCGGGGCCCGGTTTCTCCACAAAGGCGGCTTTCATAACGCAAGTCCTGGCTCGGCGAGACGAATACTAGGCACGGGTACGCGGCGGGCGTCCCTCTGCGATCTAGGCCGGCTGTGCGGTAAGATGGAGGGGCCCGCTCGAGTCCCAGAATCTTACCCACTCCCGCCCCGCCCGGTAACCAAGCCCACGCATGATGGGAATCCGCAAACCGTCCGCCGGCCTGCTGCTGGTCCTGCTGCTGATCGGCGGCGGCTACGCGGTGGTGAGCGTCACGCCGAACGTCGTCGAGCAGTTCAAGGGTGCCAGCGATATCAACCCGGCGGTTGGCTACGCGTACCTGGCGGTGGTTTCGCTCGGCGCGCTGGCGTTCCTGATCGGCGTCGGCTACCTGTTCTTCCGCTTGGCCCAGAACGCCCGCGCCAAACACCGCGACCTGTCGCGGCGTTCGACGGACCCCAGCAAGCTGACCGCCAAGCAGCGCGAGGCGGAGCTGGCCGACAACCTGGCCGCCGGGCGCGAGTTCGCCGCCACCGCCGCGATGAAGGAGAAGCTCCGCGAGGAGCTGGAGCGGTTGACCGAGGAGCTCGAGGCCAAACGCAAGCACCGCCGGCTGGAGATCGTGGCGTTCGGCACCATCTCCAGCGGCAAGTCGTCCCTGCTGAACGCGCTGTGCGGGCAGGACGCGTTCCGCTCCAGCGTGGTGGGCGGCACTACGGTGGCCAAGAGCAGCGTGCCCTGGCCGGGCGAGGACAAGGTGGTGCTGGTCGACACGCCCGGCCTGGCCGAGGCCGACGACGAGTCGCACGGCGCGGTGGCGATCGAGGCCGCCGAGCAGGCCGACCTGGTGCTGTTTGTTGTCGACGGCCCGCTGAAGCACTACGAGCAGGAGCTGCTGGAGCTGCTCGCCAAGATGGAGAAGCGGGTGGTGCTCTGCCTGAACAAGGAAGACTGGTACGACAGCCGCCAGCAGCCGGAGCTGCTGGCGCAGCTCGCCGAGCAGGCCAGCCCGGCCGTGGCGCCGGAGGACATCGTCGCCGTCCGCGCGAGCGCCGCAACCCGCCGGCAGGTGCGCGTGCTGCCCGACGGCACGGAGGAGGTGGGCGAGGTGACCGACCCGCCGGACATCTCGCCGTTGGCCGACCGGCTGCTGAAGATCGTCCGCCGGGAGGGGGGCGACCTGCTGCTGGCCAACCTGCTGACCCGCTCCCGCGGCCTGGTGGACGACGCCAAGGAGAAGGTGCTCGTCGCGCTCGACGAGGAGGCCGACCGCGTGATCAACCGCTACATGTGGGCCGCCGGCGGCGCGGGGCTGATCCCGATCCCGCTGCTGGACCTCGCCGGCGGCAGCGCGGTCACGATCAAGATGATCATCGACCTGGCCGAGGTGTACAAGCAGAAGATCGACACCGACACGGTCGTCGAGATGCTCGCCCAGCTCAGCAAGAACCTGATCGCCTCCCTTGGCGCCAGTGCCGCCGCCACTGGCTTGAGCGCTGCGCTCGGGTCGGTGCTCAAGACCGTGCCGGGCGTGGGCACCATCACCGGCGGATTGTTGCAGGGCACGGTGCAGGCGTTGGTGACCCGCTGGATCGGCAAGGTGTTCTGCGAGTACTACCGCAATGAGATGAAGACCCCGCCCGGCGGTCTGGCCGAGATGGCCAAACGCCAATGGAAGGCCGTGACCGCGCCGGATGAGCTGCGGAAGCTGGTGCGATTGGGTCGCGAGCATATTGAAGATCCCGATGACTAACCTCATCCCCATCCACGACGCCCACCGCATCGACCAGCTCCGCGGCGAGCTGCGGATCGAACCCGGTCTGCTGCGCCGGCTGCGGATCGCGTTCTTCAAGAAGGGCGCCACGGCCGACGACGCGCTCGCACAGCTGCCCGAGGGCGTGCGGGAGCGGTTTGCCGAGCGTGTCGCTTTCCATCCATTGCGGCTCGACCACCGCGCCGACTCGCAGCAGGACGGCGCTTCCAAGCTGATCTTCAAGACCGACGCCGATTACCTGATCGAGTCGGTGATCCTCCGGCCGGGCACTGGGCGCACGGCGTTGTGCGTCTCTAGCCAAGTCGGCTGCGCCGCCGCGTGCGACTTCTGCGCCACTGGCAAGATGGGCATGGCCCACAGCCTGCCGGCCGCCGCGATCCTCGACCAGCTCGTGCAGGCCAACCAGCTGCTGGCCGCCGAGGACCGCCGCGTGCGCAACCTCGTGTTCATGGGCATGGGCGAGCCGCTGCACAACGAGGAGAACATTTACGAGGTGCTCGCCGCGCTGGCGAATCCGCAGCTGTTCCACCACTCGATGAACCGGGTGCTGGTCAGCACGGTCGGCATCCCCGACGCCATGATCCGCCTCGCGCGACGTTTCCCCCAAGTCAACATCGCGTTGAGCCTGCACGCGGTGCGGCAGCAGGCCCGCGAGCAGATCGTCCCCCTCGCCCGCAAGCACCCCGTCGACCAGCTCCGCGCCACGATCCAGCAGCTCAACACGCTGCAGGGCCGCCCGGTGATGCTGGAGCACCTGATGCTGGCCGGCGTGAACGACTCGCTCGACGAGGCCCGCGAGCTGGCCGCCTGGTGCGAGGGCCTGTTGGTGCACGTGAACCTGATCCCCTACAACCCGATCGCCGGCGCGCCGCACCTCATCGGCACGCCGCCCGCCGAACGCAAGGCGTTCGCCCAGGTGCTGAAGGACGCCGGCGTCACGACCACCACCCGCTATTCCATGGGCCAGGACATCGAAGCCGCCTGCGGCCAGCTGGTGCAGCAGGGCAACCGCGAGGTGGCCAAACGCGCGGCCGCCGCCCGCGCGTAACGGGAGGATCTCCACTTGAGTCGGGGGTTACCTTCTCCAAAGTCCGATTCGTTTTGTCCAAAAACACGCGCGAAGGGGACAAAACTCTGGGCACACCTTTCCCCCTAGGTTCGTGGTCTACGCTTCTATAGCAGTGTTTCCTGTGTTTGTGGCAGAAAGCGGCCGCGGGGGTTTTGTCCGTTTTTAGGCGCCAAGAGGACAAAACAGTCCTAATCACGCGGCGCCACTCGTTTACTCAACCGCGCAGCACAAACGCGCGGCCCGCGCTGCAGAGAACGCCCCGCTAAGGTGGGCACACCGGTGCACCAGCATTAGATCACGCCAGGTGGCCTGTTTTCTACAAGAAAAGCCCCGTCGTTTCCACTGTGCGGAACATCGTGCCAGGGTGGGGGCCATCAGGCCGTTAGGGAGACGCGCACCACAGTGCGAGCGAGTACGTTGAGAGAACCACGAAGGACACTAAGAGCACAAAGAAGTATGGAGACACAGCTTCGTGCTCTTAGTGTCCTTCGTGGTTCAACTCGGTCCCGATCATAGGCCGAAACATGCGACAGCGCCTTCGTGGCAGGCGGAGGTGTTTGAATCGGGATGACGCTGAGCCATGTTCTGCCTCGCCGCCTCGAAAAACTAAGTTCCTAGGTCATTTCGGCAGTGCGTGTTGTTCAACAAGGCTATTGCAATCATCTCTGTTGCTTCTGCGACACACCGAGCTTGCCCATGCACCCAAGCATTGTCCCATGGAGCGAAATCAGGCGCTAGCTCGTAAGACACATCGTAGACGTCGACGTCCGGAGCAATGACGACGAGCGTCTCAGACCTGTAGTCGTTCTTGGCAACCAAGCGAAGTCTTAGGTGAGAAGTGACCCCAAAAACATCAGGCGAACTGATGGTCGCCTCGACATAATCTATCAGTTCCACCATGCCGTTGAGAATGTCAGAGAGTGCCGGGAACTCTTCCGCCGCGCGAGAATAGAATTCTCGAAGCGTGCAGCCCCGTTGCGCGGTGATGCGACTGATCTTCATGAGATGATTTGAGTCCTATGGCGTGATCTGTCAGCCAGGCACACCTTCTTCGAGTTAGAACCCTGCTAGTATTGGGCGTGGCTCGGCCGCCGCCCACACCACGATTTTTGCATGTTTATCGCAGAATGAACAACCACAAAGGACACCAGGAGCACTAAGGCGTTCGCCCAATTCCCTTCGTGTTCTTGGCGTCCTTGGCGGTTCAAACACTCCCCGTCGCCTGCCGGAACAGCGCTGCGCTTGTTCCGGCCTACGCCTTGCTCGCCGCCAGCTCTTGATACAGACTGACCGTCTCGCGCGCCATCCGCTCGTCGTGGTAGTGGTCGTGCACCACGCCGTGGCCCTCGTCGGACAGCTGCTTGGCGAAGGCCCGCTCGGTCAGCAGGCGGGCGATCTGGGCGGCCAGGGCGTTGACGTCGCCTGGGGGGAACAGCAGGCCGCCGCCGGTGTGGCGGACAAACTCCGGGAACGCGCCGTGCTCCGGCAGCACCAGCGGCACGCCGTTGGCCAGCGCCTCGATGGCGGGCAGGCCTTTGCTCTCGCGGTACACGGTGGGCGTGCTGAACACGTCGAGCGACTTGAGGAACGTTAGCTTCTGGTCGCGGTCCAGTTCGCCGAGGTACTCGAACCGGCCGGCCAGCGGTCCGCTGTTGGCCTGCTCGGTGACCGCCGAAAGGTAGGCCCGGTCCGCCTTGCCGAGGTAGCCGGCCGCCTTGACGCGGAAGTCGAGGTCGGGCCGCGACGCCGCCAGGTGGGTGCAGGCCTCGACCAGCAGGTGCAGGCCCTTGTCGTGGCAGATGCGGGCCAGGTAGCCGACGGTCTGCGTTGGGGACCCCTGGTCGTCGTCGGGCTTGCCGTGCCCTTCCAGGTTCAGCCCGTGGGGGATCACGTGCACCTTCTGCCGGTCGACGCTGAGGTAGTCGGCCATGAAGTCGGCGTAGTACCCGTTCAGCGCGGTGAAGGCCTGGACCTCCGCCGCTCGCTCGCGGAGCAGTTCGCGCGCCTGCTCGTAGTGGGGCGGCCTTAGCGCCTCGAGGAAGATGTCCTCGCCGGACAGTGCGCAGACCACCGGCGGTCCGCACCGCTCGTTGATCCGACGCGCCATGCCGATCAGCATCGAGTTGGACAGGTGCACCACGTCGGGCTTGATCTCTTCCAGCAGCCAGTCGACCAGCTCGTCGAGCTGGGCGGCCTGGTTGCCGAGCTCGCCCTGGAGCATGCTGACGGTCATGCCGCCCAGCTTGGCCGGGTCGACGCTGCCCGCGCCGCGGGTGACGTAGCTCAGGAAGCCCGGCCGGTCGAGCAGCCCGGTCAGCCACCGCGGCATCAGCCGGAACAGCCGCGAGGTCTGCAGCAGGTACGCGTTGACGCCGCCCATGAACACCCGGTTGTGGCTGACGTCGACCGCGTCGGTCCGGATGGGCGTGTAGGTGGGGACCAGCACCACGTCCTCGCCCTGGCGGAGCATGGCCGCGGCCAGCGTGTTGTCGTGCAGGCAACTGCCGCAGTACATCCCAGCGGCGCCGGCGGCGATGTAGGCGATCTTCACGGGCGGGGCAACTGGGGATTAACCACGGAGGGCACAGGGGTCACGGAGCAGACTGAGCGCCACTTTGTGCCCCACGCAATCGATGGATAGGGGCGGACCTGAAAGCGAAGCGGCAATAAGCATTCTTCAAGGAAGGTGACGTTGAGCGCACTGACTCCCTTCTCAGTCTCGGCAGAAATGCCCTTCACCCAGCGGAGCTCTAGGTTGCCAGCTGCTTCCTTGCCCCTCCACCATCGCAGTATGACTTCCGTGTCGTGTGGCCAGACTTCGAAGAGGATCCGGTTCTCGTCGACCTCGGCATCGAATCGAGTGTACACCTCGTCGGATTCCTCGGGGTCGCACTCAAAGACCCATAAGAACTCCCAATCATCTGGAAATGGGTCCATCGGCTTGCGATCTCATCTCGGCGTCCTCCGTGCCCTCTGTGGTGCACGTCGCTACGGATCCCACAGCTGGCGAGAGGAATCAGCTTATGCCTTCTCCGGGAAGAACTTACGCAGTGTGGCCGGGTCGGGTTTGGGGGTCACGAGCGACACCGCCACCAGCGCCACCGCCGACGCGACGAAGATGGGCGCCACCGGCTGCAGCTTGTAGACGGCCTCGCCCAGGGTGAGGTCGAAGGTGTAGTCGCGGTCGGCGCCGAACCGCGAGTCGTAGAACAGCCAGCTCCACATGCCGATGGCGGTCAGGATGCACGCGTACGCGCCCGCCTTGGTGAGCCCCCGCCAGTACAGCGCGGCGAACACCAGCGGGAACAGGGACGAGAAGCCGCTGAAGCTCCACACGCCCAGGTTGAACACGCTCTTGTTGTTGCTCAGGCTCAGCAGGTAGGTGACCGCGACGATGCCGATAATGAAGCCGCGGGTGGTAATCACCTGCGCGCGGTCGGAGAGGGGCTGCTTGCGGTAGTGGTTGACGATGTCGGTGCTGAACATGGTCCCCAGGCAGAGGAACTGGCTGTCGAGCGACGACATAATGGCCGCCAGCACGCCGGCCGCCAGGAACCCGCCCAAGAGGGCGCTGGTCTGCGTCTTGACCAGGAAGGGCAGGATAGCGTTGGGGTTCACGGCGTCGGTCCCCGGCACCTTGGGCAGCGGCGGGCGGTCCGGCATGAGGCTGGTGGTCGCCCAGATGCCGATCAGGATGCACGGCACCCAAACGATCATGATGAAGATCGGGTGCGCCACCACGGGCAGTTTGAAGCTCTCGGCGCTCTTGGCGGTGAGCCAGTGCTGGAACAGGTGGGGGAACATGCCGACCGAGAACGGCACGAACAGGTAGGTGAAGAACTCGGTCTTGGACATCGCGATGCGGGTCGCCTTGTCGGGCGGCACCGCCGCGCTCAGCTTCTGCATGTTGGCCAGCAGGCTGTCCTCGCCGCCCAGCTTGTTGGCGATGACGCAGAACGTCACCACGCCGAGGATCATGAACACGGCCGTCTGGAACGCGTTGGCCCAGGCGGTGCCACGCATGCCGCCGAAGAACACGTACACCAGCACCACCCCGCAGATCATCAGCATGCCGTACTTGGGGGGGATGCCGCCGCTGGTGCCGGGGCTGGCGGTCGGGAACAGGTCCGGGAAGGCGCCGGCGGTCATCGCCTGCATCACCGTGCCGCTGGAGATCACCCCCACCAGCAGGTAGGGCACCACCAGCCCGACCAGGATGGGGAACAGCAGCACGCCGATCTTGTCGCTCGCCAAGCGGTCGCGGAAGAACTGCACCTGGGTGCTGTAGCCGTGCCGGCGTCCCAGCCGCCAGAGCTTGATGCCCAGCAGGAAGAAGCAGAGGGAGTGGATGATGCCGCTGGACGAGGCCATCAGCCCGTACACGCCGATGCCGGCGGTGTACGCCTCGCCGGTCGAGCCGACCAGCGCGAACGCGGTCATCGTGGTCCCGAACAGCGACATCAGCAGCAGGAACGGCCCGATGGAGTGGCTGGCGAGCTGGAAGTCCTCCTTCGATCCGGAGAACAGCCGGCTGGCCGAGAGCCCCAGCAGCACCAGCAGCCCGAGGTAGCAGCAGATAACGATCAGCTCGGTCACTTGGCGGCCTCCTCAGCGTTGGGCGCCGCGGCGATCTCGGCGAGGTCGTCGTCCCAGCAGAAGCGGGTCGCGAGGAACCAGACGACGCTGGCCGCGATCGAGATGCACGCGTGGTAGAACAGGCCGATCGGCATGAACCCGAACACGAGGTAGTCGTCGTCCCAGAACCAATTGTCCTGGTGGATCACCACCAGCAACAACACTAGCGCCCAGACAAGCTTTCGCATGAAAACCGCCAGTCAATGAAGTTGTGCAACGCCAAGGAACGCCGCGGGGGAGTGTCGAGGAGCCGCTAGTCTAACAGAACCGGCCGCGGGAAGGGCAGGGCGGTCGTGGGCCGCGTGGTTGGGTTCGGCCACATGACAGGCGTGCGGGCGGGGCCAACTTGGGGCGGCCGCAAGCGGCTGACTTAGGCGGCGGGGCGCGCAACACGCCCTGCCGATTGAACAGCGCGGGGCGGCAGGGGTTCCGCTTAATCTGTCGCGAGCGTGGTGCGGGTCAGCTCGGCGACCTCCTGCTGCAGGTGGGCCTCCATGTTCTGGTTGGCCGACACCTTCCACGGCAACAGCACGGTGAAGGTGCTCCCCTTGCCCAGCACGCTGGAGAGCGACACCTCGCCGCCCAGCAGGCGGCAGAGCTCGCGGACGATCGACAGCCCCAGGCCGGTGCCGCCCTGCTCGCGGGTCATGGCGCTGCCCTGCGGCTGCGCAGACCCGCCCTGGCGGAACTTCTCAAACACGATCGCCTGGTCGTCCTCGCTGATCCCCACGCCGGTGTCCTCGACCGTCAGCCGGGCGATGTGGCCGTCGTGCCGGGCGGCGCGGACGATGATCCGCCCGCCCTCGGGGGTGAACTTGATGGCGTTGGACAGCAGGTTGTTGAGGATCTGCTGCACCTTCCCCTGGTCCTGCCGCATCATCGGCAGGTCGGGGTCGAACTCGCAGTCGAGGTCGATGTTCTTGCGCTCGGTGAGCGGGCGGGCCATGTCGCACTGGGCGCTGACGACCGCGTCGATGCGGAAGTCGGTCGGGCGGATGTCCATCTTGCCCGACTCCATCTTGGCCAGGTCGAGGATGTCGTTGATCATCTCCAGCAGCATCCGCCCGCTGCGTTGGATGTTGGACACGTAGCGCTGCTGCTTTTCACTCAGCCCGTCGACGCCGGCCAGCACGTCGGAGAAGCCGAGGATGCTGTTGAGGGGGGTGCGCAGCTCGTGGCTCATGGTGGCCAGGAAGTCGCTCTTCAGGCGGTTCATCTCGAACAGCCGCATGTTGGCCTGGGCGATCTGGTCGATCTTGGCGTCGAGCTCCTCGTTCACTTCTTGCAGCGCGTCCTGCTGCCGCAGCAGCCGCCGCAGCATCCGGTTGAACGACGCGGCCAGCTCCTCGAACTCGTCGCCGGTCTGGATCTCGGCGCGTTGCTCGACGTCGCCCTCGCGGACCGCGTTGGCCACGTCGCGGAGGTGCTGCACCGGCTTGACGATCACGTAGCGGATGATGAAGTACAGCAGGAACATCGAGATGAAGCCGATGACCACCGCAGCGGTCCACATCCACGCCCTGAGGCTGGCGAGCACCCCCCGCGCGTCCTCCTGATCGACCTCGACACAGATCACGGCGAACAGGTCGCCCTCGGCGAGGTTGGGCCGCGGGATATGACCCACCGCGCCGATCTTGTGGCAGTCGATGCAGCTCCGGTCGGTGTACAGCGGACTGTAGTAGCGGTACTTCTGCTCTCCGTCCACGATTACCTGCGCGTCGACGTACTCGCCGGGCGAGCGCGGGTCGGAAGCGTCGTTGGGGTCGGTCTTGACGGGCGGGCGCGACGAGTTGAGGATCGGCGCCAGCAGCTCCCATTCGTACTCGTACTGGCTCGGGCGTTTTTCACCCGGAAAGTAGTAGACGTAGCCCGGTTTGCCGCTGGGGACGATCTCGCCGGTTGGTGGCAGGTCTTCAACGGCGTTGGAGAAAGGGAGGATGGCGAACCACTGGAAGTCGCTGCCGATGGTCTTGCTGCTGTTGTAGACCTGGTCGAAGTACCCAGCGGATGTCTTGGTCTCCTCGTCGACGTTGGCGGCCGTTTCGGCGTAGTCCTTGTCGAGTCGCTCCTTCATGTAGAAGTGCTCTTCGAGCCACGCGGCGCGGACCAACTCGGGCCCCAGCTTCCGGTCGCTCTCGTCGACCAGCTCGTCCATCCGCAGGCCGTAGTAGTAGAAGCAGAGGAAGAGCAGCAAACCCAGCGACATTCCAAACCAGAGCAGGCACTTCCGCTCCAGGTTGGACTCGCCGAGGACGCGTTTGAAGCTCTCGTAGGACATTGCCAGCGGGCGATCGGTGAGGGGACGCGGGGCTCAGGTATCTTAGGGAGACTGCACAGCCCGACCAATGGCATTGTAGGGCCTGCAGGCGCCCGAGGGGGCGCTTGGCGGCCGGTAGATCCGTGGGTTTTCACGGCGAATCCGCTGAGGGGCCGGCCGCTACATCATCTCCCAGGGGTCGACGTCCACCACCCAGCGGACCCCCTCCGGCGGCGTTAGTTTGGCCAGGGCCGCCTTGACCGCGGCCTTGAGCCGCGGCCCGTCGGGGTGCGTGGCCTGCAGGTGGTAGCGGAACTCGCCCCGCAGCTTGGCGATGGGCGCCGGCGCCGGGCCGCGTAGCCGCAGCGGATCGTCGGGTTGCTGCTGCTCGAGCTGGCCCCACGCGGCGCGGATCTCGGCGACCGCCTGGTCCGCCACGGCGCTGGTTTGGCTCTCGTTCTCGCCGCGGCACACGAACCGGATCATCGACCCGAAGGGCGGGTAGCCCAACGCCTCGCGCTGCGGCAGCTCGGTGCGGGCGAAGGCGCCGTAGTCGTGCCGCGCGGCGGCGGCGATGGCCGGGTGCTCGGGGTCGAAGGTCTGCACCAGCACGCGGCCCCCCTTCTCGCCGCGGCCCGTGCGGCCGGCGACCTGCGTGACGAGGTGGAAGGTGCGCTCCCCGGCGCGGAAGTCGGGCCAGTTGAGCGCCGTGTCCGCATTAATCACGCCCACCACCGTGACGTTCGGGAAGTCGAGGCCCTTGGCGATCATCTGCGTGCCCAGCAGCACGCCGTACTCGCCCCGGCGGAACGCGTCGAGCGCCTGCTCGTGGCTGCCGGGACGGCGCATGGTGTCGGCGTCCATCCGCAGGCAGCGGGCCTTGGGGAACCGGGCCTGGACCTCGGCCTCCAGCTTCTGCGTGCCGAGGCCGCCGTAGCGGATGGCGGGGCTGCGGCAGTCGGGGCACGCGCGGGGCGGCGCCTGGCGGTGGTCGCACCAGTGGCACAGCAGGATCTGTTCGTGTCGGTGGAACGTGAGGGCGATCTCGCACTCGGGGCACTTGGCCGAGGCGCCGCAGGCGGGGCACTGCACGTGGGTGGAGAACCCGCGGCGGTTGAGCAGCAGGATCGCCTGCCCGCCGTCCCGCAGCGCGTGCTCCATCGCCTGCTGCAGCGGGCGGCTGATGGAGCCGCGGCGGTTCTGGTCCTCGCGGAGGTCGACCAGCCGCACGGCGGGCATCGGCCAGTCGTTCACGCGGCGGGGCATCGACAGCAGACGGTACTCGCCGCTGGCGGCCCGCTGCCACGACTCGAGCGACGGCGTGGCGCTGCCCAGGATGAGCGGCACGTTCTCGTCCGCCGCCCGCTGCTGGGCCACGTCCCGCGCGTGGTACCGCGGCGCCGAGTCCTGCTTGAAGGTGGTCTCGTGCTCCTCGTCTACGACGATCAGCCCCAGGTCGGGCGTGGGGGCGAACACCGCGCTGCGGGCGCCGACCACCACCTGCACCTCGCCGGCGGCGATCCGCTTCCAGTGCCGGTGGCGCTCGACGTCGGTCAGGTGGCTGTGCAGCACCGCGATGTGGTCGAACCGGGCGCGGAACCGCCCCACGGTCTGCGGCGTGAGACTGATCTCCGGCACCAGCACAATCGCCTGCCGGCCGAACGAGACCACCTTCTCGATCGCCTGGATGTAGACCTCGGTCTTGCCGCTGCCGGTGACGCCGTGGATCAGCAGCGTGCTGTGCTGCGCGGCGTCCAGCTCGCGGTGGATCTCCGTGAGCACCGCGGTCTGATCGTTGTTGAGCTGCTTGGGCGTCTCCCGCTGGACCTCCAGCGCCGCCAGCTCTCCCTGGTCGAGGCGCTCGACGCTCGACTCGATAAGGCCCTGCTTGCGGAGCGTGTTGATGGGCGCCGACGTGCAGCCGACGCGGGTGGCGAGCTGTTTGAGCGTCAGCGGCTTGGGGCTGGCCGCCAACGCCTGCAGCACAGCCCGCTGCTTGTCGGTCACGTCGAGCGTGGTCAACCGAGCGGCGACCCGCGTAGGGAGCGACAGCAGCGTCATCTCCCGCGTGCCCGCCTGCCCCCGCACGCCCGCCGGCACGACCGCCTCCAGCACCTGCCCCCACGGGCAGAGGTAGTAGTCGGCCATCCAGCGGGTGAGCCGCAGCATGTGCGGCGTGAGCAGCGACTGCTTGTCGAGCACGCCCGCGACGGACTTCAGCTTGCGGCCCGGAGCTTCCTTCACGCCCAGGGCAACGCAGTAGCCGACCGCGGTGCGGTTGCCCCGGCCGAACGGGACCCGCACCCGGCGTCCCACCTCCAGCAGCGTCTCCGGCCGGCGGGCGTCGAGCAGCTCGTCGGGCACGAGGTAGTCGTACTGGTTGTCCGGGCCGGTGGTCAGCACCACGGTGGCCAGCATCTGCTGCGCAGCCGCGTCCAGCTCCCAGGGGGCGGGGTCATCGTCGAACAGCGATTGCTGGCTGTTGGCCAAAGGGGCAAAGCAACTGTGAAAATTGGAACTAGGAAAGTCGCGCTCCTGAACCACGGAAGCGCAAAGGCACAAAGGATAAGAACCTGGTAGAGCGTTCTATTTGGTGTCTTGGCGCCTTCGTGGTTGTAGCTTCGCGGCATGACTCTGGCGCCGCTACCGACTACGATAGCGGCTTGACCCACCAACCCACCACCCACATCGAACGGCAGACCCCTGACCAACCGCATCGGCATCTTCGGCGGCAGCTTCGACCCGGTGCACCACGGGCATCTGGCGCTCGCCCGTGCGTGCCGTGACGCGGCCGGTCTGGACGAGGTGTGGCTGGTCCCCGCCGCGGTGCAGCCGCACAAACCACACGGGCCGGTCGCCTCGAATGAAGACCGCCTGACGATGCTCCGCCTGGCGACCGACGCCGACCCTACGCTGCGGGTCAGCGACCTGGAGATCGCCCGCGGCGGCGTCAGCTATACGGTCGACACGCTCCGCGCGGTCCACGCCGACCGCCCCGACGCCGAGCTCTACCTGTTGATGGGCGCCGACACGCTGGCTGACTTGGCCAAGTGGCGCGAGCCCGAGGCAATCCGCCAGCTCGCCAGCCTGCTGGTCGTCCACCGCCCCGGCGAACCGCTGCCCGATGGCGAAGGCTTCACCGTCGTGGAGATGCCGCTGTCGGACCTCAGCAGCAGCGAGATCCGCCGGCGTGTCGCCGCTGGAGAATCAATAGATGGCATGACGCCCGAGCAGGTCGTGTCCTACATCGCAGATCGCGGGCTCTACCGGTAGGCCGGAACAAGCGCCAGCGCCGTTCCGGCGGGAGTCGCTCTCGTCAAACCGGAGTGAACCACGAAGGGCACAAAGAGGAGACGTGCTGTTTCCTTCGTGCTCTTCGTGTCCTTTGTGGTTCAGCTTCAGTAGGCAGTTGATCTGCCGGAACTGCGCTGCCGCTTGTTGCCGGCTTACGCGGAGATGTGCCGCCGCGATGCCAATAAAAAAGCCCCGCCGGGCGGGGCTGTGGTTTCTGCTGGATGACTGACCCCCGGCGTGAACGCTGGGGCTTGGCTCGATTAACCCTGCACGGCCGCGGTGCGGTTGGCGTGGTTCTTCAGCGGCAGCGCGAAGTGTGAGCCCGAAAGGGTCTGCTCGCACTTGGTGTTGGCGCCGCACAGGCGGAGGGCGCCGCCCTGGGCGGTGAGCTTGCTGCGGAGCTCGTCGAGCTGGCTGGCCAGCTGCTCCGGCATCGCCTGCAGGTCGTCCAGCTCAACGACCAGGCGGTAGGTGAAGTGCCGCGAGCAGATCTCCCACATCTCGTCGACCAGGTGCTCGGTCGGCGACCCGGCCGAGGTCTTGGGCAGGCGTACGAAGAGCCAGTTGGGCCCGCGGTCGATGCGGCAGTGTTGGCCCAGCAGGCTGGGCGCCAGGGTAGCAGCCATCTTGTTCGCTCCGTCGTCAAAAAGGGGGGAGGAGTTGCTCCGTCTTTGTGGCGGGCGGCGCGACGCGCAGGACGCGCGTCGGGAAAGAATGCGGCGCTCGGCCGACCGCCCGGCAACACCGCTCATGTTACGCGGCCGGCCGAAGAAGGGGCAAGCCGTGTTTCCGCTTTTTGATTGCGCGCTAACGTTCTAGCATTTCAGCGGCGGTGGCCTTGGCGACCGTCATCGCCTCGGGCAGCTTGGTCGGCTGCTTGCCGCCGGCCTGCGCCATGTCGGGGCGGCCGCCGCCGCCGCCGCCTACCGCCTGCGCGACCGGGCCGATCCACTTGCCGGCGCTGAAGCCGCGGTCCTGCAGGTCCTTGGTGATGCCGGCCACCAGCGTGACCTTGCTGTCGCCTTGGGTGGATGCTAGCAGCACCGCGGCGGGCTGGGTCTTTTGCCGCACGGCGTCGATCAGCTTGCGCATCATGTCGGGCGTGGCGCCGGGCGTCTCGGCGACGACGAGCGTCACGCCGTCGAGCGCCTCGGCCTGCTCCAGCAGGATGTCGGCTGACAGCGGGCCGGCCGCCTCGCGCTCGTCGAGCTGCTGCTCGAGCGACGCGATCTCCGCCAGCAGCGCCTCGACGCGGGCCGGCACGTCGTGCAGGCCGACCGACAACTGCCGCGCGGCCTCCGAAAGCGACAGCTTCTTCTGCTCGTGCGACGTGGCGGCCTGCGAGTCCGACTTGTACTTCGCGGCGCCGCTGTGGCCGCCGCCGGCGATCGCCTTCTTGAGCGACTTCTGCTGCTCGAGCAGGGCGCTCACGGCGCTGGCCAGGTCGCCCGGCCCGACGCCCAGCAGCTTGGCGGCGGCGTCGGCCGCCCGGTCGATGTCGTGCACCAGGTCGTCGGCCCGCTTGCCGGTCAGGGCGACGATGCGGCGGGTGCCCGCGGACACGCCCTCCTCGCTGAGGATTTCAAACGCGGCGACCTGGGCGGTGTTGGTAAGGTGGGTGCCGCCGCAGAGCTCGCGGCTGAACGCGCTCTCGGCGATCGGGCCCATCGACACCATCCGCACCGGGTCGGGGTACTTCTCGCCGAACAGCATCATCGCGCCCTGCTTGCGGGCGTCGGCCAGGGGGAGCGTCTGCCACTCGACCGGCGCGCCGGACGCGACGTACTGCTTCACGTCGGTGGCGATGGCCGACAGCTCGTCGGCGCTGACGGGCGAGAGGTTCGTGAAGTCGAACCGCAGCCAGTCGGCGTCGACCTTCGATCCCTGCTGCTGGGCGTGGCTGCCCAGGTGCTTCTGCAGCGCGTGGTGCAGCAGGTGGGTGGCGGAGTGCGCCCGGGCGATGGCCGCGCGGCGGTCGGGGTCGACGACCGCCTTGACCTTGTCGCCGCCGACAATCTTGCCGCTCCGCAGGTGGCCGGCGTGGATGAACAGCTGGCCGTCCTTCTGGGTGTCGATCACCTCGAACTCGAAGTTCTTGCCCACCAGCCGGCCGGTGTCGCCCACCTGGCCGCCCGACTCGCCGTAGAACGGCGTCTTGTCCAGCACGACGCGCACCAGGTGCTCGTGGCCGATCTCTTCCATCGAGTCGCAGAGGTGATCCTCGGGCGGCTTGCCGGCGATGATCCCGGCGATGGTCGCGTCGCACTCCAGGGCGTCGTAGCCGACGAACTCGGTCTTGTGCAGCGCCCGCTTGAGCGAGTCGACGGGGCCCTTGGAGTCCATCACGCTGTGCGCCAGCTTGCCGGATGCCTCGCCGTGCTCGTCCATCGCCTTTTCGTAGCCGGGCCAGTCGAACGCCAGGTTGTGCTCGGCGGCGAGCGACTCGAACAGCTCGGGCGGCACGCCGTAGGTCTGGTACAGGTCGGCCGCCACGCCGCCGTCGACCTTGAGGCGGTTGTCACGCCGCATCTCGTCGAACACGCTCTCGATGCGGCTGAGGCCGCCATCGATGGTGCCGAAGAAGTTGGCCTCTTCCTTGGCGATCACGTCGCTGACCCGCTTGGTGGTCTCTTTCAGCTCGGGGTAGGCGCTGGCCATGGCGTCAACCACCGCCGGCACCAGCCGGCACAGGAACGGCTCGCGCATGCCGAGCTGGTGCCCGTCCAGCACAGCGCGGCGGAGCAGCCGTTTGACGACGTACTTCTCCTTGTTCGGGCCGGGGTAGACGTTCTCGTGCACGGCGAAGGTGCAGGCCCGCACGTGGTCGGTGATCCGCCGCAGCCGGCGGCCGTCCTCGCCCTCGTACTGGTACTTGACGCCGCACACCTCGGCGGCGGAGTGGACGATCGGCAGCAGGGTGTCGATGTGGAAGTTGGTCTCGACGTCCTGCAGCGCGGCGGCGGTCCGCTCCAGGCCCATGCCGGTGTCGATGTTCTTGCTGGGCAGCGGCCGCAGGTTGTCCGGCGGGTCGCCCACGCGGTTGAACTGCGTGAACACTAGGTTCCAGATCTCCAGCTCCTCGCGGCCGGGGGCGGTGTAGTAGATCTCGCTGCACGGGCCGCAGACGCCGTCGGGGCCCTGGCTGGGGGCGCTGGCGGGCCAGAAGTTCTCGTCCTCCTCCTCGAACGAGATCCGCGCGGTCGGCAGGCCGATCTCCTGGTTCCAGATGTCGGCCGCCTCTTGGTCGTCCTTGTAGACCGTGACGCTCAGCGTGTCCGGCGACAGGCCGAGCCACTTCTTGTCGGTCAGGAACTCCCACGCCCAGTGGATCGCGTCCCGCTTGAAGTAGTCGCCGAAGCTGAAATTGCCCAGCATCTCGAAGAAGGTGTGGTGCCGGGGCGTGCGGCCCACGTTGTCGATGTCGCCCGTCCGCATGCACTTCTGGCAGGTGGTGGCGCGTGTGTAGTCCAGCTTCACCTTCCCCAGGAAGTGGTCCTTGAACTGGTTCATGCCCGCCGGCGTGAACAGCACGCTGGGGTCCCAGGTCGGCACCAGCACGTCCGACGCGACGCGGGTGTGGCCCTTGGACTCGAAGAATTCGAGGTACTTCTCGCGGAGTTCGTTCGTTTTCATAGAAGCAGGGGATTGGGTGGGCGGTCACCCGGGCGGGTGATAGCAGCGGTGGGGGTCGCGTCCGTTTCGGCAGGCCGCTCGCAAACCGCGATGATACCGCATTGCCCGCCGCTCTGGCAGGCCGACGCCGCGGCTGGCGACCGCCGTTTGGGTCCGGTATTCTCGTAACCCGGGGGTGGGCCCCAACCCGAAAGCCGGAACCATGACCTACACGACCCTCCGCACCGCCCGGTGGGCAGCCGCCAGTCTGGCGGCCGCCCTTTCCGCCCTGCCGCCGCAGGCCGCCTGGGCCGAGCCAGCCATGACCACCGCCGCCCCAACCACCGCCCGCCAGACCACGGCCCTCGATCGTTACGTCGAGCTGCCGGACCCCGAGTACGGGTGGCGGCTGGTTGAGCGGAACGAGCACGCGGCCGGCGTCGAGCTGATCGCCGAGCTGACCTCACAGGCCTGGCGCAGCCCCGACGAGGTCAGCCAGAGCGTCTGGAAGCACGCGATGACGATCGTCATCCCGCGGGGCGCCGATCCCAAGACGGCCATGCTGTTCATCTCCGGCGGACGCAACGGCGGCGAACTTCCCGACGGCGCCAGCGGGCACACCCGCACCGTGGCCCTGGCGACCGGCAGCATCGTGGTCGAGCTGGGCATGGTCCCGAACCAGCCGCTCGAGATCGGCGGCGACGGCGTCCCCCGCACGGAGGACGGTCTGCTGGCGCGCTCCTGGAACAAGTACCTCGAGACCAAAGACCCGACCTGGATCGCCCAGCTGCCGATGGCCAAGTCGGCCGTCCGCGCGATGGACGCCGTGCAGGAGATCCTGCAGCAAGAGGCGCCCGAGCTGCCGGTCGAGCGGTTCGTCGTGGCGGGCGCGTCGAAGCGGGGCTGGACCACCTGGCTGACCGCCGCGGTCGACCCCCGCGTGGCGGCCATCGCGCCGATCGTGATCGACGTGCTCAATGTCGACGAGTCGATGCGTCGCCACCACGCCGCCTACGGCGGCTGGTCGCCCGCTCTGCGCGACTACGAGGAGCAGGGCCTGGCCGGGCTGTTCCTGGAGGACCGCGGGCGGGAGATCCTCAGCCTGGTCGACCCGTACGAGTACCGCGATCGGTTCACCATGCCCAAGTGTGTGATCAACGCCACGGGCGACGAGTTCTTCCTGCCGGACTCGTCCGAGTTCTACTTTGACGACCTGCCGGGCGAGAAGCACCTGTGCTACGTGCCCAACGCCGGGCACTCGCTCAAGGGCTCCAACGCGCTGGACACGCTGGTGGCGTTCCACCACAGCGTGGTGCACGGCGTCGAGCGGCCGTCGATCGACTGGCGCCGCGACGCCGACGGGCAGGTCTGCGTGAGCTGCTCGGCGGAGCCGAAACGGCTGACCCTGTTCCAGGCCGAGAACCCCGACGCCCGCGACTTCCGCAAACCGGTCATATGCGACGCCTACCAGCCGCAGCCGCTGGAGGTCGACGACAATCGTCAGGCGTTCGTCGAGCTCGACGCGCCCGGCAAGGGGTGGCGGGCCAGCTTCGTGCAGGCGGAGTTCGACATCGGCGCCCCCACGCCGCTGCGCGTGACCACACCGGTGTGGGTCACGCCCGACACGCTGCCGCATGCAGAGGAGTAAACAACTTTTCCCTCCCTTGCCGGGGGAGGGGCTAGGGGAGGGGGCTCGGGTGTCTGTCAGGGACAGTGGTCCTGTACTGAGCAGTGCACCGGCTTCTTAGTCACGGGTCGACGGTTGCTAGCGGACAATCAACCCCCTCCCTAGATCCTTCCCCTGCCGGGGAGGGAGATGAACGTCGTCGAAATCCTTCAGCCATCACCACGGTCGACTTAGCCCCACTAGAACGAACGAGTCTCTTTACGTCGATGCAGGAAGCGACCGAACACACCGAGCAACTCGCCGAGGCGCTCCTCAGCTACTGGGGCTACGACTCCTTCCGCCCGCTGCAGCGGGAGGCGATGGAGTGCGGCATGACCGGCCGCGACAGCGTCGTGGTGCTGCCGACCGGCGGGGGCAAGTCGCTCTGCTACCAGGCGCCGGCCGCGTGCCGCGACGGGGTGGCGGTGGTGGTGTCGCCGCTGATCTCGCTGATGAAGGACCAGGTCGACGCGCTAACCGCGTGCGGCATCCCCGCCGCGGCGCTCAACAGCACGCTGTCGACCGAAGAGAAACGCGACATCACCCAGCGGCTCCGCGAGGGCGAGATCAAGCTGCTGTACGCCGCGCCCGAACGGTTGTTGCTCGACGGCACGCTCACATTCCTCACGCAGCTGAACGTGTCGTTCGTCGCGATCGACGAGGCCCACTGCATCAGCGCCTGGGGGCACGACTTCCGCCCGGAGTACCGGGGGCTGAAGGTGCTGCGCGAGGCGCTGCCGCAGGTGTCGATGCACGCCTACACGGCGACCGCGTCGGAAAAGGTGCGGCAGGATATTGCGTCGCAGCTCGAGCTGCGCGACCCGGCCATGCTGGTCGGCTCGTTCGACCGCCCCAACCTGGTGTACCGCGTCCGTCGGGCGAACCAGAAGCTCAAGCAGATTACCGACCTGGTCGACCGCCACCGCGGCGAGTCGGGCATCGTGTACTGCATCAGCCGCAAGGAGGTGGAGCGCACCGCCGAGGCGCTCCGCGGGCTGGGCGTTCACGCCGCGCCGTACCACGCCGGCCTGTCCGACCAGGAGCGCCACCGCAACCAGGAGGACTTCATCGAGGACCGGGTGCAGGTGATCGTGGCCACCGTGGCGTTCGGCATGGGCATCGACAAGCCCGACGTGCGGTTCGTCGCGCACACCGGGCTGCCGAAGTCGGTCGAGCACTACCAGCAGGAGAGCGGCCGCGCCGGCCGCGACGGGCTGAAGTCCGACTGCCTGCTGCTCTTCAGCCCGGGCGACGCCAACACCTGGCGGCGGATGCTCGCCTCGTCGGACGACCAGCAGTCGTTCAACTCGGCGATGCAGGCCCTCAACCACATGTGCGACTACGCCAACAGCGTCACGTGCCGGCACAAGTCGCTGGTGGAATTCTTCGGCCAGGCCTACGAGAAGGACAACTGCGGCGCGTGCGACGTCTGCCTGGCGGAGCTGGAAACGGTCGACGAGCCGCTGGTCCTCGCCCAGAAGATCGTGAGCTGCGTAGCGCGGCTCGACCAGCGGTTCGGCGGCGACTACACGTCCAAGGTGCTCGCCGGTTCGGGCGAGGCGCGGATCCTCAGCTCCGGGCACGACCGCCTGAGCACCTACGGCCTGCTGAAGGAGTATAAGCCGCCGGTGATCCGCGACTGGATCGAGCAGCTGGTCGGCCAGGGCTACCTGCAGAAGGAGGGCGAGTACGACGTGCTGCAGATCACCGAGACCGGCCTGCAGCTCCTCAAGGGCGACGCCCAGCCCCGCCTGCTCCGCCCGTCGGCGCCCGCCGCGCGGCAGAAGAAGAAAGCCAGCGGCGACGACTGGGAGGGGGTCGACCGCAAGCTGTTCGAGAAGCTCCGCACCCTCCGCGGCGAGCAGGCCGCCGAGCGGGGCGTGCCGGCCTACATCGTGTTCGGCGACACCGCGCTGCGTGACATGGCCCGGCTGCGGCCTGCGACGCTCGACGCGTTCTCCAACGTGAAGGGCGTCGGGGCGAAAAAGCTCGAAGACTTCGGCAAGCTATTTGTCGACGCCATCGCCGACTACTGCCGCGCCAACGACGTCGCGCCCGCCGACCCTGCGCCCACGGTCGCCGCCCGCTACGCTGCGTCCGAAGACGACAGCCCCTCGCTGCCCGCCGTGGCCGCCTTCCGGCACTTCCGCGAGGGCCTCAGCATCGAAGAGACCGCCGCCCACTTAGCCAAGGCGAACTCCACGGTCGTGGGCTACCTGAACCAGTACCTCCAGCACGAGCAGATTACCGACCCGACGCCCTGGGTCGAGCGGGGCCTGGCCCTGCGGATCGAGGACGCCATCGAGCAGGTCGGCCTCGGCCGGCTCAAGCCGATCTACGAGCACCTCGGTGGCGACGTCGGGTATGACGAGATCCGGATCGTGGCGAGTTGTGTAGCGAACCGGGGGTAAACGGCTATTCTCTCTTCGGGATCGATTGCATGCAGCTCCGTCTGCGACTCTGTGGCGTACTTTTCGCGCTGGCAGTTATTGTCAGCTGCGATGGATGCACTCAGCGGCCCAACCCTCCGCAGGTCGATCCCCTGGTGGCCGGCGTGGATCCATTTCCCCCGTTTCCGAGTTCACAGAGGTGCGGGCACGGATCGAGAGTGTGGACGGCCCCGACACCGTGTGGATTGATATCCCGCGCAACCGGTGGCACGGCGTCGTCGACGCGTTCCTTCCATCTGCGGCGGATCCAGAGCCGGTGCCTTGGGAGATTTCGGGATGGGTTGAAATCGTAACCGCCACGGAAACTGTACGCGTGATGTTCTCCGCAGGCGATGATGTGCTCTTTCGCGTTAAGGATCAGTACTACCAGGGCGGTGACGGCGAGGAACTGTTGCGGCAGTTGTCAGATGCCAGGTAGCACCAGGAAGAGAAGGAGAGCTGAGCATCGCTCTGGCCCCTCTACCGGGATTAGATGAGCAGGAAGCCTCGGTACGCCATTCTGAGCATCGACCTGTGGGCCCACGGCTCTGGCCTGCACCGCAGCGCATGTGCCGTCTGCCTTTATCGCCGAACGATGGAGAGCGGCGAGGCGATTCTTCAGTCGTTGCTCGGGTAAGTAAGAGAGTGGCCTTTGTGTCGAAGTTGGACCTGAGCTGTGAAACTCTCGGGGTTAGCCGAGCTTGTTGAACGTCTGTTTCTGTCGTGCTCCCCGCTTTCCCCTTATTGGTAGAGTTAGGCTGACGCAGGCGAATACCCCTAACAGCACTGAATGGGGTTCGGGAACAGGGTCAGAAAACTTTGCTAAGAAGGCGTCGCTACTGCCCGCGTTGGGTCCGCTAAGAGAGCCGTCAGTGCGTCCCGACAAGTAAACGCCTCCAAAACCATCCACGCTGACCCTGAAGCCGGAATCGATTCTTGTCGTGCCGAATTGCTCCGTCCACACTAGATTCCCCTCGTCGTCGTACTTCGCCAAGAAGGCATCGGACGGGCCTGCGTTAGCGTTTGCGAGGTCGCCCGAAGTATGTCCAGAGAGATAGACGTTTCCAAATCTGTCTGCACTTACTCCGCCGTTTACATCGAGCCGCGAAGTGCCGAGTTGTCTTGTCCAGAGCAAGTTTCCCGCTTGGTCTAGCTTGCTCAAGAAGACGTCTCTGGTTCCTCCAGCATGCATCCCGCCAAGGTCGCCTTCGGTCGATCCAGAGATATAGACGTTTCCAAGTCCGTCGACGCTTACACTATTGCTCTCATCCAATCCAACTGTGCCGAGTTGCTGGACCCAAAGGCGGTTTCCTGATGCATCATACTTGCTCACAAATGCGTCAGTCTGGCCAGCATTTGCTCCACCGAGTGATCCAAACGTAAATCCCGATATGTAGACATTCCCGAGCCCATCAGAGCTGACGCCAAAGCTCTGATCTATTCGTGACAAGCCGATTTGCTCGGTCCAGAGAAGTTTACCGTCGGAGTCGTACTTGCTTACGAATCCATCGTATGAACCAAAGTTTTCGGCCCCGAGGGCCCCAGCCGTAGAGCCGGAGACGTAGACTCCACCAAGGCGATCAGCCGTCACGCCCCAGTCTTCGTCGCTAGCGTTTGAGCCGAGTTGCTCAGTCCACAGGAGGTTGCCCGCCGAATCGAATTTACTCAGGAATACGTCGTAGCTACCCGCGTTGACGCCTCCTAGATCCCCGCGTGTGTGACCCGAGACATAAACGTTTCCTAGGCCATCCGCGCTCACTCCACGACTGTAGTCGTTGGCTATTGAACCCAGTTGACGAGTCCAGAGTAAATCGCCCGCACTGTTAAACTTGCTGACAAACGCATCGCTAATTCCAGCGTTGGGCCCGCCTAGATCGCCCTCCGTGTACCCCGATATGTAGACGTTGCCTAGCCCATCTGCGCTGGTGCCCCAACTATCATCTCGCCCAGCGGAGCCGATTTGTTTGATCCAATCGAGTGTAACTGCGTTAGTCGAACTAAAGGACAAGAAGTAGAGAGTAGTGGTGAGAATAAGAACTTGTCGATTCATTAGGTCGCCTTCTTAGGTGTAGTCGTCCGCGATGCAGGATGAGATTCAACGATCCGGTTTTCGCAATCTTTACATTGGCCGATGCGAGGGTTCATTGTACCAAATAACGGGCGGTCAATGACTGTGACGGGATCCGCTATGCCTTTCGCCAACGCGGCAGGTGAACTGAAAACTGCCGAATTGGCTTGTGATAGACTCACTGCAGGGTTTCAACGGTGACCTTGTAGACGATGGCCAGCTCATTCGGCGCCGTGTCCGGCGCCGTCACGCGGACGCCTTTCGCTGACTGCTCGAACTCGATCGGCGCGTCGGAGCCGAGCAGGGTGACGCTGGCCACGTTGGGCTGATCGGCGCCGTCGGCGGCAAAGCCCTCCAGCAGCGTGGCCGCGCCGGCGCCGGGCCAGCCCATGACGACCGCGTACACATGGTCGCCGTTCTGCGTGTAGCGGACGTCGTTGGCGGTGTAGCCCTTGTCCAACGCGATGCCGCCGAAGTGGCCCTTGCCGGCGGTGGTGGGGCCGTGGCCGTAGGTCCTGAACGGGCGGGTGTTGTAGATCGCCTCGCCGTACTTGTCGAGCCACGCGCCCAGCTCGAGCAGCACCTTCTGCTGGTTGTCCGGGATGACGCCGTCCGCCCGCGGCGAGACGTTCAGCAGCAGCTGGCCGTTCTTGCTGACGATGTCGATCAGGCTGTGGAGCACGACCCGGGCGTCCTTCACGCGGAGGTTGTCGGTGTAGCACCAGCTGCCGAGGCTGATGGTGTCGTCGGTGAGCCAGGTGAACTCGGTCAGATCGCCCATGCCGCCCTTCTCCAGGTCCAGCACGCCGACGTCCTGCGGCAGGTCCTGCTGCTTGTACGTGACCAGCACCTGCTGACCCTCCTCGTCCGCCTGGTTGAAGTAGTGGGCCAGGAACCGCATCTTCTGCTGGTCGGGGATCTCGTCGAGCCAGCTGTCGAACCAGATCAGGTCGGGGCTGTAGTTGTCGATCACCTCGGTCAGCTTAGCCAGCCACATGCCGAGGAACTGGTCGCGGGGCATGTACCCATACAGCAGCGCGCGGTCCGGGTCGTCGAGCAACGCGGGGAAGTCGCGCTTGGCGCCGTCGTAGTGGCCGGTCCAGCTGCTCGGATCTGATGGTTGCTTCTGCCACAGGTTGTTCCGGGCGTGGTGGAAGGTGGCCACGACCTTTAGGTCGCGTTTGCGGGCCGCGGCGGCGATCTCGCCCATGATGTCGCGCTGCGGGCCGCGGTCGGCGGCGTTCCACGGCGTGACGGCGCTGTCCCACATGGCGAAGCCGTCGTGGTGCTCGGCGACCGGGCCTACGAACTTGGCGCCCGCCCGCTGGAACAGGTCGACCCACTCGTCGGCGTCGAAGTGCTCGGCGCGGAACTTCGGCACGAAAGCGTCGTAGGCGAACTCGGTCGGTTCGCCGTAGGTCTCGCGGTGGTGGCGGTAGACGCCGTTGTCACGCTGGTGCATGTTGCGCGGGTACCACTCGCTCCCGTGCGCGGGCACGCTGTACACGCCCCAGTGGAAGTAGATGCCGAACTTGGCGTCGCGGAACCACTCGGGCGCGGGCGTGTGTCGGCGTAGCGACTCCCAGGTGGGCTGGTACGGTTCCGCCGCCCAGGCGATTGAGGTAGTGCAGAGCAGCGTCAGGAAGAGCGCGAATCGGAGGCAGTGCTTCACGGGGGAACTCCCGATGTGGATGAGGCTGCGTGGCGCGGATCACGTGAAGCCCCATGATACCGTCGGCGGGATCGCGATGGCAGCGCGCCGGGGCCGTGCCGCTAGTTTGCCGGCCGGCTGTCGGGCAGCAGGCACTCCAGCGGGCAGCCCTCGCACTTGGGGGTCCGCCGGCAGTGCCGCTTGCCGACTTCAACAATCAATGCGTGGTACTCGTTGAACAGCGGCGCGTCGCGGGGCAGGGCGGTCTCGAAGAGCCGCTGAAGCTGGTCGTAGCTGGCGGTCGGCTCGGCCCACCCGTGCCGCTCCAGCACGCGGCGGGTGTAGGCGTCGATGACGAAGCTGGGGTGCTCGGCGGCGTACAGCAGGATCGAGTCGGCGGTCTCCGGGCCGACGCCGTGCAGGGCGAGCAGTTCTCGCCGCAGCTGGCCGGACGGCGTCTGCGCCAGCGACGCGGTGTCGCCGTTGTGCTCTTCGACCAGGTAGGTGAGCACGGCCGCCAGACGCTTCGCCTTCACCCGGAACACGCCCGCGGGGCGGATCAGCTCTTGCAACTCCTCGGCCGACAGCCGGTGCAGCGCGTGCGGGTCCAGCACCCCGGCGGACTTGATGCCGGCGATCGCCCGCTCGACGTTTTCCCAGCGGGTGTTCTGCACCAGCACCGCGCCGACGATCACCTCGAACGCCGTCTCCGCCGGCCACCAGCCCTGCGGGCCGTAGGCCGCAAGCAGGCGGTCGAAGATCTCGCGGATGGGCGGGGCGGATTCCATAGTGGCACGGTGGTCTCCACCGTGAGAGCGGGTTGGTTCTCGGCGGGGACCGCCGAGCTATAGAACGAACGCCAAGTGCTAGCACCGCCCTCGGCACTGTTATGGACGGCTTCTCCAGCTTGCTGAATAATGCCCGTCTTGCCAATGCTATCGTGGCCGGTGGTGTGTCCACCGGTTCCGCACGCACCGTTGGGGACGCATGGACGCATCCTTCCACCCGCTGCTGTTTGCCGCCGGCGCCGCCTCGTGCGCGCTGGTGCTGGTGGGGGGAGGGGGGATGGCGGCCTCGCTCTGGAAACGCCGCGCCGGAATCCGGCTGCGGCGGCGCGAAAGCCACTTGGCGTTCCGCGCCCAGGTAGAAGCCGCCGCCGAACGCGCCCGGGCGAACCTGAACCACGCGCTCGCCTGGCAGGGCGTCCGCCCGCTGAGGGTGGCGGCGGTGGTGGACGAGTGCGACGGCGTGAAGTCGTTCTACCTGGCGTCAACCGACGGGCGTCCGCTGCCCGCCTTCCTGCCCGGCCAGTACCTCACGCTGCACGTGCCGTGCTCGGCCGGCGGCAAGCCGGTGGTGCGGTGCTACTCGCTGTCCGACCGGCCGCGCGAGGAGTACTACCGCTGCACCATCAAGCGACAAGGCCCGCCGAGCGATGAGCCCGAGCTGCCGCCGGGCATCGGCAGCAACTTCCTGCACGACCACATCCGCACCGGCGATGTCATCCCGTGCGAGGCGCCCCGCGGGCCGTTCTACCTGTCCGCCGGCCAGCCCGGCCCGATCGTGCTGATCGGCGGCGGCATCGGGCTGACGCCGATGGTCAGCATGGCCAACACCGTCGCGCAGGCGAACCCCGGTCGCGAGGTCTACCTGTTCGCCGGGGTGCGCAACCGCCGGGAGTTCCCCTTCCGAGAGCACCTGCGTCGGCTGGCCGAGTCGCTCCCCAGCCTGCGGCTGTTCTGCGTCTACTCCCGCCCGGACCAAAACGATGTGGACCAGCACGACTTCCAGCACCAGGGTCGCATCACCGTGGACTACCTGCGTTCGGTGCTCCCCTCGTGCAACTTCCCGTTCTACCTGTGCGGCCCGCCGGCGCTGATGCAGGCGCTCGTGCCGGGGTTGCTGGAGTGGGGCGTGCCTGACGACCAGATCCACTTCGAGGCGTTCGGCCCGGCCAGCGTGCGGCTGCCGAGTCAACGCAACCCGGCCGCCGAGGCGATCGGCGAGCCGGTCCGGTTCGAGCGGCAGGGCAAGGAGTTCGTCTGGCAGGCGGGCGACGATTCGCTGCTGGACGTCGCGGTCAAGAACGGCGTGCCGGTGGAGTCCGGCTGCCGGGCGGGCAACTGCGGCCAGTGCGCGGTGAAAGTGCTCTCGGGCAGCGTCGCTACGCTGCGCACCCCGGGCGCCACCCCGCCAGAAGGCCACTGCCTGGCCTGCGTGAGCGTCCCCGACGGCCCGTTGGTGGTGGACGCGTAAGACGATTCATGAGTGAGAATTTGCGAATGCCGTCAGCAAAACAAATGGCCAAACCGCCTAGCTGGTTGCCCGTAGCCCTCGGCTCTGCCGGGGGATCGTTTGAAGCAGCGGATCCAGCCCGGCGCCATCCCCCGGCAGAGCCGGGGGCTACGAGTCACACGGCTCGCGGGCCGGAACTGCGCTGCGCGTGTTCTTGCCTGCTGGTGGTGTCGCTTGTTTGCGGCGGCGTGCAAGCTCAGGAAACCACAGAGCTTCCCCGGTGCGACCCTGCCAAGGTGCTCGGCGACGACGCGTGCGCAAAGTGCCATCAGCAGGAGATCAACCAGTGGCGGCTGACGCCCCACTACCGCACCTTCGACGTGCTGCACCGCAAGCCGGAGGCCAAGGAGATCGCCGATAAGCTTGGGCTGCGGTCGGTCAAGCGGAACGACACCTGCGTCCGCTGCCACTACACGCAGCAGGAGCAGCGGCCCGGCCGCGTGCGGGTGGTTGCCGGCGTGAGCTGCGAGTCGTGCCACGGCGCGGCGGCCGACTGGGTGAATCTGCACGCCGACTACGGCGGTCCTAACGCCACCAAGTCGTCGGAGAGCCCGCAGCACAAGCAGCATCGCCGCGAGGCGAGCGTCGCCGCCGGCATGAACAACCCATCGGACATCTACCTGATTGCTCGCCAGTGCCTGGGTTGCCACACCACGCCCGACGAGCAGCTGGTGAACGTCGGCGGGCACAACGCCGGCAGTCAGGGCTTCGAGCTGGTGAGCTGGTCGCAGGGCATGGTGCGGCACAACTTCCAACGCACCGACGGCCACACCAACGCCCCCAGCAGCGTCGAGCGGCTCCGCGTGATGTACCTGGTGGGCGCCATGGCCGACCTGGAGATGAGCCTCCGCGCTGCGGCCAAAGCAACCACCGCCTCGACCTTCGGCCAAACCGCCGCCGCCCGTGCCGCGCGGGTCAAGCAGCGGCTGTGGGAAGCCCAACGCCGACTGGACGACCGGCTGCTCGCCAAGGCGCTCGACGCGGTGTCCGACTTGCAGCTCACGCTCGACAACAGCGAGGCCATCGTACAAGCGGCCGACCGGGTTGGCCGAGTCGCGCAGGAGTTCTCACGGACCGCCGACGGCGCGACGCTGGGCGCCATCGACCCACTACTGCCGCCGCCGGGCCAGTACAAGAACTAACCGACTTACACCCACACCCTTAGTTCACCACAGAGGTCACAGAGAGCACGGAGTTATCAACAGCGAAATTCGTAGACTCTCGCTCTGTGTCCCCCGTGTCCCCTGTGTTTTAATCAGCTTGGTCACCACGCAAGCCATCACCCGACCGCAACGCTGGGACGAGCCCTTTGACCGCGCCATGGACGACCGCGTGGTCGACCGGCTGCTGGGCGTGCCGCCGTTCCGGGCGATGGACCACGCCGCGTTCCCCGACCGGCTGCCGCTGCGGTCGCTGCTGGCTAACGATACACGGGTGCTCAACTTCAAGCAGGGCGACCTCATCATCCGCGAGGGCGAGTACGGCGACAGCGCCTACCTGATGCTGCACGGCGCCGGCCGCATCGCCCTCGACGCGCTCGAGGAGGTCGCCGACAACGCGCCGCAGAAGAAGAGCGGCCGCCTGGCCCGCGCCGTCGCGCGGCTGTGGAACGCCCCGCTCGCCCGCGAGGTCCGCAGCCGCCCCCGCGGCGAACGCTCCGCCCGCCGGCTCGGCGTGCGTGGCTCGGGCGACCACCCCACCTTCTTCCTGCAGGACATCCCGCGGGTGATCAGCGACTGCTACACCTTGCCGATCCAGCCGGGCGAGGTGTTCGGCGAGCTCGGCGCACTGACCCGCAGCCCGCGGTCCGCGTCGGTGTTCGCCGAGTCGGACTCGGTGGTGCTGGAGATCCGCTGGCAGGGCCTCCGCGACCTGATGCGGTACTCGCCGGAGATGAAGCGGCACGTCGAACGGGCGTACCGCGAGAACAGCCTGCGGGTGCACCTCCGCGAGACGCCGCTGCTCGCGCACCTCAGCGAGGAGCAGCTGGCGGAGGTCGCCAACGCCACGCAGTTCGTAACGCACGGCGCCTTCGACTGGCACAGCGAGCTGCTCGCCGAGAAGCCCGGGGACCTGTTCGCCCGCGTCGAACGTGAGCCTGTGGTGGCCGAGGAGGGGACCCTGCCCGAGGGCCTGCTGCTGCTGCGTTCGGGCTTCGGGCGGGTGAGCCAGCGCCGCGGGGACGGCCACCAGACCGTTTTGTACATTGGCAAGGGCGCCGTCTTCGGCGCCTGCGCGTTGGCCCACGGCGTGCGGACCGGCCAGACGCCGACGCTGCCGCTGTCGCTCCGCGCGGTGGGCTACCTGGATGTGCTCCTGATCCCCACGCGGGTGTTCCAAGAAGTGATCGCCCCCGCGCTGCCGGCCGAGGAGCTCGACGCGCTCGTCAAGCAGTACGAGCGTCAGCACTGCGCGGCCGAGACCGGTCTGCCGGCCCGCACGCTCGACTTCCTGGTCGACCGCCGGCTAGTCAATGGCGAGCAGACCATGGTCATCGACCTGGACCGCTGCACCCGCTGCGACGACTGCGTCCGCGCGTGCGCCGCCACGCACGACGGCAACCCCCGCTTCGTGCGGCAGGGTCCGATCCACGACCACTTCCAGTACGCCAACGCGTGCATGCACTGCGTCGACCCGGTCTGTATGATCGGCTGCCCGACCGGCGCCATCCACCGCGACCTGGAGTCGGGCGTCGTAAAGATCAACGACCCTACCTGCATCGGCTGCTCGACCTGCGCCAACAGCTGCCCGTACCACAACATCCGCATGGTCGAGGCCCGCACGCCCGCTGGCGCGGTCCTGTCGGACGACGCCGGGCTGCCGATCATCAAGGCGACCAAGTGCGACCTCTGCGGCGACCAACCGACCGGCCCCGCGTGCCAGCACGCCTGCCCCCACGACGCGCTCACGCGGGTGAGCGTCGCGGCCGGCGCGCCGCTGGCGGAGTTCCTCGGCGCCGACACGCCTGCTGCTCCCTCCGGCGGGACAGCCTGACCGACATGAACGCCTTCGCCCGCCGCCGACTCCGCTACAGCGCCGCCGCGCTGACGCTGGTCGCTGCGCTGTGGGCGTGGCTGTGGTGGGTGGACGCCTCGCTCGGGGCGACCGCGTACCAAAGCGGCTACGTGCTGTACGGCATGGTGGTATTCCTGGCCGCGTACAACCTCCGCAAGAAGCTGCCCGGCCTGCCGCTGGGCAGCAGTCGCGTGTGGCTGCAGCTGCACCTGTACGTGGGCGTCACGAGCGTGTTCTTGCTCGGCACGCACATCAGTTGGCGGCAGCCCAACGGCTACTTCGAGACAGCCCTCTTCGCCCTCTACGCCGCCACGGTCGGCAGCGGCGTGTGGGGCCTGTACCTGACCCGCACCATCCCCAAGCAACTCGCCCGCACGTCGGAGCAGTTCGTGTGGGAGCGGATCCCCCGCCTGCGGAGCGACCTGCTGCGGCGGTCCCGCGCGGCGGTGCTGCAGTGCGTGTCGCAGACCGGCGTCACGACACTGGCCGAGTTCTATTCCGACCGCGTTGACAACTACCTCGCCGCGCCCCGCGGCGCCGCGTACTTCGTGCGTCCCTCGAGCGCCGTGCGGCGGCGCGTGATGGCCGAGCTGACCGACCTGCGGCGGTTCCTCACCGAGGCCGAGGAGGCCGCCAGCGAGAAGCTGTTCGCCATCATCCGCAAAAAGGACGACCTCGACTTCCACCAGGCGCGGCAGGGACTGCTCAAGGGTTGGCTGTTCCTGCACATCGCGCTCACGTACACGCTGATCGCCTTCGCCACGCTGCACGGTGTGGTCGCGCTCGCCATGCGGGGGGGACCGCGGTGAGAAGACTCTTCGAGGACTTTGCCGGCGGCGAGTACGACCGCCCCAACCAGCGCTGGGTCTGCGGCCTGGCGGACGAGGGCTGCGCCTGCCCCTTTGGGCCTACGCCCAAGGGCGCCTGCCCCGAGCTGGCCGAGTGCCAGCCCGTCAAGCAGGGCGACCGCTGGCGGTGCAACCGCCCCGCAACCCGGGGCGGCCCCTGCGACCTTGACGACCAGCACGGCGCCGGCGACGCCGGGCCCACGCCCGACGGCAAGTGCTGCCGCGTGAACAAGTGCGCGCCCCGCGCGAGCCTCCGCGTGCACCGGGGCCGCATCGCCTGGGGCGCCGCGCTGCTGGCCGCTGGGCTGCTGGCGATGTTGATCGCCTCGCCGCTGCGGACCGAGGTGCTCGCGCCCGGGCCGTTGACCCAACCGCACGCCCAATTGCTCGCCCGGGGCGACTGGGCGGGCCGCTGCGCCGCCTGCCACGTCGACCAGGACCGGCCGATGCTGCTCATGGCGGTGGGCGCTCTCACCGGCGCCCACGCCGAAGGCCCCTCGCAGTCTGACCTGTGCATGAAGTGCCACGAGCAGCAGATCCCCACCGGCTCGGCCCTGCTGGCCCACAGCCTGCCAGAGAAGACGCTCGCGTTGGTCAGCGGCCAGGCGGCCGGCGGCCTGACGGTCGAATGCTCGGCCTGCCACCGCGAGCACCACGGCGCCATGTTCGACCTGACCGCCATCTCCAGCGGCCGCTGCCAGTCGTGCCATCAACAACAGTACGACAGCTTCGCCGGTAGCCACCCCGACTTCGGCGCCTGGCCGTACGAGCGCCGCACACGGATCGCGTTCGACCACGTCTCGCACCAGTCCAAGCATCACGTCGAATCAAAGCAGGCGTTTGATTGCCGCGCCTGCCACCTCGAGTCGCCCGACGGCCACACGCTCGTGCTGGCCGACTACCAGGCGGCCTGCGCCTCGTGCCACGACAGCGGCATCGCCGCCAGCAGCGGCGCCGGCCTGCCGATGGTTTCGTTGCTCTCGCTCGACCTGGACGCGATGGCCGACCACGGCGTCCCGGTCGACAACTGGCCGGAGCAAGCCACCGGCGACTTCGACGGCGACCTGCCCGCCGCGCTCAAGCTGCTGCTGGCCGACAACCCTGCCCTCGGGTCGCTGCTCCAGAAGTACGGCCCCGGGTTCAGCTTCTTTGACATCGACCCGGACTCCGCCGAGGACGTCCGCCACGCCGCGGCGGTAGTCGACGCCATCAAGCAACTCCTCACACGGGTCGACGCCGAAGGCCAGCAGGCGTTGATCGACCGCATCGAGACCATCTCCGGCCGCCCGCTGACCGCCGACCAGCGGGTCACGCTGCTCGCGGGCCTGCCGGTCGACCTGGTCGACCGCGCGCGGCGCGACTGGTTCTCGCAGGCCGCCGAGTCGTCGGGCGCCACGCCCAGCGAAGAGGCGGCCAAGCTGCCCGCCGGCGGCTGGTTCGTCAGCGACCTGGCCCTGAGCCTGAACTACCGGCCGCAGGGCCACGCGGACCCGCTGCTGACCGGCTGGATCGAGCTTGCCGTTTCCCTGGGCGACGACCACCGGCTCGTACGCGAGGCGGCGCGGGCCGAGCTCGCCCGGCCCGAATCGCCCGGCCAGTGCCTCACCTGCCACAGCGTCGAACGCAACCCGGCCGGCGGCGTGGTGGTCAACTGGGCGCCCTACGACGCCTCGCAGCAGCCACGCGGCTTCACCCGCTTCAACCACGGCCCGCACGTGACCGTGAGCGAGCTGTCCGACTGCACCGCGTGCCACCAACTCGACGAGTCGGCCAACTCATCGGCGGCGTACGCGTCGAGCAACCCGCAAGACTTCGTCAGCCACTTCCGGCCGATGAGCAAAGCCACCTGCGCTGCGTGCCACCAGCCCCACGCCGCCGGCGACAACTGCGCGCAGTGCCACAACTATCATGTGGATCCGCTGGCTGGCGGGTTACCTACACTGGCCGAGCCAGCCGTGGGGCAGCGTTAAGCACTGCTCTACCCACTCAGCAACTGGCGACGGAAGCCGCTAGGTTACGCGCCGGAAGTAGGTCGGTACGTGTTCCAACGCAATTTCTGCGTTTGGGATTTGACGTGTCGGAACGGCGCTGTCGCTTGTTCCGGCCTACTATTGTTCACTATTTTCATTTTCATCCGGTTCGACGGGTACAAGCGGCGGTTCGTTGTAGGTTGGGTAGAGCCCGTCGAGGGTTGCATCTCCCGATTGACTAGGAACGTATAAGTTATCGGTGGGGGAAACCCCACCGTCGTCTATTTGATCAATCCAGACGCTGTAGACCGAGTACTCGTCGCCGTTCTTGCGGTACCGGACTGGCGTTAGATCGGCCGCGAACGGATCAAGGGGGACGAACGGTAGGATCTCAGGTGTGAGGTCCGAGAGTAGACTCGGGAACTCACCGTGCTTGCTGCGGTAGATCCCGAGGGCAATCTCAACCTGAAGCAGTCGGAGGCCAACTAGGTAGTGCGCGACTAGATACGAATACCCTATCTCAGTTGAGGTTCCTCCACCACTACTCCAATCACATAGGATCTGTGTTAGGTGTCCTTCCCAGCCTAGGGCGTGCTGCGTCCATACCAGCTCTCGGGCAAGGAAGGCAGCGTCCCCCTCGTAATCGGAGTCGAGCCCTCTCAGATGAGCCAGCAGGCGCAACGCTTCCCCTTTCGGGTAGTTTGGGTGACACCGATAGATGGCGCTAATGGCGATGCCGCCTATTGAGGCGCCCACTTGGCTATCAACGATCAAGCCGTTTTTCATGGTGCTGTTGGCCAAATCGAGCATGTCGGAGTAGATCTTGATTGCCCGGCTTCCGTCGTTCTCGCGCTCCGCAAGGTAGCCCAGCGACCGCAGACCCCGCGAGAGGGAACGCACCTTGCGACGGAAGCTGGGATCGAGGTCTGCTTGGGTGTATGTAAGTGACCGGCAGCAACCTCTCTGAATCGATTCACGCAACGCATCGTAGGCGGGTTGCACTTCGGCCGCGGCTGACTCTAGTTGCGCCAGGGTGATGGACCCATCGTATAACGCATCGTCGAACGTGGGAGTGTCTACTATTGGCGAGTTGGGCCAACGCGCAAGCACCCCATTCAATCGTGCGGCACCTTGTCGCTGCTCCTGCGTGGCTGGGAGAATAGGATCGGGGTGCATGAGCTTAGTTAGCACTAGCAGAGGAAGAACCGCCAACGCCGCTATCGCAGTCGCGGCCGACATGACGCACAAACGCGGTCGATTTAGTAGGCGCCGAGATAGCCTTGAGGCGCCAAAGGCTGAAAGTGTCGCCAAGACGCCTATGGCGGCCCAAGTGGGCTGCACGCGCATTCTGTTGGCTATCATTGCGGCGCGACTGACCATGTCGCTGAGCGTTCTAGTGGCCCAGTAAATCGCTTCCAACAGGGCTGGGAAGATTGGTTCGTAAAGGACGAGTGGAACCGAGGCCGCTGCGACAAGCAGTATCGCTGCAGCCAATCGCCGCAACAGCTTGGAGTCTCTTGCTCCCGCCCAGAGTCCGGCCAACATCCAAATTGCGGCACTGATTCCAACAATCGCAGCGTTGCTTAGACGAGCCAGGTCGAGCGCCGACAACCGCACTGCCGCCGCCGTCAGTACAGCCAGCGGAACCACCGCCAGCAATGCGTCCTGCAACGCAAACCGTGTCCCGTTTCCCTCAGCAGACTCACGCCGCCGCCAACGCCACGTCTGGACGCCGAACGCGACCACCAGCCCCTGCAGCACGAAGGCGACGAACATTTCGTACGCCGGGATCAAGAGCGGCAGCGAGGCGATGCACAAAAACAGTAGTGTCCGCACAAACCAATGTCTGCGGGAGGTAGCAGCCCAGGCGGCAAGCAGACCAACCGAGGTCAGGGTAGTAAAGAGTAGTAATGCAGGTGTGAGGATCATTCGGAAGAGTTCGGATCATCCTGGCGGTAAGATTGGGCTCCGTACAGCGCTTCCAAGCTCAAATCGCCGCGCAGCTCAGGATTCCACGAGACCGCGCCGTTCGCCTCGCGGGGAGGGGCGCCTTGGTCGTCTTGGCCGTCGGCCCACACGCTGTAGAGTTGGTAGCTGTTGGCATCGCGGTGGTAGCGGAACGGCCCGCCATCGGGCGCGAACGGGTCGGTCGGGAGGGTTTCGAGGATGCCGGGAGTAAGCGCCTTGAGCTCGCTGGGCCATTCGCCGTGCTGATCGTGGTAGCTCAGCAGCGCGTACTGGATCTGCAGCAGACGAAGCGAGGCAAGGAACTGCTGGTACGACAGACGCGAGGACTCGTACGCGGGGCGTTGCAGCTCCGAGTTGATGCCGAGGACGTTGAGTAGTCGGGTCGTCCAGCCACCGACCCGCTGTGACCAGACTTGCTCCCTCAGCGTAATGTTGTGCAGATCATCAGCACGCTGTTCTGCGGCTTTGATCGCCTCGATTAGGTTCGGATACGCATCCGGCGGGGTTGCGTCACGCACTGAGTACAAACCTTCGGCGCCTTGGCCTCCGCACGCCGCGGCGACCAGGGCGTCTACAAGTAGCCCACCCTGACTCAGGCTGGCCCCGTACTGTGCGAGAGCTGCAAATCGAAACGCATCAGCATCAGTGCCCGACTCATCACCGGGAGTGTGAGATCTTGCGCTAGCGTAGAGGGATCGGGCCAGCGAGCGATAGCCATTTAACTGCTCCAGGTGCTGCTCAATATTGGAGTTGGTGGGATCTTCTTGGAACGACAACTCGCGCTGCACGCCCTTGGCAAGCCCCGTTTCAACGATTCGGTAAAGCTGCTCCTGCCGCTCTACCATCGCGTCGATCTCTTCTTGTGAGGCGATGCCAGACTCCGCGTCGGACGCGGCCGCGTCAAGCGGGGCGTTCAGCAACGCTACGGCACGGTTATAGTCTTCGATTCCGTTGGGATTCGGCGCCGATTGCTGAGGGATGGCAGGTGGGTTGGCCAACAGGAAGAGCGCCATGACCGGCGCGGCGATCACAACGACGCCAAGCATCGCGTAGACGCTGATGATTGCTACGCGCATCGGTCGTTCACCCTGCCACGGCGGCGCCGCCCAGGCGAGGCACCCCGCCAGCAGCACGCACGCGACCGCGACGCCCGGCCAGTGGAGACTCGCGACCAAGTCCTGACGGTCCCACGGCAGCAGCGACTCGGCGGGCCAGCCAATCTGATAGGCCAGGGAGGTGAGCAATTGTCCCCAACCCGACGCCACCAGGACTGCAGCCACGCCGGCAAACGCGGCCAGCACGCTGCGTGCCCAACGATTCCAGGGAACCGCGGCGGCCAGCCACAGCCCCACCAAAATCACCAACCCGCTGAAACAACCAGAGAGCAGCATGCCGAACCACCGGTCGGCGCCGAGCGGCGGCATCTGCACAACTACCGCACACACCGCCGCGACCGGGATCACCGCCAGCAGCAGGTCGCGCGTGGCGAATTGCGACGGACGCCGCTCGCCCGCGGCGCGGCGCCTCAGCCACTTCCAAACCAGAACGCCAGCCACGACCGTTCCCATGAGCGCCATCGCCGCGATTGACAGCTCATACGCAGGGATGAGCAGCGGCAGCGCGGCGACCCCCAGGCAGAGCATCGCCCGCACGAACCAGTGCCAACGGGACGTGGCGGCCCACGCGGCGATCAATCCGACGGTGGTGACGGTGGTGAGGAGCAGCAGCAGTGGAGGGAGGAGCATCCGGCCGATTGTAGATGATGCGGAGGTAGGGCGTCGGTCAGCGCACGCCGGAACATGGCAGCCGGTTGGCTTGGCGGTTGTTCGCTCGCGCGGCTCGAGGATTGGACGAAATCTCTCACGGCCTGCACATCCTGTGTCTCTCCCTCCTACGGGGGAGAGAGCGGCACGCTCCGCTGTGCGGATTGCCTTGCCAAGAAGAGGCTAAGTAGGGACGCTTAGAATTTCCACCGCAGTTCGCCGCGTACGCCTGAGATGTCGCGCGAGTTCTCCAGCCAGCCGTGCATCGCGTCGCAGCGGATAAGGTACGCGTTGGTGATCGGCAGCTGCCAGCGGAGGCCCAGGCCGTACTGCGGGCCGGGTGCGTTGCGTGTTGCTTTGTCGCCGAAGGTGTGCAGCGCGGCGGCCTCGACGATCAGCTGCTGGTCGAAGTTGGGCGCGCCCAGCAGGTCCAGGCCGATCGACCCGCCCACCGTGTTGTTGCCGGTCGCGTCGAGCGTGGGGTAGCCGGTGAGCGCGTCGCTCTGGAACAGGATGCCCGTGTTGAACAGCACGCCGCCGGCCGCGGCCGCGCGGGCGGCCGGCTGGGGACTGCCGATGCCGGCGAACAGGTTGACGTAGGGGATAACGTAGTACGGGTTCTCGGTGATCAGCGAGTTCTCCATCAGCAGCAGTACGCCGTCGGCGGTGCGCTGGTCGCGGGGGCCGCTCTGGCCCGTGTTGATGATGGCCCGCACGGAGTTGGAAACCCGCCCGAGGTACCGCCGGGTGTAGGAGAGCCCGAGGTTGTGGTAGTCGCGTCCGACGTCCTCGTCGTCCGCCGCGTACGCGTAGCCGACCTCGAAGTACCCGCCGCGGGCCTCGATGAATGTGGTGGCGCCGAACAGCGAGCCGGTGTGCAGCGAGTTGGCGAACGCGTCGGTCGACACCTGGTCGAACGCGGCGAAGAAGGTGATGTCGTAGTTCGACCAGTCGAGCCACGGGTTGTTGCGGGCCGGCAGCGTGACCGCGGCGCCCCAGAACGCGTCGAGCATCCAGGTGCCGTTCTGGAACAGCATCGGGATCAGCCCGACCGTTACCGGCATATCAAACGGCGCGTAGGTGTGTTCCCAGCCGCCCAGCATCTGGCCGAGGTCGCCCTCGAAGAACAGCGTGTCGGTGTCGGCGCTCCAGAAGTCGATCTCATTCTTGAAGTCGCCGTTCTCGATGCGGGTGAAGTTGTTGCCGTCCTGCAGGGGGCCGCTGAACGCGTGGAACCGCTCGGTCGACGTGATCCAGTAGTCGAGCTCCAGGTTGAGCCGCGCGGCGAGCACGTCCGCCTGCCGGTTGACGTCCTGGTTCACGGCGGCGCCGATGCGGTAGTCGCCGTACACGTAGAACTTCTGCTGAACCGGGTTGGTGGGCCCGCACCAGGTTTCCGTCTTGGGGATCGGCCCAAGGTCATAGAAAGGCAGCCCCCACTCCACCAGCGGCCGCTGCACCGGCACGTTGTACCGCCCGGCGTACACGTCGAGGGCGGCGCACGGGTCGTACTCGTCGCACCAGTAGGCGGGGTCCGGGCTGAAGTCGCACCCGCCCGGCAGCGTGGGGCAGGAGCGGCGGTCAACGGCGCGCTCCTCCACCGGGGGCAGGCAGCGGACCGACGCGGGCGGGGGCGGCAGAAAACCGTATCGGCCGACGCTCGGCTTGAAGTACGACTGCGCCTCGGTTGTCGGGCAGGTCGGCGCGCACTGGAAGTTCGCCCCCGGCGCCACGGCGCACGCCGGTTGGGCCGCGACCGCAAGGATCGCGAGCGAGCAGACGATTCGGCGGGTGGCGGGGCTGGGGTTCAAACTGAGTCGCGCGGGTTCCCCTCCGCTCAAGGGGGAGGGGGAAGTGTTCTGTTAGTTGGCGTGTGCTTCTATCGGTGGCTTCTTGCTCTAGACTCTGGATTCTTCCAACTTCCAACCGCCAACTACTCCACCCAAAACTCCACCGACCGTTCGTGCATGTTGAGGATCCCCTCGTTCATCATGCGGACCATCTCGTCGGTGGCGTCGCAGAATCGCATGAACCAGATCGGCTCGATGCGGTTCCGCAGCCGGAACGATAGGCGGTACTTGCCGGGCGCCTGGATCAGCTCTTTGGGGATCTTGTAGTGCACCCGCTTCGTGCCCAGCGGCGCAATCGAGCGGCTCTCCATCCGGATGAACGGCGGGTGGTTGGTGGTGGTGATCGGGATGGCGCCCGGGCGGAGGAACGGCAGCTGGTCGATGTCGACGTTGACCGGCAGCGGCATCTCGCGGTCGGTCCCCGTGGCGCCGGTGATCAGGAACATGGTCTGCAGGTTGAACAGCTGGTGGTCGAACGGCGCCCTGCCGAGCTGCACGTCCCGCGAGTGGATATCGCAGAGGTCGCCGTCGGAGTCGGTGTAGCCCGACTCCCACAGCCGGCAGCCGTTGGGGCCGATCAGCACCACGTTGGCCCACAGCTGCGGCTGGGCGCCGAGCGACGCGGTCAGCACGTTGTGCCCCTCGTTCAGGTTCGTGACGTCGTAGAACAGCCGCACCGGCGCCCCGCGGCGGGGCTTGTGCTGGAAGAACGGGCCGGCCACGTGCATGTGGTCGGACATGATCGCGCGGCGTTTCTCGTTCTTCTTCTCGAGCGCCTCGAGGTTGTCGTCGATGACCTCGCGGGCGTCGTAGCGGTCGTCGGCCTCCTGCCACTCCTGCGGGAACTGGGCGACCAGCTTGCCGTCGTCGAGCGCCTCCTCAAACTCGTCAGTGCCCCAGCCCGCCCGCCAGTTGAACCGCAGCCACTCCTGCATGCTCCACCGCTTGGCGTCCTTGTTGTGGGGGAACACGCCCGGGTGGCTGATCGAGTAGTTGGGCCCGTAGAACATGTGGTTGGCGTGCTTGCGCTGCTTGTTGACGCTCTTGCCGCCCACCTCGGCGATGCTGCAGATCTCGTAGCCGGACGCCTCGCCCGGCTTGAGGCCCATGTGGCAGTCCTGGCACGTGACGCCCTTCTTGCACGCGGGCGACTGGCGGTACTGCTCCCACACCACCTCGAGCTTGATGCCCGGGTGCACCGCCACCTGGTGGCAGCTGGTGCAGAACTCGGCCTTGCTGAGCTGGTCGAAGTACCGGCCTTCAAGATGGATCGGCTGGCCAGCGCCCTTCTGGTCGGGCGAGGTCTTGACCTTGAAGTGCTCCGGCCGAGACAACGCCTCGGCGACCCCGCCGCCGCCGATGCCGCCGTAGATGGGCGAGTAGATGTCGCCCGGCACGATCCGCCGCTCGCCGTTGGCCTTGGTGTACCGCTCGTTGATGCGGTGGCAGGCGATGCAGGTCACCCCCTCGCGGGCGACCTCCGGCATCTCCCACAGCGGCGTCGCGCGGTTCTCGCCCAGGCTGGTCGCGACCGGCGAGTGGCAGCGGTAGCAGAAGTAGCCCACCGTGCCCTGGCTGAGGTTGGTGATCTTCTGCTCGAACTTCTGGAACATCGGCGACACGAACGCGTACGCGTGGCTCGACACCCGCCACTCGTCGTACAGCTTCTTGTGGCACTCGCCGCACTGCTGGGCCGAGGGGTAGCAGTTCTTGGCGAATAAGTCGCGGTGCGCCTCGATGGAGCTGAGCTGGCTGTCGGTCGATGGCTTCCCCTGCTGTGAGGGGACCGAGTGCGGCGCGCCGTGGGTGTGCGCATCGGCTGCTGGCATTGAACGGTTCGGCTGGGCGGCCGGGGCGCCAAAGATCGGCTCCGGCGTGATCGGGCGGCGGGTCTCAACCGGCGTGGGCGCCGCAATCGATTCTGGACCGGCGTTCACGTGCGGCGGCTCGGCCGCGCGCTCGACCTCTGGCTGAGCTGGCGGCGTCGGCGGCTGCTCGTACCGCGGCTCTGGCTCTTCTGGCGTTGGCGCCACGCCTGGCGCCGAGAACAACGGCGCGGTCGGTGTTGCAGGAGTTGAGGGCGCCGGATTGTCGGCCGGCAGCGGCACAACCACCGGCGCCGCATCGGATGGCGAGCCGGGCTCGCTCTCTAACCCGAGCGACGGTCCTTCCACCACGTTGGGGGTCCACGGCTGCTGCTCGTCAGCGCTGTTCGCCGCCGGCGCCTGCGGTTGGCGAAGCTCGGGCGCCGTCAGGTTGGGCGCGTCGTTGGGTTCCTCGACCCGATCTTCGTGGGCCGGTTCCGCGTGCTTGATGATCGGGGCTGGGCTCATCACTTCCGGGGCAGCCGCGGGTTCGGCGGGCACGTCGATCGGGTCGGGCCCGTCGAACGAGGGGCCGGCGTCGACAGGATCGGGCTCGACGGCGGGCGCAGGGGCCGGTATCGGCAGCGGGCGGACCGGCGCGGGGGCGGTCGGCTCGGTTGACTGCTCAGGCGGCGCCGGCGCGGCGGGCGGCTCTTCCGCGGGTTCCCTGGCCGGGGCCGCGGGCGCCGGTTCGCGATCGCTCGACGTGTCCTCGGGCACAAACCAAGAGTCGGGGTCCACCAGCCATTCGCCTGTGCGTTGCGCCACCCGCAGGGGCGGACCGGGCGCCGGCGTCGGGCGCATCGCCACGCGGATCGGCGCGGGGGTTGGTTGGGGCTTCGGCGGGGCGGGCGTCGGCCGCGTGGGCGGCGGCTCCGTCAGGCCTTCGCGGTCGAACAGCTCCAGCGCGTGCGGGCAGGCGGCGCCGATCATCGCCCGCAGTTCCGGGTCTGGCGGCAGCCGCCGGACCTGCGGGTCCTCTGCGGCCGCCGGAGCGGCCAGCTGGGCGGCGAGCTCTGCTGCGGGACGAACATCGTTGCTCGTCGGCGGCGGGGGCGTGACGGCCACGGAGTCCTGCGCGGCCGGCTGCGCCAGATCACGCGTGGCCAGCTGCACCGCCCGAACGCCCACCAGCACAGCGGCGGCCACGATCAGGCCGACCAGCACGGGCGGCGACGAGTTGCGACGCGGTGGCGCCAACGGGCTTCCTTGCCTGGGTCCTGGACACGGCCCCCACGCTGCGGGGGCCTGCATTCCTTGCAATGCTATCACTCACCGTGAGCAGCGCATCCAGAAGAACAGATCGAGTGGCGGCCAGCCCCAAGCCCGGCATTTCCCCTCACCGCCGCACAGCAGGCAGGACCGGCAAGGTTTGCCGGGGTTCCGGTTGGCTGTTGGCTGTTGGCTGTTGGCTGTTGGCTGATGGCTGATGGCTGATGGCTGATGGCTGATGGCTGATGGCGACCAGTGTCAGCGGGTAACCAAAAGAAAAAGAGCCCCTGGAAAACCAGGGGCTCGTTGTGGGTATCAAGCTGTTTGATCCGGAGGCCAAACGTTTCGCTCAGCGACGACGGCGGAAGCCGAGGACGCCGGCGATGGCCAGGCCGGCCAGGCCAGCGGTGGCCGGCTCGGGGAAGGTGACTATTAAGTCCGCAACCTGAGTGGGGTTGCCGAAACCGGCACTCCACAGCAAGGTCAGATCCTGCGACAAGAACTCCTGGGTTAATCCCACGCCGATGTTAGCCAAGCGAACATCGGGAAGGGTGCTGCCGGTGCCCGCGTTGATCACTACCGACATACGGGTATCGGTGTCGACGGGAAACAGCCCGCCGGGCACAGTCCGGTCCGAGAAGATGCCGCTCGCCGACTGCGCGTCAATGAGTCCAATACCAATCCCTTCGCCATCGGCCCAGAACTCGCCGCTATACATGTTGTAGTAATAGGATGGGACGCCGGGCGTGGCATTCTCATAGTGAACCATCACCGCCGCATCCGCCTGCGAGAGCAGTATCAGTGCAGCGACGATTGCGTAGAGGAGTTTCCACATCGTTCTGCTCCTTAGCTAGGCTGGTTGCCGCCATCGGATCGAGGACCGGACTTATAGGAGGGCAGACTGCCCAGGGACCTGCTCAGGATCAACGCACCTAAGAGTATCAGCCATCGATGCGTCGGTTCCAACAAGTTCGGCTTCCAGGCCTCGAACTAGGGGACTGCGAAAAAAAAAGAGCCCCTGGTAAACCAGGGGCTCTTTGTGGGTATCAAGCTGTTTGACCTGACGGTCAAACGTATCGCTTAGCGACGACGGCGGAAGCCGAGGACGCCGGCGATGGCCAGGCCGGCCAAGCCAGCGGTGGCCGGCTCGGGAACACCCTGCCAGACCAAGCCGGTCTCAACATTGGGGTTGCCGAAACCAGCACTCCACAGGAGGGTCAGGTCCTGAGCCAAGAAATCCGGGGTTAGCCCCATGCCGATGTTGGCCAGGCGAACGTCCGGGAGGGTGCTGCCGGTGCCGGCGTTGATCACGACCGACATACGGGACTCGGTGTCAACCGGGAACAGGCCGCCAGGAACGCTGCGGTCGGAGAACAGGCCGCTAGCGGACTGAGCGTCCACCAAGCCGATCCCAGTCCCCTCACCATCCAGCCAGAACTCGCCGGTGATGGCATCGTAGTAGTACGACGGGAGGCCGTCATTCGCCTCGTCGGCCGAACCCGGGGGGTTGTCGACCACAACCATGGTGGCGGCATTGGCGAAAGACGTAAGAGCGAACAACGCGGCGAAAGCTAGTGCAGTATTCTTCATTGCGAATTTATCCTTGATTCGGACTTTGTAGTGTTGATACATCAACTCGGGTGACAGCGATCGAGATGTGTTCAGCAGGAGCTGTCGTTCCATTTGCTGTCGTGGTGCTTCAGCATTAGCCCTCTCAAAGTCCACAAACGCTAAATGTGCAAATGCTATACGAAGGCGGTCTGTGCTAACTTAGCGGCGACGGCGGACTGCAGCCGAGCAGGCAAGCAGGCCAGCCAGGGCCAGCGAGGCGGGCTCCGGAGCCGAAGCGCCACCAGCAGTGGCGGCGGGCGCCGAGGTGCCGAAGTTAGGCGACAGGACCAGGATGTCGTCGAAGTTCACCAGACCATCGCCAGTGAAGTCAGCGCCGGCCCAGCCGTTGGTGACGGCTCCGCCGAAGTTCGGCGAAACGATCAGCACGTCGTCGAAGTTGACGTTGCCGTCGAGGTTGGCGTCGCCACCGTAGGCGGTGCGGGACTCGCTGGCCGAAACCGAGTTGTTGGTTCCCAGCTGAGCAATGATGCCACTCACACCAACCGAGGTGGTAAGCGAGCCGGTGGTCGAGGGACCAGCAGTGGTGAAGGTGCCGAGCAGGTAGGTGCCGGCGGCGACATCGTCGCTACCAAGCGCGGCGGTGGCTTCGTTGTTGGCGGGGCTGGCCTGGAAGCCAACAACGCCGTCGCCATCGCGGGTAACCCACCCCAAGGTGGTGCCGCTCGGGTTCTCAAAGTCAAACACAGTCGTGTTGCCGATGACGCCGGCCAGCAGGTCCGCGTCGGAGAAGGTCGCGTCCAACTCAGTCGCAACCGACCCTTCGGCGTCAGTCACAACGTTGACTTCCCAAACCCAGTCGCCGTTGGCGTCAAGGCCGGTGTTGGTGGCGGTAACAATCGGCTGGGCCAGCACAGGCGAGGCCGTCAGAGCGGCCATGGCCGCGACACAGAGGATGTTCTTCAAGGACATCTGAGTTTTCTCCACCCACTTATCTAGAGAAACGAGTTTAATTCCACAGAGTTGCCGAACTGTGCGATAAGTGCTCAACGCGTCTTTCGGCGCCCCTAACATTGGCTTGGTGAGCTCCAAAACCAACCGGCACTAACGCCCACTCAGTATGACTAACCAGCCATCCTCTTGTCGAGGAAATGGAACCGAAATTCCACTGATTTGCCCCGCTGGTGGTCGCCCGATACCGATCTGTTTCGAAAAGAGTTTCGGCGTGGTCTGCAGGAAGCCCCAAAAACCCCTGCAATACGCAGAAACCGGCTCAACGGACCGCATTATGTTGGGGTCAATGTGGGGTGTCAAGCAGTTTTCAAGCAGTTGGGTGGTTTTTGCGCGATTGCGCGAAGCGCTGAAGGGCCTTAGAATAGCGGGGTTTTTGGCCGTTCCCGCGGTTCAGGCGGTCAGCGGCGTCGCTTGACCTGTCTGGATTCGAGGCCGGGTGGCGCCCCGTTTGCGCTGTCTGGGTTTGGTGATTTGGGGCAGCGGGGCTGCTTCTCGTCGGTTTGCTGTTAGGGAAGGCCGACGGATGCGACCTCTTGGTCCGCGGCGCCTATTCAGAGCGGGCGGGCCGGTTTCTCTCCTCTGTGTCACGCTCTGCTTCTTCCTGATTCTGTTCGTTTGGGGCCTTGACGTGTGACGGGTCGGAGGCGCCGCGCGGCGCCACTGGCGAGCGAACGCTAATTCATTCACGGTGGTCGCAGGATTCGACGCGCGAGGGGCGAGTAGATCACAGCGTTGTTGCGATGCGTTACGACTCGTGCGTTGCGTCCAGCGGTTTATGTGCACGCTTGTCGAAGGACGCGAACGTTCGATAGGCATTGCGTCAGGTCAACACGCATCGGTGCTGCGAGCGCCGCCGTTGCAGGGGAATCAGGCTGCTCTAAGCGTGCGGTCGATAGGCGTGAAGAGTGCGCCGGGCGACTCCTGTGCAGCGCGAAACGTTGCGTCCACCGATGGCGGACGCCGCAGCACCGCTACAACCGATGTGTTGCGAACGCAACGGCTGATAAAGAACCTTGTCCGAGCCAGATTGCTCCAAATTGCTTTGCATCGCCGCGTGCGATTTTGATAAACCACTCCTGTCGACAACGCGGGCCGCGGAGACGTCCGACGGCCGGCAGAGCGGTGGGGTGGGCTGGGTCGCCCGCCCGGCGACTTCTTCACAACGCATCACGAAAGGAGGCCACGATTACAGCGACGACTGGTTCCGATGACTCGTGCGATACGCCTAACGGGCACGCACGGGGCGGTCGGCGCCACGCGGGCGTTTGTCGTGACTCCCCACAGAAGACCGTGCGGCGGTTAGCCTGATACCTACAGGCAGCAACCGCCGCGGTCAGGCCCGACAGGGCGGATGGCATTGAGCCGACCGACGCTTGACTGGCGCCTTCTCGCTCCGGCGTGCAGGACCAAGTTTCGAGCCCCTGACAATTAAGAAGACCACGAATCAAAGCCCGCTCCATCACGCGATGGGGCGGGCTTTTTCTGTTGGCGGTTGGGGGCGCTGGTTGCAGGCTGCTGGGCGCTGGTTGTTGCCAGCGCCTCGCGTGCTGCCGTTGACGCTTGCCCAACAAAAAAACCCCCGATCGCCGCTGGGGCGATCGGGGGGTGAAGGGGTCTAAAGCTAGCCCGGGGGCTATGATTAGAAGGTCAGGATCGCATCCACGTTGAAGGTGGTGTTGTTGTAGTCACCCTCGGTGGCGAAGCCAACAGCCTGGGCGCCGGTGTCCGACGCGGCCCAGTCCCAGCGAACCTCGGGGCGAATGATCACGTTGGCGTGGGCCTTGTAGTTGATGCCCGCGGTGATCTCGTAGTAGCTCTCGCCCTCGTTCTTCCACCACTCGGCCCGGCCGCCCAGGGCGACGCAGTCGTTGAGGGTGTAGAACAGGTACTGGTTGAGGCCGATCTGGTCGTGGCCGACGCCGCTGCGGACGCTGACCATGTCGCTCTGGCAGACGTAGTTGAGGTTGTCGCTCAGGGTGACGTCGAAGACCAGCGAGTGGCTGTAGGCGTCGTCGTCAACCACACCAGCCGGGCCACCGTACAGGGTGGCGTCGCTGCGGGCGCCGAAGTTGCCGATGGTGGTGATGTAGGTGAACGAGATGTCGTCCATCAGGTCGGCGCTGAAGCCGCCCAGGAAGTTCGAGCCGGCCGATCCGTTCTGGTTGTACTGGTCGAAACCGGTATCCCAGCCCGCGGTCCAGCCGCCGTACAGGGTCATGCCGTCGATGCCGCTGTAGGTGCCGAGCACACCGGTGTGGGTGAACGGCTCGCTGTTGAACATCGTCAGCGAGTGGGTGAAGAAGAAGTTATCCGGAGCGGTAACCACTTCGTAGCCCACCAGGGTGTAGAAGTGACCAGCGATGACCGAGAAGTCGCCGGCGGCCAGCTCGATGTAGGCCTGGGGCATGGCCCAGCCGTAAACGCCGTGGGCGAAGCCGGTCGAGGCGTCCCAGGTGGCGTCGTCGTTGCCGAAGGCGATGGTCTTCGACGCGTCGGTGCCGTACATGACGTCGAAGCGGAAACCCCAGTCGAGGCCGTTCGAGCCGTCAGCGACCTTCTCGAACCACATCCACTGCTGGTTGAGGTTCAGCTGGTCGGGGGTGTCGCCGAAGGCGAGCACGTCGCCGCGGTTCTGCGACAGACGCACGTTGTCCGAGTTGTAACCCAGCTCGGTCCAGCCGCCGAAGCTCCAGCAGGCGCAGGGGCCCAGCACGTGGGAGCTCAGGGTGCAGGGGTCGCCCAGGCAGCAGTCGCCCAGCAGGCAGCAGTCGAATCCGCCGCAGGTGTCCCCGCAGCCGCAGCCGTCGCAGCAGCCGTCGCCGCAGCAGCCGTCGTCGCATCCACAGCTGGGCTCTTCGCAGCAGCAGCTGGGGTCTTCACAGCAGCAGCTGGGCTCGTCGCAGCCGCAGCTGGGCTCCTCGCAACATCCGCTGTAGTTGAATGCCGTTTGAATCGCCGTTTGCGCCATCGCGGGGGATGCGCTCAGGGCGATCAAGGCAACGCCGATCGTCCATTTCGCAGTGTTCACCTTCAGACTCCTTCTTCGGAACTATCTCGCGGCAGGGTCGTCCTGCCAGCAACTAGGGGGATACTCACGACGCGTCAGCGGGGAATGCCCTCAGGACGCGTCGCCCATTTCTGACCGCCTCGCAGGAACTATCGACGCCCCCTTTGGCCGCGATGCATTCCCAGAGCCAGCATGCGGCAGAAAAAACCGGGCTAGAGGCCTAGTTTTGGTAAACCTTGCGGCCTGCAGAGAGTTGCCCGGCGAGACGCCTGGGCGAGTTTGCCGGTTGGGAGAACGGAGCACGCTGCGGGACGCCGAGGGCCGCCCCCGGGGCGCGTGCTACAGGGCGCTGGCGTCCGCCTGCGTGACGCCGATCACCCGCCAGACGGGTGGCGCCGCGGCGTTGCTGGGGCCTTCCAGGCCGACCGAATAACGCCGGGCGGGGCCGGCGGCGGGCCGGACCTCGTAGGTTTGGGCGATGGCCAGGCGGCCGCCCGGCCGCGGCACCACCGGGCCTCGCGAAACAATTGTCCAGCCTTCGAACGGGGCCGAGGCCACGAGCGCTTCAACCCCGGCCATGTCGAGGAACTGCTCGAGCTGCTGCTCCGGCGAGTTGGGGCCGTCGTGCGAGTGCCCGTCGTGGAACTGGCCGTCGTCGGTCTGCTCGGCGGAGTGGTCGCCTGCAAAGTGGGCGGCCAGGACGCCGCGTTCCTTATCCCCCAGGGTCAGGAGGAAGGCGTCCTGGGTATTGCCCTCGCTGAGGAGCTCTAGCATGAGGTCCGCCGTGGGAGCGGCTTGGGCGTGCACCCGTTGCCGGTAGGCGGTTCGGTAGCCCCCCCAGGCGCCAAGCGAGAGCAGCGCGACCGCCATCCCAATCAGCGCCAGGCCCCGGCCTGCGGCGCCGGACCGGGCGATCCCGCGGAGCGCGACCACGGCCAGCACCACCGCCAGGCAAGGGAGCACGACCAGCAGCTGCCAGACCAGGACGGCCGGCGAGAGCAATCCTAAAACCAGCGCGAGCACGGCCGCTACGCTGAGGGACCGGTACTCGTCGTCGGCGGGGAAGTCGTCGTGCTGGGTGCTGCTCATGGCTTCGTGCCTGTTGGCGGCGGCTAGCGGGATTCCGAGCGGCTGGCCTTGAGTTCCCAGGCCGCCTTGGCGGCGGCCATCACGCCCTCAAACCGCTCGCGGCGGTCGGCGTAGTCGTCCACCCACAGGCCGGCGTCAAACTCGCCGCCGTCGCCCAGGCCGGCGGGGTCGGAGAAGATCTCCGCGGCGCCGAGGAACGCCAGGTCGGGCGAGGTGTTGACGATCGAAGGGCTGTCGACGCCCCCCTCGTGCAGGATGGCGCCGCCCATGGTGTCCTTGGGCAGGGGCGCCAGGTGGATCGACATCGCGGTGATCGACGCCAGGGCGACGCCGCACAGCAGGCCGAACACCGGGCCGCCGTACACCTCCAGCGGGTGCAGGAACTTGACCTTGGTGGGCGAGAGGCTCGTGCCGAGGGTCTTGAGGAGCAGGATCGACAGGGCGAACAGGGCCCAGAAGATCAGTATGTCGAGCACGTAGGTGTACTCGCCGCCGGACGCCTCGTCGGCCAGCACGGTCAGCGGCTGGTAGAAGCCGAACGCGATGATGCCCGCCAGGATCAGGTGGCAGAGCAGCAGCAGGTTGTGCCACAGCCCCTCGCGGACGGTCATCGCCCAGCCGGCGACAAAGACCACGGCTACGATTGCAATGTACATGGGAACTCGCGGCTTACGGGGACTCGGGGTTGGGTCGGGGGTGGGCCGGCGGGGGCTACTGCTTGAGCACCCGCTGCAGCTCCTGGAGTGACGTGCTGCCCTTGGCGATCAGCAGCACGCCCTCCTCCTGTAGGGTCCGCATGCCGGCGGCGCGGGACGCCTTGCGGACCAGCTCGACCTTGGGCTGCTTGCGGAGCACCTCGCGGACCTGGTCGTCGACGATCAGCAGCTCGAACAGGCCGGTGCGGCCGAAGTAGCCGCTGCCCGCACACTTCTTGCAAGGCTTGTTGGCCTCCTCGGCGGTGGGGGGGCGGTAGAGCTGCTCCACCTTGCCCGCCGGGATCCCCAGCTTCTTGAGCAGCTCGGGGGCCGGCTCGTAGCCCACCTTGCACTCGGGGCAGAGCACGCGGATCAGGCGGGTGTTGAGCACCGCCGAGATCGCCTGGCAGAACTCCTTGTGGGGGGCCTTCTTCTGCAGCACCCGCAGCATCGACTCGGCGGCGTCCTTCGCGCGGGTGGTGGTGAGCACCAGCTTGCCTTCGTTGGCCTGCTCGATCATCACCTTGGCCGACTCGGCGTCCTCGAAGTCGCGGACGATGTAGAAGTCCGGGTACTTGCGAATCAGCTTCGGCATCAGCGTCGCCGGCGACTCGCCGGCGGCGGCGTCGTAGTAGTGGGGGGCGATGTTCTCGATCTCCCGCTGCGGGGCGGACTTCTCCTCGATCGAGAAGACGTCCCGCATCAGGCGGTCGGTCTCGAGCAGCGACACGTCGACCAGCGTGGTGAGGCCGCCCTCGGGCATCGCGGAGACCAGCAGCAGCCCCTCGCTCTGCTGCAGGGCCGCCTGCCACGGCTCGGAGATCTTGTCCCGCATGCCGAGCTCGACGAACGTGTCGAGCGCCTTGTTGTCGACGTTCTGCAGCGAGACCATCACCCGCTCGCCCGTCTTCACGCCCTGGCTGACGATGGGGCAGGTGTACTTGGAGCCATTGAACGCAGCGGCGAACTTGCCCTTCTGCTTCTTGGACCGCTCCTTGACGTCCAGGTTGGCCAGCTGCTTCATGACGGCCAGCATGACGTCGCCGGACTCGCGGTCGCGGGGGTCTGAGGCGTCCCACACGCCGTCGATGTAGTGCCGCACGCCCACCGACTCCTGCCCATAGTCCAGCAGCACGCGGTCGCTGCGGCGGTTGGCCATGTCGGCGATCAGCTCCTTGACCAGCACGTAGCCGGGCGAGAGCCGGGCGGTCATCAGGTTGGCCTGGTTGGCGCGGTCGTCCTCACCGCCCCGCGCGATCAGGTCGACCGGCGGGCCCTTCTCGTAGTCGGCCCGCTTTTCGACGTCGATCTTAGCGCCGAACTTGTTCGCCAAGGTGGCCATGCTGTACTGCCACCAGTCCTTGGTGAACACCTTCTGGTGCTGCTCGACCGACTTGTTGTGGACGATCGAAAACGCGATGAACGGCCCGAACACCAGCAGGGCGTAGATGGGCATGCTGGCCGCGTACAACGGCACGAGCGCCACGATCAGCAGCCCCGCCAGCCCGCAGAACGTCACGATGCCGTTCCACTTGGCGTAGCCCAGCTTGTGGATCTGCGAGGCCCGGTTCACCCAGTCGCAGGTGCGGATCCAGAACAGGAACACCAGCACCACCGGCAGCAGCTTCAGCCACGACACGAACGGCCGGGTGTCGCGGTACATGGCGTGGGCGTCGCCCCACTTGTCCTGCATGCCGTCGGCCCGTCCGCGGGCGAGCCCGTCGCTGTCGGTGTAGCTGGGGGCGTTGGCGTTGCGGTTCGCGGCGGGGACCGGCGCGGGCGCGTCTGCGGCGCCCTCGTCCTGTGCGGCCTCGGCGTCGGCTTCGCCCTGGATGTCGTTGCGGGCGTCTGCCGCGCGGCGGGCGTTCGCCCCCTCGAGCTCCTGGCCGGCCGCCTGGGCGCCGAGCACGTCGCCTAGGCCCGCCTGGCCGAACGAGGATGAGCAACAGAGCAGCACAGCCGCCAGGGCTACTGGCGTGAGGGCGAAGAACGCCCTCGGGGGGGCCCAGCGAGGGGCCCCGGGGTGGGATAGTCGGAGCACAGCTTGCTTCATCAGAGGATACCGCCCTGGGAGACGTCGATGCCCTTGAGGGCCATTTTCAGTTGCTCGGGGTCCGGGGCCACTTCCATGGCCACGGTGCGGTCGATGAGCTCTTTGTCGACCAGTCCCTTGAGGCTTTGGGTGAAGTTCTGCATGCCGTCCTCGGCGCCGATGCGGATGGCGTCGCCGAGCTTGGAGTCCTGCTCCTCCAGCACCAGCTTGCGGATCAGCGGGGTGAAGTTCATGATCTCGACCGTCGGCACCCGGCTGACGCCCGGCTTGATGCTCTTGAGCAGCTTCTGGGCGATGATCCCCTTCATGTTGAACGCGATCGCGCTCCGCAGGGCGGGGTGCATGTCCTGGGGGAACAGGTCGAGGATACGGCCGATGGTGCTCGACGCGCTGGACGCGTGGATGGTCCCGAACACCAGGTGGCCCGTTTCAGCCGCGTGGATGGCGGTCATGAAGGTCTCTTTGTCACGCATCTCGCCGACCAGGATGATGTCCGGGTCCTGGCGGACGGCGTGCTTCATGCCGATCTCGAAGTCGATCACGTCCAGGCCGATCTCCCGCTGGTTCACCAGGCACTTGTCCTCGGTGAACACGAACTCGATCGGGTCCTCTAGCGTGAGGATATGCTTGCGGTAGTGCCGGTTGATCCAGTTGAGCATCGAGCCGATGGTCGTGCTCTTGCCGGAACCCGTAACGCCCGCCAGCAGGATCATGCCCTGGTCGAACTTGCAGAGGTTCTCGACCGTGGAGGGCAGGTACAGGCCCTCGAAGTCGGGGATGAAGTTGTTGACCCGCCGGGCGACCAGGCCCATGTGGCCCAGCTGCTGCAGCAGGTTGACGCGGAACCGCCACTCGGTGCCGTCGACGGCCACCGTGTGGGCGAAGTCGGCGCCGCCGTCCCGCTCGAAGATCTTGCGGCTGCGGTCGTTCATCAGCGGGTAGAGGAGGTGCAGCATCTCCTCGTCGCGGATGGGCGGAGAGTTGAGCGCCCGCAGCGTGCCGCCGACCCGCATCATCGGCGGCTTGCCGACCTTCAGGTGCAGGTCGGAGGCCTCCTGCTTGACGCAGGCCCGGAACAGCTTGTTGACCTCAAGATCGGCCGTGTTTGGGATCAGGCCGCTCTTGACGGCCTCGGCGACACTCGCCATCGGTCGCTCTCCTCTTGCCTAGCAGTCTCGTCCCGCAGAGGGACTCTCCCCGTGCCCCGTGCCGGGAAACCCCCAGCATACACGGAAGAACCCCCAAGGTGGACCTCCGGCGGCAGGAATCTGCCCGCTTCCGAGCCAGCCTCGACGGGCGGCCGACGCGGCGGTTGGGGGCTACTGGGGCCCGGCCGCTGCGGCCTCGGCCTGTTTGGCGTCTTGCCGGGCCAGCACCCAGTAGCCGAGGGGCAACGCGACGGCCATGGCCAGGCAGCACCACCACACCAGCTGCGGGTCGATGGCGTACAGCAGCCCGCCGATCAGCGGCGCGCCGACCGCCGACACCGAGAACACCACGGAGTTCAGGCCGAGGTACGCGGCGCGGTTGCGTCCGGCCGCCCGCTCGGCGGCGTAGGTGATGGCGAACGGGGCGCTGAGCATCTCGCCGGCCGTCCACACCACGGCCAGGGCCGCCATGGCGCCCGCCCCGCCGCCCAGCACGGTGCCGCCGAACCCCAGGCACAGCAGGCAGACGCCCAGGCTCACCAGGTTGATGGCGGACCGCCCCCGCAGCCGGTCGGTGACCAGCATCTCCAGCAGCACGATCAGCGAGGTGTTGATCACGAACAGGAACCCGATCTGGTCCTCGCTCATGTGCACCTGCTCAGAGAGGTACAGCGGGTAGGTGCTCATCATCTGGAAGAACACGACCCCAGACAGCAGCTGAAGCGCCAGGAACCACAGGTAGTGCCGGTCGGACCACGGCCCGGCCAGGCCGCGGAACTCCCGCCGGTCCTGGGCGATGTGCGGCGGCTCGTGGAGCCCGAAGGACCACAGCTCGGCGGCCGCGGCCAGCAGCGGCGTGACCGTGTTCACCCAGAACATCGCGTCCCAGTAGCCCGCGGCCGCCAGCAAGCCGCCCACCGCCGGGGCGATGGAGAACCCCAGATTGGCCGCCAGCCGGTTGAGCGCAAAACTCTTGGCGAGCGCATCGCCCGGGCTGTAGTCGGTGGTGGCGATCGCGATGGCGGGGCGGCTCATCTCGGCGATTAGGCTCACGTACAGCAGCGCCAGGCCGATCGCGGCGCCCGAGTCGAAATGCGGCATGATCAGGTAGCCCGGCGCCCGCAGCACGAGCGACGCCAGGAGCGTCCGCAGCGGGCCGAACCACTCGCACAGCCGGGCGCCCAGCAGCGATCCCAGGATGCCGCCGACGCCGTACACCGCCAGGAACTGGACCGCGACTTCCGGCTCGAACCCTTTGACCTTAACTAGGAAGATGGTCAGGAACGGCAGCACGGTCGACCCGCAGCGGCTGACGAACATCAGCGCCGAGAGCATCCACACCTCGCGCGGCAGGCCGCTGTAGGCTTGTCGGTAGGCGTCGAAGAGGGGGCGCATGGGCGGGACGGGGCGGTGAGGTGAGGGGGTGTCCAGTAGAGGCCCCCCGCGGGCCCAAGGTTCACCCGCGGGCCGCTACAGCCGCACCGGCGCCCCGTAGTCGCGCATCACGCGCTTCGTTTCTTCGATCGTGTACTCGCCGAAGTGGAAGATGCTGGCCGCCAGGGCGGCGTCGGCCTTGCCGGCGGTGACCGCCTCGGCCAGGTGCTGGGGGCCGCCGGCGCCGCCGGACGCGACCACCGGGATGCCGACCGCCTCGCTGACGGCGCGGGTGATCTCCAGGTCGTAGCCGTCTTTGGTGCCGTCGCGGTCCATGCAGGTCAGGACGATCTCGCCGGCGCCCAGTCGCTCGACCTCCTGGGCCCAGGCCACGGCCTCTAGCCCGGTCGGCAGGCGGCCGCCGTTGATGTGCACGTCCCACACCTCGCGGCCGTCGCGCTGCACGCGCTTGGGGTCGATGTTCACCACGGTCGCGCAGCTGCCGAACGCGCGGGAGATCTGCGTGACCACCTCGGGCGTCTTGACGGCGGCCGAGTTGATGCTGACCTTCTCGGCGCCGGCCTGGATCAGCCGCCGGGCGTCCTCCAGCGTGCGGATGCCGCCCCCTACGGTGAACGGCATGAACACCACCTCCGCTACGTGGCGGACCATGTCGGCGGTGATGTCGCGGCTCTCGTGGCTGGCGGTGATGTCCAGGAACACCAGCTCGTCGGCGCCCTCGGACTCGTACCGCTTGGCGACCTCCACCGGGTCGCCGGCGTCAACCAGGTTGACGAAGTTGGTGCCCTTCACGACCCGGCCGCGGTCGACGTCCAGACAGGGGATCACACGTTTGGCAAGCATGGCGGCGGGGGGCTGGTAGGCGCCGGGGGCGGGCCTGTCGGCAGCAGGCAGGAGCCCCCAACATACCAACAGCCGGCCGGGCGCGTCTGCGCCCGGCCGGCTGCGGAGGTTCTGCGATTGTCCGCTTGGCTTAGCGGGTCTTGAACTGCGAGACCTGCTTCTGCAGGTCGGCGGCCAGCTCCGCGACCGACGCGCCGGCCGACTGCGTGCACTGGGCGCCGTCGAGCGTCGAGCTGAGCTGGTTGTCCACCGCCGACACGCTGCGGGTGATCTCCTTGCTCGCCACGGCCGACTCGCTGACGCCGGTCGCGATGGTCTGCGACGCCGCGGACGACTGCTGCATGTTGGCGGCGATGGTCGCCACGCTCTCGGACTGCTGGCCCACCTCCTTGGCGATCGCCTCGGACACCTCGTTGATCTGGCGGATCACCTGGTCGATGTCGGCCATCGTGGTGACCGTCTCTTGTGTGGACTGCTGCATCGACAGCACCCGGGCGCGGATGCCGTCGGTCGCCTCGGCGGTCTGCTTGGCCAGCTCCTTGACCTCCGTGGCCACCACGGCGAAGCCCTTGCCGGCCTCGCCGGCGCGGGCGGCCTCGATCGTGGCGTTGAGGGCCAGCAGGTTGGTCTGCTCGGCGATGTCCTGGATCACGTCCATCACGTTGCCGATCTCGCTGGCGGCCGAGCCGAGCTGGCCGATCTGGGCGTTGCCCCCCTCGACCCGCTCGGTCGCCGACCGCGCGACGTCGGCCGACTGGGAAGACCGCTCGGCGATCTGCTCGATCGACTTGCGGATGGCGTCGATGCTCTCGGTCACGTTCGCGATGCCGACCGACATCTCCTCGGTGGCCGACGCGGTCTGGTTCATCGTGAGCGACATCTCCTCGGCGGCCGCCGAGATCGACGTCGACTGGTGCTTCGACTCGCCGGCGCCCTCCATCAGCCCGTTGGCGGTCGAGAGCAGCTGCTCCGAGGCCGCCGCCAGCTGGTGCGACGTGCCCGCCATGCTGACGATCACCGACTCGATCTTCTCGATCAGGGCGTTGAACCAGCCGGACAGGCGGCCCAGCTCGTCGTTGTTGACTTCCAGCCGCTGGGTGAGGTCGCCCTCGCCCTCGGCGATGTCCTTAACGCGTTCGGTCAGGCCGGCGATCCGACGCAGCACCGACCGCACCGACAGCGTCCCCGCCACGGCGACCGCCGCCGCGACCAGCAGCGAAGCGGTGAGCACGGTGACCAGCCGCGTCGACGCGGCCCGGGCCTTGGCGCCGGCCTCGCTCAGCAGCTCGGCGGCCAGGTAGTCGTCAACCTCCTTCAGCAGGTTGATCTTGGCGGTGATGGTGTCGAACCACTCGCCGGCGTCGCGGCCGAAGCCGCCGGTCTGGGCGTGCTCGGCGGCGCTGCGGCGGAAGTCCTCCACCTGCGCGACTGCCGGCGCCGACAGCTTGTCCTCGTAGAACGCGCGGTCCTGGGCAGGCGCCAGGTTCAGGAACTCGTTCAGCAGCACGTTCTGCAGCGCCACCAGGTCGGTGAACTTCTCGTACATGCCGGGGCCGAACTGGTCCTTGGCGAAGGTGTTGGCGAGCACCGCCCGCTCGATCCCCGCCCGCTCCTTCGACTTCAGGAACGACGCGTACGCGCCGGTGCGGACCGCGATGGCGCCGTCGGTCGTGGCGAGCGCGGTCTTGCCGACCGCGTTGAGCAGACGGCCGTTCATCTGGGTGTAGTAGCCGATCGCCTCGTCGGTCGGCAGCCCGAGCGCCGAGATGGCCCGCCGCTTGGCGTCCAGCTGCGAGAGCATCGTTAGGCCGGCCTCGACCTCCTGCGAGAAGTCCTCGCCGTGCCGGCTGGGCGAGAAGCCGGTGAGGTAGTCGTTCAGCTCCTCGACGCGGGCGTCGGTCAGCTTGCGCTGCTCGTCAAGCCGGTGGGCGAACTCGTCGCTCTGGTTGCCGAGGAAGCCCGCGGTGGCGCCCCGCTCCTTCTGGGTCTCGTGCACCAGCGCGCTGATGCGCGTGGCGAAGCCGGCGAGATCCTGGATGGTGTTCATCTCGCTCGACTCGCCCCACGAGCCCCACACGATGCTGGCCGAGGCGATCAGCAAAGCCAGTAACGGGCAGGCAATAGCGGTCAGGAGTTTGGTGCGGATTGACATGGGCGGTCTCCAGGCAAAGCGGTAGTTGAGTAGTCCAGCAGGTGGGTGCGAAACCGTAGGCCCGTTGCACGAGCCGAAGGTGGTTTCCACGCTGCACAACTCCGCAGAGCGACTTGCCGCAAGCTAGATCGCGGGGATTTGACGGTTGTTCACCACGCGTGGGGGGCGTGGATGCGGGATTACCCGCGGCTGCATGCGCCGTCGTCGCAGCGGCCGGTCAGCCACAGCCGCCGGCGGGCGAAGAACCGGTAGGCCATATCCAGCAGGCCCCGCACAACCGGCAGGCGGGTGGGCGCCACCAGCAGCCCCCAGCCGGTCGCCGAGTAGAGCCGCCGGAAGACCTCCACCCCCCGGATCAGCTCGCCGCTGGGCAGGCGGCCGTGGATCTCGGCCATCAGCGTCGGCATGTCGACGCCCAGCGGGCCCGGGTCGAAGCCGGGCGCCGCGATGTCGGTGAACTCGATCCGCTCCCGCTTGTCCCAGCGGCGGAGCATGGCGATCTCCCGCTGGCAGAGCGGGCAGTCGCCGTCGTAGAAGACCTCGATCTCGCGGGGCGGGGGGGCGTTCATGGGGAGAGATAGTCGGTTGGGGGAACTGCTAAGACCTTAGCGATGACCCTCCGAATGACCAGCCGCGGCGTACGATCGGCCTGGTAGCTGGTTGCGGTTGAGTTCGCTGCGTTGTGGCGCCTTCGCATCCGCGCGGCTTGAGTTTCGAGAAGAGTAGATTTTGGCTAGCGGGAACCGGCGGGATTGGTCCGCGTGAGTACGGGAACTTCTGATCCTCACGGACGCGTGCCATTCTTGGTTGGGCCGAAGTGTTCGGCCACGAGCGCTTTGGCGTGGGCCCACCAATCGGGCGAGCCGCGCTCGATGACCGGGCCGTAGCGGGTGTGGACCTGGTCCTGGGTCACGTGGTTCTCGTTCCAGGTGCCGCCGGCGTTCGTGGTGTTAAGGAGCAGCGGCTGCAGGCGGTCGAGGGCTTTGGCAAACTGGGCGTCGCGCGACTCGGAGGCTTCGAATTCCTGCCAGAGCGCAAGGTACTGGTCGCGGAGATCGTTGGGGAGCAGGCCGAAGAGGCGGTCGGCGGCTCGGGCCTCGGCCTGGGCCTGTTTCGCGGCGTCGACCGTGCCGTGGAACGGGTTGTCGCCGGCGTCAATCTCAACGAGGTCGTGCAGCAGCAGCATGGCGATCGCCCGCGAGGGGTTCACCTCGGGGTGGTCGGCCGCCAGGGTCATGGCGAACAGGGCGAGGTGCCAAGAGTGCTCGGCCGAGTTCTCCCGCCGGCTGCCGTCGGCGATGGGGGACTGGCGCAGCACGCCCTTGAGAGCGTCGGCTTCCATGAGGAACGCGAGCTGCTTGGCGAGTCGAGAGTCGGGCATAACGCCGAGTGTATCGATTGGTGGTGGCGTGTCAGAGCCGGCTGGTGGCGTTCCCACGGCGACGCTGCCGCGGCTTGTCCGGCAGTACGGCATCAGAACGGGGCATTTGGTTCGCCGGACGCTTCACACGCGTTCTCACGCCGCCACTTCTCCGCCGTTTTCCGTAGAAACCGGCCACCCAGCGCGATCTAATTAGTAGACGGGCAGACTCTGCCGCCCGTGTTTTACCGCTGGGGCGTGGCGGAATTGAGTCCGCAGGTGATCGACGGAATCGGACAAAACCCCGGCTCCAGTATTCACGGGATTAGCTGTAAACGGCTTTTAGAAAAGACTTAAGTGAGGATCGGGGCCGAGATGCGCCCGGAGTTTTGTCCGCTTCGCGCGTGTTTTTGGACAAAACGATTCGGACATAACCCCGGCCGGCGGGTGGCTGCGCGGGCGTCAGGCCGTGCGGGTGGGCGTCAGGTTGATTGAGGTTGGGCCAGTTTGGTGGCCTGTCATCGCTGTCGGGCAGCTGGCCTTTGGTTTGCACTTGCTGGGGCAGGAACGTCACGTGTTTTCTCCCCAGGTAGCCGATGTCGTCTGTCCTGCAGCCCGCCGCCGTTGATGCTCGAGAGGGCGCTCCGTCAACCGCCCGCCGCCCGGTGGTGGAGGTCGGGTGGCTCGTCAGCGAGAACCTCGACGAGCCCGATAAGCAGGCCATCCGCGCCGCGCACAGCGAGGTCGCCGCGTTGCTGGCCGAGCAACTGCCGGAGTTCGAGTGGCGGCTGCCGCTGGAGGTCCGCGAGTCGCCCGCGTCGCCGTGGCAGGGCGAGGCGGTGGAGCACTTGTCCTGGGCCCGCGAGGAGCGGGACCTCCGCGGCTGGGACTACGTGTTTGTGTTCGTCGCGCCCGACCTGCTCGCGCGGCAGCGTGACCACGCGTGGGAGTGCGTGTCGCGCTCGTTGGATTCGGCGGTGATCTCCACGGCGCGGGTCGACCCCCGCGCGGGCGACCCCGGGGTGGGCACGGAGCAACGCGTGGCGAGCCTCGCCCGGCGGCTGAGCGTGCTGGTGCTGCGGGGCCTGGGGAGGCTATGCGGCCTGGCGATCGATGAAACCGCAGGGCGTGTGATGAGCAGCTTCCAGGTGGTGGCCGACCTGGACGACGCGCAGCCGCTGCTGCCCGAGCAGTGGGAACGCCTGCGCGAGACCCTGCAGCAAACCGCCGACCCCCGGCTGGAGGAGGAGACCACCGCCGCGCGGCAGGGCCCGGTGCGATTCTACGCTAAGGCGGGCTGGCGGAACCGACACGAGATTATCAACGGCGTGCGTCAGGCGCAGCCCTGGCAGATGCCGCTGCGGCTGACGCGGCTGACCATCGCCGCGGTGACCACCGTGCTGGTGCTGGTGATGACCGCCGAGGCGTGGGAGCTCGGCACGCGGCAGCCGGCGGCGACCGTGGTTGGGCTAACGCTCGTGAGCATGGCGGTGACGATCTACTACGTGCTGAGCCGGCAGAACCTGCTGCTCCGCGGGCGGACCGGGGGGCTCAGCGAGCAGGTGGTGACCACCAACCTGACCACCATCGCGATTGTCGCGGCCGGCATCCTAACTACCTACACGGTGCTGTACCTGCTGACGCTGGCAGTGACCCTCGCGCTGTTCGACGCGGGGCTGGTGGCGTCGTGGGCGCCGACGCTCGAGGGCCGCGCCGGGTGGGGCAACTACGTGGGGTTCGCGGGGTTTGTCTCGTCGGTGGGCATCGTGATCGGCGCGCTGGGCGTGTCGTTCGAGGGCCAGAACTACTTCCGCCACATCACCTTTGTCGACGAGGAGGTCTGAGCCGACGTGCGACTACGCCAGCAGCATCACCAGCATCACGGCGGCCATCACGGCCATCGTGCCGTCCTCGACGATGGTGAGGGTGCTCATCGGCAGGTCGAACATCGTGCCCAGGCAGCCGCACTGGATGTCGCGGCCGCGGGCCACGGCGTTTACTACGCCCGCGGTGCTGACCAGCATCACGGCGAGCGTGGCCGCGTTCACGGCAACCGGCCACACCTGCAGCAGGTACGCCACGCCCAGGCCCAGTTCGATGAATGGGTAGACGTACGCATACGGCAGCCAGCGAGCGGCGATCAGGTCGTACGAGGTGTAGGCTTCGGCGAAGCCCGCCAGGTCGAGCATCTTGAAGAACGAGAACGCTACGAAGAACAGCCCCATGAACACGCTCATCAGGAACCCGGCCGACCAGACGCCCGCCGCCGCGCCGGCGATGGCCGTGCCGCCGATCAGGTAGCCGATGATCAGCAGCAGCGGTTTGTAGGTGGCCAGCCACGACCGGTGGTGGTCGGCGTGGTCGTGATCGTGCGAGGCGTCGCTGTGGTGGTTGTGCTGGCTGGCGTCGGAGGGCTCGCCCTCGTGGTCGTCGGCCTGCTGCTTCTTGCCGTTGGTCAGCGACTGGTAACGCGGGTTGTCCTCCAGGTAGCTCCGCACGTAGCTGCACGTGGGGATCACCCGCAGGGTTTGCTGCTCGGCGTAATTTAGTGCGGACTCGGCCAGCCGCGCGGCGATGCCGTTGCCGCGGTCGGCCGGCGGCACGAACGTGTGCGCAAGGTTGATGACGCCGGCGTCGGGCCGCTCGTAGCTGAGCACGCTTTCGCGGCTGTCGCTGAGGTAGACAAAGCGGTTGTTGTCGGCGTCGTGCTCCACGCCCTCGACGAGGTAGTCGCTGTGGGGCGCCGGTTGGCGCTCGGCGCTATCGGTGGGCGCCAGGTGATAGTCGCCGGCCTGCGCGACGCGGTCGTTCAACTCCTCGAGCGAGAGGTCGGCGTCGCCGGCCACGGTGGCCGTCTCGTCGGCGAGCGAGACCTCGGCCCGGTCAACGTGCGGGCTGGCGAGCAGCGACTCACGTAATTTCTGCTCACAGGATTGGCAGTGCATGCCAGAAACGTCAAACACGGCTTTCATAGCGGAACCCCGCTGCACAGCCGCCGCGCCCTGGAAAACCCGCCCAACGACACACTTACGAAGAATGCCCAGGGCGACGACCGACTGCTATTAACGGTCGCGCAGGGCGGGCGCTAGGACCTTAATGCAAGTCGGGCGCCAACCTCGCTACCCGTGGCCCTCTTTCCGGCCCTTGCGGTTCAGGAACTCGTACATGTTGAACCTTTCGGGGAACGCAACGCCCTTTTCCCGCGCCCACGACTCCCACACCGCGATCAGCTCGTCCCGCTTGTCGGCGTTGGTCGCGGCCAGGTCGTTCAGCTCGGTGCGGTCGGCTTCGAGGTCGTAGAGCTCCCATGGCTTCTTATACTCGCGGACCAGCTTCCACTTCCCGTGCCGGACGGCGGCGTTGCCCTCGTGCTCCCAGCAGACCGGATCGGCGTGGATCGGCGCGTCCGAACCGGTCAGCAGCGGCAGCAATGACCTGCCCTCGCAGGGCGGCACGTCGTCAGGGTACTCGCCGCCGGACAGCTCCAGGCAGGTGGCCATGAAGTCGGGCAGGTAGGCCAGGCGTCGCACAAAGCCGCCGCTGTCGCCGCGGGGGATGCCCGCCGGCCAGTTGGCGATCATCGGCGTGCAGTGGCCCCCCTCGTGCACAAAGTGTTTGTACTTGCGGAACGGCGTGTTGCAGGCGTTGGCCCAAGCGAGGCCGATCCGCGGCCCGTCGGTGGTTTCGAGTGGCGGGTCGAGCACCATCCGGTGCCCGCCGCCGCCCAGGCGGCCGCCTTCCTGGCAGGCGCCGTTGTCCGACAGGAACAGGATGAGCGTGTTGTCGCGCTCGCCGATCGCGTCGAGGTGCGCCAGCAGCTTGCCGACGTTTTGATCCACCGAATCCAGGCAGCCCGCGTACGCGGCCATGACCGCGTCGAGGCGGTCCTGCTGCTGCGGTTTGAGCGAATCCCACTGGGGTCCGACGTGTTCGGCCGGCGTCACCTCGCCCTCGAACAGCCCCAGCTCACGCTGCTTGGCCTGCCGGGCCTGCATCATCGGCGCCCAGCCCTGCCGGTACTTGCCGCGGTACTTCTCGTAGTCCTGCCGCTTGGCGTTCAACGGCCAGTGCGGCGCGTTGTAGGCCAGGTAGAGGAAGAAGGGCCGGTCGTCGGCGTGGTTGGCAGCGGAGAGGAACTCGAGCGCCTTGTCGGTGAACGCGTCGGTGGCGTACCAGTCCTCGCCGGTGGGGACCGGGTCGTTGCCCAGTGTGATGCCGCGACCGCCGCCGGGCTTGAAGTAGTTGATTGCGCCGCTCAGGCAGCCGTAGTACTTGTCGAAGCCCCGCTGCAGCGGCCAGCACTGCTGCTGCGCCGGGTCCACGCCGACGTGCCACTTGCCGGTCATCAGCGTGTGGTACCCGGCGGAGCGGAGCACCTCGGCCAGCGTTACGCAGTTGTCGTTCAGGTAGCCCTGGTAAGGGCCCTCGAACCCCAGCGGCTGCCCGGGTGGGGCGGTCATGTGGCCGACGCCCACCTGGTGCGGGTGCAGCCCGGTCAGCAGGCTGGCGCGGGTGGGACAGCACCGCCCGGCGTTGCAGAACTGCGTGAACCGCAGACCGCCGGCGGCGAGCGAGTCGATGTTGGGGGTCTGGATCTCCGAGCCGTAGCAGCCCAGGTCGGAGAAGCCCATGTCGTCGACCAGGATCACGACAATGTTGGGCCGGTCATCGGCGGCGGTCAGCGGGCAGAGCGTCAGGCAGAGGAGCAGCGCGGCGAGGAGTCTTGGCATGATCTCGGTGGAGAGGAGGGAAGCTCAGGGAACTTAAACGGGGCTAGCGGTTGTCGGAGGCCCGGCTGCCGGCGGGTGGTCGACGCCGACCGCGGCCGGTCAGCAACGCTACGGCTGCGTGGCCGTTCGGGCAGGACGCTACACGATCAGCTCGGGGATCACGTGCGCCGGGACCACACCGGTCAGTTTCTGATCGAGCCCCTGGAAGCGGTGCGTGAACCGCTCGTGGTCGAAGCCCATGAGGTGCAGGATCGTGGCGTGAAAGTCGCGGATGTGGATCGGGTCGCGGACGATGTTGTAGGAGAAGTCGTCGGTCTCGCCGTGGATGTGTCCTCCCTTGGCGCCGCCGCCCGCCATCCACATGGTGAAGCAGCGGGGGTGGTGGTCGCGTCCGTAGTTGGTTGGCGAGAGGTTGCCCTGCGAGTAGATGGTGCGGCCGAACTCGCCGCCCCAGATCACCAGGGTGTCCTCCAGCATGCCGCGCTGCTTGAGGTCTTCCAGCAGCGCGTAGCAGGGCTGGTCGACGTCTTTGCACTGCTCGGGCATGCGGCCCGCCAGGTTGCCGTGGTGGTCCCAATTGTTGTGGTACACCTGCACGAACCGCACGCCACGCTCCGCCAGCCGGCGGGCCATCAGCGCGGTATAGGCGAACGAGCCCGGCTTCTTGGCGTCCTCGCCGTACAGGTCGAAGGTGTGTTTCGGCTCGCTGGCCAGGTCGGTCAGCTCCGGCACGCTGGCCTGCATGCGGAAGGCCATCTCGTACTGGTGGATCCGGGTGGCGGTCTGCGGGTCCCCCAGCCGCTGGTAGCCCATGTGGTTGAGCGCGTTGATGCCCTCGATGGACCGGCGGCGGAGGCGGTCGGGCACGCCGGGCGGGTTGTTGATGTACAGGATCGGGTCGCCCTTGCTGCGGAACGACACGCCCGCGTGCTCGCCCGACAGGTAGCCCGACGCCCACAGCCGCGAGGAAATGGCTTGCTCCTGCTCGCGGTTGGTGGGGATGGCGATCAGCACCGCGAAGGTCGGCAGGTTCTGATTGATCGGCCCCAGCCCGTACGACGCCCACGCGCCCAGGCATGGGCGGCCGGGCACCTGGTTGCCGGTCTGCAGCGCGGCGATGGCCGGTTCGTGGTTGATCGCCTCGGTGTGCAGCGACCGCATCCAGCAGATCTCGTCGGACTTCTTCGAGAGCCAGGGCAGCAGCTCCTGGTTCATCCACATGCCGGACTGGCCCTGCTGGGCGAAGCTGTACTTGGACGGCGCGATGGGGAACCGCGCCTGGCCGCTGGTCATGGTGGTTAGCCGCTGACCCTGGCGGATGGACTCGGGGAGGTCCTTGTCGTACCAGTCACGCATCCCCGGCTTGTAGTCGAACAGGTCCATCTGCGAGGGGCCGCCCACCATGTGCAGGTAGATCACCCGCTTCGCCCGCGGCGCAAAGTGCGGCCCCACGGCCGCGGCGCTCGACGCCTGGGCGGTCGACTCGCTCAGCAGCGAAGCGAGGGCGGCGCCGCCCAGCAGGTTGCGGCCGCTGGTGAAGAAGTGTCGGCGGGTGGCCAGGTCGAGCATGGTTGGCTTCCGGAGGTGGGTGTCGAGGCCGGCGGGCCGGGGAGTTTCCCGGGTTTGGCGGCCGGGTCCTACTTGTTCAACGCTTCGTCGAGGTTCATCACCTGGCTGCAGATCATCGTCCACGACGCCAAATCGGCCGGCGCGATCCCGTCGTACAGCGGCGTGTCGCCCACGCCGATCAGGGCGGCCGCCGCCACCGGCTCGGCCTGGTAGTAGTCGTCGTAGGCCTGTTTGTCGGTCAGCAGCACGTCCCGCTCGGCCGCGGTGAAGTCGCGGCAGAGCACGCGTCGCGCCACGCGGCGCAGCGCCTGGCGGTCGTCGTCGGGGAAGTCGCGCAGTGTGTTCTCGGCCAGCCGCCGCGCGGCCTCGACAAACTGCGGGTCGTTAAGCGTGACCAGCGCCTGCAGCGGCGTGTTGGTCCGCTCGCGCCTCACGGTGCAGACCTCGCGGCTGGGGGCGTTGAACGCGTCGAGGTTGGGCGGGTGGGCCATCCGCTTCCAGAAGTGGTACAGCGTGCGGCGGTGCAGCTCCTCGCCCTGGTCCTGCACGTACTCGCGGGTGTCGGCGCCCGGCAGGCCCACCACGTTCCAGATGTCGCCCGGCTGGTAGGGGCGCGTGCCGGGGCCGTACATCTTGCGGGACAGCAGCCCGCTGGTCGCCAGCGCCGAGTCCCGCAGCACCTCCGCGTCCATCCGGAACCGCGGGCCGCGGGAGAGCAGGGCGTTGGCGGGGTCGCGCTCGATCACCCCGGGAGTGGCCGCGGCCGACTGGCGGTACGCGGCGCTCATCAGCATCTGCTTGAACAGCCGTTTCACGTCCCAGCCGTTGTCCTGGAAGTCGACCGCCAGCCAGTCCAGCAGGTGCGGGTGGCTCGGCAGCATCCCCGTGACGCCGAAGTCCTCCGGCGTGGTGACCAGCCCCTGGCCGAAAACCTCCTGCCAGAACCGGTTGACCGTCACGCGGGCGGTGAGCGGGTTCGATCGGTCGACCGTCCAACGCGCCAGGCCGAGCCGGTTGGCCGGCGCGCCCTCGGGCAGCGGCGGCAGCGCCGCGGGCGTGGCGGCGGCGACCTGCTCGCCCGGCTGGTCGTAGGCGCCCCGCAACAGGACGTGGGCCATCGGCTGCCGGTCGGCGCGTTCCCGCTGGATGTGGGTGACCGGGCTGCGGGCGTCGATCGCGTTGCGCTCCTGCTGCAGCGATGCCACCCGCGCGTCGAGCTGCTGGTAGTCGGCGTCCAGTGAGGTGAGGTAGTGTTCGAAGAGCGTGTGGCGGTCGTCGTCGGTGCGATGCGAAGTGTCTTTGGCGAGCGCCTCCCTCAGCACAACGCCGTCGGCGAGCAGCTTGGCCTCCGAGCCGGACAGCTGACGCTGGTAGAGCCGGAAGTCCCGCACCGAACCGCCGTCGAATACCGAGTCGATGCTCCGCTGGCCGATCCGCAGGGGGGTGTCGGTGCGGATCGAAGCGTCCTTGTTCAGAGAATCCTGGTCCACGTTCAGCGGCGCCTGCTGGCCATTCACGTAGATCCGGATGCCCGCCGCCTTGCCTGACCCGTCGTACGTCGCTACGACGTGCATCCACTGGTCGGCCTGCACCACCGCGTCCTTGGTGCTGACTTTCAGGGCGTTGTTGGGCCAGCTATCGATGATGTGCACCGCCAGCTTCCCGCCCGACTGCCACAGGTCCCACCCGCGGTGGCTGTTCGCGACGTCCATCTTCGCCACGATGCCGGCGCCCGACCCGGGGCTGGCGCTCCGCACCCAGGCGGCGTAGCTGAACGAGTCGTCGCGCTCGAAGTCGCCGTTCTCGCCGAGCGTGATCGTCGCGCCGTGGCTCAGCACCACCGCCGCGTCCGATCCCTCGTTGTCCGACCACCGCAGCGGGCCGGTAGCGGCCGGCGTGGTGGAGCCCGGCGCCAGGTTCTGGGGATGATCGCCCCGGCCCTCGGTAAGCGGTAGCCGCGCCAGCAGGTTGTCATCGGAGACGCGGGCCAGGCTTGCGGGGGTGGCTTCGGCGAGCCAGGCGTCGAACGCGCGTCCGGCCCCCGCCCGGTGGTCGGCCCGCCGCTTCTCGGCGGCTGCGATCTCGGCCGGCAACGCCTCCCAGCGGGGCAGGTCCGCCTGGGTGGGGACCTTGAGCGTCGGGCCCAGGCCGTCTTTGACGTTGCCGTCCTTGGCCGGCGACTCGGTGTTGCTGAAGAACGCGGCCAGCGCGTAGTAGTCGCGCATCGTGATCGGGTCGAACTTGTGGTCGTGGCACTGGGCGCAGTTGGTGGTCATGCCCATGAACACCCAGCCGTAGGTCTGCACGCGGTCGGCGGCGTACAAGGCCAGGTTTTCCGCGTCGATGGTGCCGCCCTCGTTGGTGGTTATGTTGCACCGCTGCAGGCCGGTCGCCACTAGCTGTTCGCGGCTGGGGTTGGGCAGCAGGTCGCCGGCAAGCTGCTCGACGGTGAACTCGTCGAACGGCTGATTGTGGTTGAACGAGCGGATTACCCAGTCGCGGTAGGGCCACATCTCGCGGTAGTTGTCGAAGTGCAGGCCGTGGGTGTCGCCGTAGCGGGCCGCGTCGAGCCAGTACCGGGCGCGGTGCTCGCCCCAGGCGGGGGTCGCCATCAGTCGGTCGAGCCACTCGCTCAAGGCAAGGTCCTTGCGCTGCGCGTAGTCCTCGACAAACTGGTCGGCCAGCTCTGGCTCGGGCGGCAGGCCGGTGATGTCCAGGTGAAGCCGACGGAACAGCCGCCGCGGGTCGCACTCGTCGGCCGGGCGCAGGTCTTCCGCTTCGAGCCGCGCCAGCACGAACCGGTCGATGGCGTTGCGGACCCACGACTCGTCCCGCACGGCCGGCGGGTCGGCCTTCTGTGGCGGGATGAGCGACCAGTGCGGCTCGTACTCGCCGCCCGCGGCGATCCACCGCTGGAGCGTCTGCTTCTGCTCGGCGGTGAGCGTCTTCTTCAGTTCCGGCGGCGGCATGACCAGCGCGGGGTCGTCGCTCAGGACCCGCTCGATCAGGCCGCTGCCGCCCGGGTCGTGGGGCACGAGGGCGCCCAGCTCAATCGCCGCGTCCCGTTGGTCGAGCCGCAGGCCCGCCTTGCGGGCTGCGCTGTCGGCGCCGTGGCACGCGAAGCAGTTCTCCGCCAGGATCGGACGGATGTCTCGGTTGTACTGCAGGTCGTCGCCGGCGTGGGCCGTGGCCGCCGGCATAGCAAAGACGGCCGCAGCAAGAAGCACGGCGATCGGCAGGTCGCGGAGTCTAGAAGCGTGGCAGACGAGGCAATCCATAGCGGGTCCTTGGGGGCGGGACGCGGTCCACGGCCGGGGGTCCCAACGCCGTGGCGGCGGCGCATCTGTTGACCGCCGCCCGCCAGCAGCAACCGGGCTTTACATGATCGCACGCCTGCGGCAGCCGTGTCCAGTTCGCGTTTCGGGGGCCGCCAGAAACCTCATCTACTTTTATGAAATTGCGAGACGAAGCTGAGTCACCTAGCTGCGGACGCTCGTATGCGACCAGCGGTTTAGCGGGCTGCTCAAGGAACACCGAATGCAAGAATCCAGCAGACAACAATTAGTATCAGACCCAGTACGGTCGTAGCGCTGGAACGGACGTAGCGGACCTGCCCGCGGGGGTAGGTCAGTCGATGATGCTTCCACACGTCGTTGGGAATACCTTCGTCGTCGAAGATGGCGTCGCGGACCTTGCCGAACGAGGCGATAGCGACTGCGATTATGCCGACACCGTACGAAGCAACCAACAAGAGCACCAAGAACAGCACGCGAGCGGCGAGGCCAATCAGCAGTTCAATCACTTGCCTGTTTTCTGCGTCGGCGGATTGCGTTGCTGCTAAGCGCGTTCGACCACGCGCTGGCAGTCGGGCAGGCTTTCGAGGAACAGACGGCCGTAGCTCTTGGTCGACAGCCTCGGGTCGAGGCAGACCACCGTGCCGGTGTCGGACTTGGAGCGGATCAGCCGGCCGAAGCCCTGCTTGAATTTGAGGATGGACTCGGGGAGCTGGTAGTCGGAGAAGGGGTTGCCGCCCGACGATCGGATGGCGTCGAGACGCGCCTCGAGCAGTGGGCGGTCGGGGACGCTGAACGGCAGCTTGGCGATGATGACCGTCTTGAGCGCGTCGCCCGGCACGTCGACCCCCTGCCAGAAGCTGTCGGCGCCCAGGAGCACGCTCCGCGGGTTGGCGACAAACTGGTCCACCATCTGGCCGCGGGGCAGGCCGTCGGCCTGGGAGATGAGCTTGAGGTTCCACTCGGCCAGCCACTTCGACAGGCCCGCGCCGACCCGGCGCATCATCTCGTAGCTGGTGAGCAGGACAAAGGTGCGGCCGTCGGACTCGGCGGCGTAACGCTGGATCATCTCGACGCACCGCCGCTCGTACGCCTGACGCTCGGTGGTGGGGTCGGGCATGCCGGTGAGCGTGATCAGCTTGGCCTGACGCGGGTAGTCGAACGGGCTGCCGAGCTTCAGGCCGTCGGACTGGGTAAGCCCGATGCGGGAGCGGAAGAAGTCGAATGACGCCTGCCGACCGACCGCCAGTGTGGCGCTGGTGAGGATCACGCTGGGGACCTTCTCGAACAGCTCGCCTCGCAGCGCGGGCCCGACGTCCACCGGAGCGGCGCCGAGGGTCATGCGGGGCCCGCGGCGGGTGTTGTGCGACTCGACCCAGAACACGTTGGACTCGTCGCGCTGGGTGCGCCAGGCCTCGATGTCGCCGGCCAGGCCGAGCAGCCGGTCGTGGGCGGCGGTGTAGTCCTGGCGTTCGACGTCGCTAGTGATCTTCGACCCGGCGGACTTCACCTTGCGGGCGAGGGTCTGGAGCTCGACGGCCAGCTCCGGCCCGGCGATGTTGGGCTCGGTGACGCGGCCGTTCTCCGGTCCCTGGCGGGCGCCCCACTCCCACAAGTCGGAGAAGAAGCCGTCGGCGGCCTCGCGGGTCTGGTCGACCTGTTTCATCGCGTCCACGAACCCGTGGCCGACCAGCAGCCCCTTCTGCTTGCGGTCGTTGTAGAGCTTGCTGAGCTGGTACTCGACCTGGCCGTTGGTGACCCGCAGGCCGAGGTGGTCGCCGGCGATCTGCTCGATGGTGTGGGCCTCGTCCAGGACGACGACGTCGTAGTCCGGCAGCAGGCTCACGCCGTGCCGGCGGAGCGCGATGTCCGAGAACAGCAGCGCGTGGTTCACCACCAGCACCTGCGCGTGCTGCATCCGCCGGCGGGCGGCGTAGTAGAAGCAGTCTTTGTAGTGCGGGCAGCGGCGGCCCAGGCAGTTGCCGCTGTCGCTAGCGACCTCGTCCCACACCGTGGGGAGCGGCTTGCGGGCGAGGTCTGACTGCGAGCCGTCGTGGGTTTGGGCGGCCCACTTGCGGAGCTGCTGGAGCTCGCTGACCTCGGCGTCTTCGGAGAAGAGCGTGCCGGCGCGGTTCATCGCGGCCTCGAGCCGCCGCAGGCTGACGTAGTTGCGGCGGCCCTTGGCGAGCACCGCGGTGAACTCGCGGGGGATCACGCTGTTGAGCAGCGGCAGGTCCTTCTTGAGGAGCTGCTCCTGCAGGGCGATGGTGTGCGTTGAGACCACCACCCGGCGGGGCGGACGGGCGTCGTCCCCATGGGCGTCGGCTGGGACGGGTTCGGTGGCGGCCAGGATGGCCGGCACGAGGTAGGCGAAGCTCTTGCCGACGCCGGTGCCGGCCTCGACGATCAGGTGCCGCTTGTTCGCGATGGCAGAGGCCACGGCATCGGCCATTTGCAGCTGCTCGGGCCGGTCTTCGTAGCTGGCGAGCCGGCGGGCGATTGAACCTTCGGCGCCCAGGACGTCGGCGGCGGAGAGGGTGGTGGACTCAGCCATGAATCAGTTACGCGCGGTTCGCAGGTAGAAGGCGTACTCGCTGGGCGAGAGCTCTGCTGCTGCGAACACGATGTTGCGGTCCTTCACTCCGAGCTGGAAGACTTGGTACTCGCAGGTCTGTTGGCGGTACTTCGGGTTGGGGAGCACAACCGTGGGTTCGCTCTCCCAGGGGCGCCATGCACGGCCCCAGGGCGCCACGCCGTCAATGCTGATGTGCTGTCCTTTGTAGGCTACTCCGATTAGTCGCCAGGGCGGCGGTTGCTCGTCGGGTTGGGGAGAGCGTCTACTAGCCGCGGCGTCGACTAGCCCGGGGGACACCACTGAACCCAGGACGCCTCCCGCTACGGCGACCGTGACGGCGACCACCAGCACAGTGGCGAAGAGTGAGGGCAGCAGGAACACCATCGGCCACGCTATCGCGACCATCTTGACCAACGGCCCGAACAGCAACGATAGCCCCCCGAACAGCAGCATCACGGCGACGCCGCTAAACAGGAGACCGCCCAAAATGCGCGTGCCGGTGCGGTTGGACTCTGGCTGCGGACCGGCTACTCGTCGGTGTTGCCCTCCTTGGGTGGGCTGGTCGCTGTTCTTCATGCGGACGCAACCTGGGGTGGCTTATCCAAGCGGAGCTGCAGTCGACGCCCGGAGCGTCAGCTCGGCTGCCAAGTAATGACGCCCTCTTCGGGGCTGCTGGCCGTGGCGTAGAGCCGCTTGGGGATGCGGCCCGACAGGTAGCTCAGCCGGCCGGCCTCGCACGCCAGGCGCATCGCATCGGCCATGGCGAGTGGGTCCTGCGCATGGGCGATGGCCGTGTTGAGCAGCACGCCATCGACGCCCAGCTCCATAGCGGCCGCGACGTCGCTCGCGGCGCCGACGCCGGCGTCGACGATCACCGGGTAGGTTGGGTCGTCCTCCTTGAGGTACTCCAGGCAGATGCGGAGGTTATTGGCGTTCAGCACACCCTGGCCGGATCCGATCGGGCTGCCCGCCGGCATCACGCTTGTGGCGCCGGCGTTCTTGAGTCGCTTGGCGATCACCGGGTCGTCGGTCGAGTAGACCAGCACCTGGAAGCCGTCGGCCACGAGCTGCTCGGTCGCCTGGAGGGTCTCGACCGGGTCGGGCAGCAGCGTCCGCTTGTCGGCCAGGCACTCGAGCTTGACCCAGTCCGCGCCAGAGTTCTCGAGCCCGGAGAGAATCTCCCGGCCCAGCCGGGCGACTCGCACGGCGTCCTCGGCGTTGAAGCAGCCGGCCGTGTTGGGCAGGATGGTGTACCGCTGGGGGTCGACGTAGTCGAGCAGGTTCTTGCCCTCGGCGTCGATCAGCCGCTCGCGCCGCACCGCCACGGTGACGCAGTCGGCCCCGCTCCGCTCGAGCGCCTCGCCCATCTGCGCGTAGGTGGCGTACTTGCCGGTGCCGACGATCAGTCGGCTGGACAGCGTGTGTGTGCCTATGGTCAGCGGGGTCGGCATCGAAGAAGCGTAGGCGGTTAGGGGTTCGGGAAGGGTAGCGTAGCGGGCCCGGGTCACCCACCGCCGACCAGCGTCACGACCTCGAGCTCGTCGCCGTGTTGGAGGGTGGTCTCGGCGTGCTGGGCGCGGGGCACCAGCTCCTTGTTCCTCTCCACCGCGACGTGCTTCACGCGGATCTCGAGCTGCTCAAGCAGGCCCGCGATGGTGCAGCCCTCGGGCGCGTCGAGCGGGTCGCCGTTGACGGTGAGCTTCACGTGGGTCGCGGTCCTCGGTGGGGTGGTCGGCGGTTGATCACTGGTCGCGGACGAACGTGTCGGCCCGCAGCGGCACGGCGCCGATCTTGTAGAACGTTGCGAGCTGGCCCTTGCCGGCGGCCTGCAGGCTGCTGTTCCACGGCATGATGTACGCGCACATCTGGCCGGTCGTGGCGTCGGTGATGTAGACCGCGCTGCGGGCGAGCTGGGTGTTGCCCTTGCCGCGGGGGATGTTCACAACGCCGGTCACCATCAGGTACTTGGGGCTGCGGCCGGCGCCGTCGAAGTCCTTGGTGATGTCGTACTGGAAGTAGGCGGCGAAGCCGGCGTCGCGGCGGTTGATCACGGTCGCCTTGAGCTGCCCGGTCAGGAAGTCGAGGAAGTAAAACGCCTCGACCCCTTCGTCCACCAGGCCGGTCGCGACCGCAAAGTTGTCGGCGCTGGCCGTCGCGGAGGCGTGCGCCGGGATGGCCGGCAGCTGGATCTGGGGGGCGGCGGGCCGGGCGAGCCACCCGGCTGCTGCGCCGACGGCGAGCGCGACGCACGCGATCACCGCGGTCGTGGACTTGAAACGATTCATGCTGGTCTGCTCCTAGGGTCAGGATTCTCACGCGGCCGCCGGTTCGCGGAAGCCGCCAGCATCGTGAATCGTACCCGCTGCGGGGATTATTCTCTAGCGGAAGAAGGCCGGAGCATCCGGCGAGGTCGGCCGCCAGGAGCAAGAAAAAGCCGGGCCGCCGCGGGGCGCCCAAGTGGGAGAGCGCCCGGGGCGGCCCCGGCGTTGTGGTTGACAGTTGTGGCGACGCGGTCGGCTAGTCGTTGCTGCTGCCGCCGAACCGCATCAGCAGGTACAGCAGCGTCATCACGGCCTGGAGCGTCGCGGCCACATAGGTCCAGCCGGCGGCATTCAGCACGCTGCGGACCGGGCCCATCTCGGACTCCGGGACGATGCCGTACTCGACAAGCTGCGCCTTGGCGCGGTTGCTGGCGTCGAATTCCACGGGCAAATTGACCAGCTGAAAGAACACGACCGCGGCGAAGCAAACGATGCCGAGCTGGATCAGGAACCCAGAGCTGAAAATTGCTCCGCCAACAATCATCCACATGCCAGCGCCGCTGCCGAAACTAGCCGCGGGGACCGCCATATTGCGGATCGTCAAAGGCGCGTAGTTCTTGGCGTGCTGCAGGGCGTGGCCCGCCTCGTGGGCGGCGATGCCGACCGCCGCCAGGTTACGCTGTCCGTAGACGCCTTCGCTGAGCCTTAGCACCCGCGCGCTGGGGTCGTAGTGGTCGGTCAGTTGGCCGCGGATTGGCTCGATTGCGACCTCTTGCAGCCCTGCCGAGTCGAGCATGTGCCGTGCCGCGGCCGCACCGGTCAGCGAGGCCGGACGCTGGCTGGCCGCTGCATAAGTTGACCGAACCCGCATCTGCGCCCACAGGGCGAGCAGCATGGCGGGGGCCAGGAACAGCAGGTAATGCCAATCGAAAAACAGGGGCATGGTTCGTGTAAGGGTTTTGGGGCGAGGGGATACACGTTTTGGCAGGCCGTTGGGCCGCCTGAGCATACTACGCAATCCCTGTGCCGCCAGTTCGCGGCTGCTTATTCCTCAGAATCCGCGGATTCTTCGGGCTCGGAAGGCTGTTCCTGCTGCTGCGGTAACCGCTGGGTGGGGGGGGCCGACTGCAGCAGGCCCATCCGCTGGAGCAGCTGCGGGAGGTACTGCGGATTGATGCTGAGCACCGGCTGCCCTCCCTGGAGCACCGCCGCGGAGTTGACCCGGCCGGCGGTGACGCTGTCCGCTTCGAGCAAGGGGGATCGGACCGCCACGTTGGCCTGCACCTTGTTGCGCGCGACGATGTCGTCGCAGACCAGCAGCTCGCACTCGATCCGCTCCGAGAACGTCTGCTTGATGAGCTTGTCCCGCAGGGCCGCCCCTAGCGCTAGGAACAGCAGGGGGTAAACGATCCAGCGTTCGCGTTCGGTCATTCGGGGATGGTTGGGGTCAGGGGAAGGGCGGGCGGATCGCGGCGGCGCGCCTAGGGGAGACGCTGGAAGTAAAGCCAGCCAAAACGAGGGTCGACCCCCTCCTCGCGGAGCGTGAACGCGTCGCCCAGGTCGTTGAGTTCCAGCAGGAAGCGGCGTTTGGTTAGCTGGGGCAGGTCGTCGCCCTCGGCCTGGGTTGGCACGCCGTCGACCAGCTCGATCAACGAGACGCCAACGTCTGTCGACAACACCTTCCAGGAGCCTTTAATCGGCTGCCCGCCGTTGAGGCTCATCACCACCTGGTCCTGCGGAAGGAACTCGAGCAGCACGGTGAAGTTAAACGCCTCGAGGTCGGTCTGCTCGCTGGGCTGCATCGCGGCCAGCTTCTCGGCGGCCTCCTTCTCCTCGGCGCTGACCGGACGCGTGACCTCGCGTGGGATGTAGCCGGGGGCGGTGGGGATTGGGTTCCTCTCCCGCTTGGCGGCCAGGCTGTCTGGCCGTCCCTCCCACTTGCCGATGAGGAGCTGCGAGGTCGAGGCGGGGCCGCAGCCGCACAGCAACGCCGTGCAGAGCAGCAGAGGAAGAGGGCGGGGAATGGCCACGGCGTCGGGCTGTAGGGAGGGCAGGGCGGGGGATTTCGGACCATTATTCTAAGCCGCCTACGCGTCGACCGCCACGCTGGGCGCCCGCCCGCTAGTAGGCGGGGGTCGCGGCGCCCGATTCGGACAGCTCGTACGGCAGCCAGGCCAGCACCACCTGACCGACGTCGATGTCCGATTTGCGGGGCGAGACCTCCAGATTGGCCAGCTCAAGCTGATCCGGCCCGTAGGCCGACCGGACGTCCGCGGCCGCCTGCTCCTGCTCGGCCTGCAGCTCGTCGAGCTCGGCCTGCGCCTCCTCCAGCGCCTGCTTGGCCCGGCTGGCCTGCCCGTGCTCGGTGGCGGCCCTTCGGGCGGCCGTGACGCTGGTGCTCCGCTTCCGCTTGGTCGCCTTGTTGCCGAGCATGCTCAGCACCAGGTCGAGCACCTGCATCAGGAACCCGCCGACCCGGCCCCAGAACTGGGAGTTCTGCTCATCGAAGTACGACTGCTTTTTCGCGATCTTCTCCCGGGCGCGGGCGACCCGCTTGGCGTAGCTGGCCTCGACCTTCTGCAACTCCTCCTGGAGCCGCAGCCGGGCCCGCTCCGCCAGCCGGTCCCGGAACGCCTGCTGATCTTCACCCGGGCGGGACACCTCATCGAGCGCCCGGCACTCGAACAGCGTCAGCCGTTGCTCCTGGTACAGCCACTCCTCGAGCTCACGGGCGAAGCCCCGGTAGTTCTTCTCGTTGGCGAGGTCGGCGGGCAGCGGCGCCCGCGCGGCGTCGGCCGGCGGCGGGTCGACCAGCACGGGGCACTGGTCGTAGGCGATCGCGCCGCCCCACACGCCATCGGGCACCTGCTCGTTCTGACTCTTGAGGACGTACACCTCCCGCCACTCGTCGACGACCGGCTTGCGATCGACAAAGTGCACCTTCCCTGATCCGAGCAGCGCGGGGCGGTACTCAAGTCGGGTCGTTTCGGGGAGCTTCTCCCGCACAGCGACCCACCGCTGGTCGACCCCATCGACCTTCTCGACGGGGGCCGCTGCTTGCCGGGCAGGCTTTTCGACTTCTGGCTCGGAGGGCTTTGCGGGTGCGACTGCGTTGTTGGCGTCTGGCAAGAATCGCTCCCGCACGCCGTCCATCAGCCGCTTGATGTGACCGCGGGTCAGCGGGCCCGCCAGGTACGACATGGCCCAGCGGGTGTGGAACACCTGGGGCGCATCGTCGTGCACGTTGTTGAGCAGGAATACGCGGCTGCCGAGCGCGGCGAGCGTGGCCTCCATCGCCTGCTTGTTGAACCCCGCGCCCGCCTGGGCCGAAGCGCCCTCCAACCCCTCGATGACGCGGGCCTTGTCGCGTTCGGTCTGCAGCCGCCCCAAGAACCACGCGCCGCAGTTCGACAGGCCCTTGTAGTCCAGGTCCACCGGGTTCTGCGTCGCGAGCACGCAGCCCACGCCGAACGCGCGGGCCTGCTTGAGCAGCGTCAGCATCGGGCGTTTGGACGGCGGGTTGGCGACCGGCGGGAAGTAGCCGTAGACCTCGTCCATGTACAGCAACGCCCGCAGGCTGCCGGTGCCGGGCTGGGTCCGCATCCAGGCCTGAACCTCGTTCAGCAGGATGGTTACGAAGAACATCCGCTGCGCGTCGTCGAGGTGGGCGATTGAGATGATCGACAGCCGTGGCTTCCCCTCGGGGTTGTAGAGCAGCTTGCCAACATCCAGCGGCGCGCCGGTCATCCAGCCGGCGAACGAGGGGCTCGCCAGCAGGTTATTGAGGTCCATCGCCAGCGCGGTGCGATCCTTCTGCGGGAAGAAGGAGTCGAGCTGCATCACGCCCACGGTAGCGAACGGCGGGTCCTGGATCTCGCGGATCATGTCCGCCACGTCCAGGTCGTGCCCCGCCTGCCAGGCGGTGGTGAGGATCGTCGACAGGAAGATGTGCTCGCGGCTGCGCACCGGGTCGGCGTCGATGCCCAAGAGCGCGAGCAGCCCCGACACGGCCGACGCGACCCGCTCGCGGAACACCTCGGAGTCGGCCAGGATCTCGCGCGGCGGCGCGTTGAAGCTCTTCAGCACCGTCAGCGGGATGCCGGCCGACGAGCCGGGCGTGAAGATCAACCGCTCGACGGAGTCGTTGTACTGCTGGATCCGCTCGGGGCCCTCGCCCCAGTCGGCCAGCCCGCTGCGCCACAGCTCGGCCGTGCTGGCCGCGAACTCGTCGGGCGACTGCCCCTTGCGGGCCGCGACGCTCTCGTCGATCCAGGGGCGGAAGTCCTCCGGCGCCAGGTTGGGGAACGCCAGCAGCAGGTTGCCGAGGTCGCCCTTGGGGTCGATCGCGATGGCCGGCACGCCGTCCAGCGCGGCCTCCTCCAGCAGCGACAGGCAGAGCCCTGTCTTGCCGCTGCCGGTCATCCCGACGCACACCGCGTGTGTGGTGAGGTCTTTGCTCTTGAGCAGCAGCGGCGCCTGGGCGTCGGTTTGGCCGGTGGCCAGGTCGTGCCGGCGGCCGAGGTAGAAGTGGTTCTTGCTGTCGAGGTCGGGCATTGGCTAACGGACGATGCGAGGAGAACGAGCGTCGGGATTCTCGCCTGTTCGGCGTCCCACGCCAAGAGACGCCGGCTTGCCCTACGCCCCCTCGCGGCCCTTGTCCGGCGTGGGGTCCTTCACCACGCCGTAGATCTCGCGCCCCTCGTGGTCGTCGGGCAGGTACTCGGTGATCGGCTTGCCGTCGGCGGTGACGAACAGCAAACAGTGGCAGTACTTCCACTTCTTCATCTCGTCGCACGCGCAGATCCAGCGGCGGCCGTGCTCCTCCAGCTCCTTCTGCTTGCTTGGGTAGAAGTTGCACGGGCAGAGCGGGCGGCCGACCTCCTCGATGTTGGCGGCCAGGCCGTTGATCACCACCTCCGTGACGCCCGCGTCCGGGTGCCCGACCGTGCCGGACTTCTCCCAGTACTTCTGGACGTACTTGGTCATCTTGTCCACGTTCTTCTGCGACGGGTTGAGTGTGCCCATGCGATGCCCTCCGACCGGTTTGCGAGAAAAGCCTCCGTGTTACTTCACAATAGCGGATCCGAAGTGATCAGTCGCCCTGCTCAGCTCGGGCCCGGCTGGGGGAGCTGCCGAAGGGTCAGCGAGAGTTTTCGCAGTGGTATCTCCTTCTGCCCTTGCTGTTGTGTGGCCATTCCAAGCTGCCGGCGCAGCGTGATAAACGGCGCCCCCATGTGAGCTGACGCGGTTGGAAGTGGCGGGCAGCCGGTAGAATTTGCTTCCTGCGAATCGACTCCTCCACGCCGAGTCACTCTTCCGCGTGGAACCCACCCGTTTGGGTGTTTCGTCCGATTCGTTTTGTCCAAAAACAAGCGCGGAGGGGACAAAACTCAGGACAGATTCTCTGATTGAGAGTTTGTAAGTGCTTTTCAAGAAACGTGTTACGGTAACTGTCCGAGGAGGGCCCGCAGGGGTTTTGTCCCTTTTTGAGCGCACTAAGCGGACACTGTTCTCACGCGATTAAGCCGGACCTCGACGCACAGCGGCGGCGGACTTAAGAATGCGGACGTACGATCACCGCTTCCATTAGATCGCTTGGCGTGGCCGTTTTCCACGACGAAGTGGCAGACTAGTCTGTACTACTTCACCCACCGCACCGCAGGCATCGACCAACTTGAACCTCTACGCCGGCAAGCCGGAATACCTCACTATTGTCACCGGGCTGCCCCGCTCCGGCACGTCGATGCTGATGCAGATGCTGGCGGGGGGCGGCATGACGCCGTGTTCCGACGGGCTGCGGACCGCCGACGAGAGCAACCCGCAGGGCTACTGGGAGCACGACCGCGTCAAGCGGCTCGCCACCGACGCGGCCTGGCTGCTGGACGTCGAGGGCGACGCCATCAAGATTGTCGCGCCGCTTCTGCGTTTCCTGCCCGCTCCGCTGGCGTGCCGCGTGATCTGGATCGACCGTGACCTGGACGAGGTGCTCGCCTCGCAGCAGAAGATGATCGCGCTGGCCGGCGCCCGCGGCGCCGACCTGCCGGCCGACCGCCTCAAGCAGGCGGTCGCGCAGCAGCTCGAGGGCGCGCGGGCGTGGCTCGCGGCGCGTCCCGCCACGCCGGTGCTGACGCTCGCGCACCGCCAGGTGATCGACGACCCGGCGGCGGCCGCCGAGCAGATTGAGCGGTTCCTCGGGCTGGGCCTGGACGCCACGGCGATGGCCGCGGCCGTCTCGCCGGAGCTGTACCGCAACCGACGCTAACCGCTACAGCGAGTCCTCGACGCCGACCTCCTCGCCGGCCATCGTCGCGAGGGCGAAGAACGCGGGCTCGTCGATCGACTGCTTCACCGGGTGCACCGACCCATCGACCAGCGTGAACAGCACCACGCCTGTGTGGAACGAACCGAAGTACGACCACTTGGTCTCGTAGCGTGACTCCGGGTTCTCCGGGCCGTTGGGGATGGGCTGGCCGTTCTCCTGCTGCACATCGAGCCCCAGGTGGGCCGGCAGCGCGCCGGCGCCGACCCACGAGAAGCCCTGCACCAGCCCGCTGTCGATCTCGGTGTTGTAGATCGTGCGGATACCTGTGCCGTAGGTGCCGGGCGCCTCGCCGAACATCAGCGTCTTGGAGGTTCCGTCGGTGATCTTGGCGAGCCGGACCTTGCTGCGGGTCCCGAACGGGCCGCCAAGCTGCCGAGAAACATCGTAGCCGGTGTCGGAGGTGACCCCGCGGCCGACATCGCCGTACAGCCCGGCCACGCCCTGGTAGTGCGTCAGGCCGAACACCGTGCCGGGGTTGGCGGGGTAGCTCGCCTGGGCGTAGCCGTTGTCTTCTTTGCTCGCGTCCCAGCCGTCGGGGAAGTTGCCGTAGACCTGGATGAGCGTGCGGTTGCTGGGTTGCCGCTCGGGCACCGAGGGGCAGATCAGCGTGTCGATCGGCGTGGCGGCCGCCTCGACGATGTTGGTGCGGGTCCAGAAGTTGAAGTCGTACTGGTCGACGCCCACCTGGTAGCCGGTCAGGATCTGAGACTCCAGCGCGGACTCCTCCAGCTGCGGCAGCAGCGACACGAACACGCTGGTCCACTGGTTCGGTTTGCCAGGCCCCTCGAAGTTGGCGTTGGGGAAGCTGAAGTTGCGGCTGCCGAGGTAGCCGGGCGGCAGCCGGTTGTTGGCCGACTCGAAGTTCAGCGCCGCCAGGCCGAGCTGCTTCAGCTTGTTGGTGCAGCTCGAGCGGCGGGCGGCCTCCCGCGCCGACTGGACCGCCGGGAGCAGCAGCGCGATCAGGATGCCGATGATCGCGATCACCACCAGCAGTTCGACCAGCGTGAACGCGGCCCGCTGGGCGGGGCGTGTGGGGAGGGGGTGGGGCCTCATCTCGTCAATCCTTTTGAGTCGCCTGTTACCTGGTTGGGTCCATTGCTAAACGGCGCCGGCGGCCCGCACCTGCTTCGCCTGCAGGTCGGCCCGCAGCGCCTTGTCCGGCTCGCCCGCGGCGCGGTACGCGGAGGCCAGGGCTTGGTGGGCCTCGGAAAAACGCGGCGCCTGCTTCACGCAGAGCGTGAGCGCCTCGACCGCGCCGGGGTAGTCGCCCAGCGCCAGCATCGCCTTGCCGATGGTGCAGTGCGCCCGGGGGAAAAAGTGGGTCAGCTCGGCCGCCTGCAGGGACAGGCTGAGCGCTTCGTCCGGTTCGCCCAACGCCAGCTTGGCGCGGCCCAGCCCCTCGAGCGAGACCGAGCACTCCGGGTCGATCGCCAGCGCCTTCTCGAACGCCTGGGTGGCGGGCGTGTGCTTCTCGGCCGCCAGGTAGACCGCGCCCAGTTTGTTGTAGAGCCCGGGCAAGCGGGGCTGCGACGCCTCGACCCGCTGGTAGAACTCGAGCGCGCGGTCGTGGTCGCCGTCGGCGTGGGCCAGCACGCCCAGCATCATGTGCAGCCGGGGCTGGTCGATCTGTTTTTCTTGCAGCCCCTCCAGCAGCGAGCGGGCGTCGTCGTGGCGGCCTAGCGCTAGCAGGCAGCTCGCCAGGAAAACCTGCCCCTGGGCCGTATCGCGGACGCAGGGGTCGATCGCCTCGAACACCTCGACCGCCTGCTGGAAGTCCCGCGCGTCGGCCAGCGTCTGCGCCAGGCAGAGCTGGTTCTGGGCGATCGTGTCGCGGACGGTCTGCTCGGACTCCGCGCTCGGGGGGTCGATGTAGCCGAGCGCCACGAGCTGCTGCATCGCCTCGCGGGCCTCGGCCGGGTCGACCCGCAGCGAGCCGCTGTGCATGCCGCACCCGCCGGGGATTTCCTCCCAGCTCTCGATGCGGCGGGGCTCGTCGGGCAGGTCGAGCGCCTCGGCCAGCACGCGGCCGGGCATGTCGTAGCCGGCGGGCAGCCCCAGCAGGTGCAGCAGGGTGGGGGCCACGTCCAGCAGCGACGCGCCGAACAGCCTCCCCCCCGGCTTCACCCCGGGGCCCTGCGCCGCGAGCACGCCGAACGGACGGTGCCACTCGACGGGGCCCGACTTGCCCTCGCGCGGGTCGGGCCGCAGGTGGTTGTTGTAGTAGCCGTGGTCGGACATCAGCACCACGGTGGTGTCGTCGCCGGCCAGCGTGAGCAGCGCTTCGAGCATCATGTCGTGGAAGCGGTAGATGCCGACCATGCAGTTCTGGTAGGCGTCGAAGTCCTCCTGCGACACCTGGTCCATCTTCGGCGGGTGGAACTCCATGAACTCGTGGCCGAAGCGGTCGATGCCCTCGTAGTAGACGGCCGTCAGGTCCCACTCGGTGGTGGTCATCAGGTGGGTGGCGGCCGCGTGCACGGTGGCGGTCTGCGCCAGCATCCGCTGCAGCGCGGCCAGGCGGTTGGCGGGCTGATCCTGCAGCCGCGCCGCATCGGGGACGAAGGGCAGGATCGCCGTGGCGTCGATCTCCCGCGGCCGCACCCGCAGCTCGGCCAGCTCGTCGGTGAGGTCCGCCGGGTGGACCGACCCCTGCGGCGGCGGGGTGACGCCGTCGTCGGTCGCGGAGAACACCTCGAACTGGTTGGAGACCATCGTGCCCGCGATCGGCTCCGCCGGGTGCGAGGCGTACCAGCCGACCACGTTCGAACGCAGCCCGCACTGCGTGAGGATGTTCCAGATCGCCTTGCACTTGCGGCTGGTGCTGGCGGAGGGACGCACGCCCGGGCCGTCGGGGTCGGGCTCGGTGAAGCCGAGCACGCCGTGCCCGCTGGCGCGCTTGCCGGTGGCGATGCTGTTCCACAGGATGGGCGAGAGCATCGGCTGCAGGCTGGCCAAGTTGCCCCAGCTGCCGCGCTGCATCAGCCCGGCGGTGGCGGGCATGAGCCCCTGCTCGATGAGCGGGTGGATCATCTGCCAGTCGGCGGCGTCCCAGCCAACCAGCAGCACCCGCCGGGGCGAGGCGTCGGACTGTCGTCGCTCAACACTCATGGTCGAGGGGGCCCCGGCGGCGGCGGAGAGCGGTCAGGCCGAGCGCGCCGGCGGCCAGCAGCCCGAGCGTGTGCGGCTCGGGCGCGGGCGAGGCCGCGCCGGGTGCGGCGCCGGCGCCGTACTGGCCGCGCCACAGGTCGTAGTCCGCCTGGTCGACCACGCCTTCGCTAGCGCCTTGCTCGTCGCCGTTGCCGCTGAGGGCGAAGTCGGTTCCCAGGTTGTCACGCCACACGGTGTAGTCGGCGGTGTCCACCGCTCCGTCGGCGTTGTAGTCGCCCGGCAGGCCGTCGGGGCCGGTGTCGCCGGTCAGGATCCCGACGCCGGGGACATCCTCGTACGCCCAGTCGTTGATGATGAACGTGCCGGCGGCGTTGTCGATGGAAACGCGCACCCAGCCGTAGTGCAGGTTCTCCTCCATCGCCCCGCCGATCGGGAAGCTCAGGCCGATGAACGCGCCCTCGGCGTCGTTGAACTCGGCGTTCGGGTTGTTGGCGCCGTAGGCGAGCGACACCACAAACGGGGCGGCGGCGGTAGCCGCCGCGTCGACGAGTTCCCCCGCCCCCAGGGCGGACGCGTAGTTCAAGCCGGTGGAGAACCCAACAATCTTGCCGGGCTCGAACGGGATCGACGCGCCCTGGTAGTTCCCGCCGAAGAAGACGTAGTTCTTCAGCAGCAGGTCGGCGTATTCGTCGTCGTCGATGCTGAGGTTCTGAGCAAAAGCTTGCTCGATGGCCAGGTCCTGGACGCCGGAGTACACCACCACAGCGGACGCATCAGCGCCTAGCAGCGCCGCCGATGCGGCGGCGGAGTAGGCGGCCTTGCAAGCGATTTCATCGCGTCGCATGCCAGATTTCCTCTCGATTCTCGAAGGCGGCTGATACCGGCAACGGTTGGGTAGTCATCCTCACACGGCCCGTGTGGGGGCAGCGGTGCGCGACCAATCAATAGCCCAAGGAGGCGACTGTCGTTGCCACTCTATTGGTTAAGACGCGTCCTTGCGGCGGCGCCGCACCGCGGCCAGTCCGGCCGCGCCGGCCGCCAACAGCCCCAGCGTGCCGGGCTCGGGAACCTGACCGGCGAACAGGCCCTCGCCGGGCGTGTCGTTGTAGGCCCAATCGTTGATCACGAAAGTGCCGGCGGCGTTGTCGATCGTCACACGCACCCAACCGAAGTGGCTAGTCGCGTTGATGGGGAACTCCAGGCCGATGTAGGCGCCGGTGGCGTTGTCAAACTCCGAGTTCGGGTTGTTCGGGTAGGCCAGTGAAACAGCGAACGGCCCGCCGGCGGTCGCGCCCGCGTCGATCGTGTCGCCAAAGCTGAGCGCGGTCGCGTAGTTGATCCCGGTGTTGAATCCGACAACCTTGCCCGGATAGAAGTTGACGGTGGCGCCCTGGTAGTTGGCGCCGAACACATAGTTCTTCAGCAGGATGTCGGTGTAGGCGTCGCCGTCGAGGTTGAGGTCCTGCGCGCTGAACTGGGCGATCGAAATGTCCTGCACGCCGGAGTAGCGGACTTCGGCCTCGGCCGAGGCGGCGGTCATGGCGGCGGCGCCGGCGGCGACCGAGTAGGCCGCGCGCTTGGCCAGAGTGGCAGAGCTGTCAGAGTTGCTGGCCGCCGAGGAGCTGTTGTGCAGAGTCATTAGCAGAGCTTTCTTGAGAGGATCTGGGTGCACGGTGTGCGTCCTGCCAAGACGTTGAAACTCCGCCAGAGACAACGCTTGAAGCGGGAAGTCCATTCCCAGCGTGCGAGTTTAATTTTGCGGTGGGCGGCAGGCAATCAGAATGGACGCTTCGGGCCCGTATCACGGGAATCCGAAAGTCGGCGCCGCTAGCCCTCGTTTGTGAAGAAACGGTTAAGGCGGCCCTGCGCCGCGCTGGTCCGACGAAGACTGCAGCAGCCGGCCAAGGCAGCGAGGAGCGCACCCGCTTGGGGGGAGGGCACCGGGGCGGCCGCGAGCGCGGTTGAGCCAAACGCCGCACGCCAGGCCGCGTAGTCCGCTGCATCAACGACGCCGGGTGAGGCCGTTTCGTTGGGCAGGGGCTCGCCAGAGCCGAGCCGGTCCCGCCACACCGTGTAGTCGGAGGCGTCCACCGCGCCGTCCGCGTTGTAGTCGCCCGCCAGACCGGCCGCCGCCGCGAGGGTCAGGCCGTACAGCTGCACCGCCTCCCGATCGCCAACGACCCGAACGTAGTACGACCCCGGGTCCACGAGGCTCAGCCCGGAGATGCTCTCGGGCTCGCCCAGGGCCGCCGCCGAGGCGGAGGCGACGAGCGTGGGCGCCGGGGAGCCCTCGCGGTAGAGCTCGACAGACAGGTCCGCCTGGCTGTTGGCTTCCACGGTGACGAATGGGTCGTTGAAGAACGCCCGCTCGGCGTAGTTCCAGCCGCGGGGCTGCACGGTCAGGTCGAGGGTGAGGGGGGCGTCGACCGTGAAAAAGAAGAAGTCCTCGTCGTCGGCCGCGGCGATGCTGACGAAGTCATCCTGGTCTGGCGCGATGACGCCGTAGGCGGTGGGCGCGTCGCCGCCGATGGCGATCTGCCCTCCCGGCGACAGCGCCCCCAGCGGGCTGGCCGCCGCGAACGATCCGTTCCCACCCGTGGCGCCGCGTTCGAAGGCGTCGCCGTACAGGTAGTGGACGCCGCGGATATCGTCCTGCTGCGGGCCGTCGTAGCTGGGCGACTCGGTCGCGTACGGGGTCATCAGCACGTGCGAGTTGGGCGACTCGGTGTGCCCTAGCCCCAAGCTGTGGCCGATCTCGTGTGTGAGCGTGTTGCGGAGGTAGAAGTAGTCGAGCGTCGGGTCGCTGAACCGGTTGACGTCGCTGGTGTCGAGCATCACATCTGCGTTCGGCAGGAAGCCGGCCTGGCCGTAGGTCCCGCCGGGACCGTCGATTGTCGTGCCGCCCAGCCGGATGTCGCCGCGCACGCCGAGCTGGCCCCGGTTGATGTTCAGGCCGTGGGTCACGCCGTCATCGTTTGCCTCGTAGACAAGCGTGACGCCGCTTACCTCACCCCACCGCCGGAACGACTGCTCGACGTACTCGAACCAGGGCCGCTCGGTCAGGTCCGCCCCGCCGCTGGTGTGGCCGAACATGTCGTCGAGGTCGGCGATCAGGTCGCTCGGCCGGCTCTGGCCGCCCACCGCGTTGAACAGCGATGTTCCGTCCGGCACGACGCTCCAGGTCAGCGTGACCGGCAGGCCGTAGCCCTGCGTTGTGCCGTCGGTCGCGGTGGATACCCAGCGGCCATTGGAGTAGTAGGCGTGGCAGGGCCCGCACAGGAGGGGCAGGGCGGCGCCGATCAGTATCCAGGATCTCATCGGGCCGCGGGCGAGGGTAGCGAGGGGTGGGGCTTGGGTGAGAGCAGTCGGTCCTGCGCTGTTCAGGCCCGACTCGGACCGCCTGGGCGCCGCCGCGTGGCGGCCACCCTATTAGAAATAGCCGATCCGAGGCGTTCAACGATTTCGCCGCCGCCAATGCGGGCATCCGGTTGGGACGATGTTGGGCGGCAGCGGCCGTACACGGGGCAGCGGCGCCAGCGGATCAGGGGCAGGCTGCTGGGCTTCGTAGCAACCGTGCCTCGAATGTGTGCAGGCGGCACCGGCTGCGGTTGGGCGAACGGGGCGCCGGTGGATCAATCCGTGCCCTGGCGTGAGCAATCACGACCCTGGTGGGTCAATCTCAGCTCATTCGGGCCTTTGGCTCGGTACCTGCTTAGCTCCCTATTCGTCCGAGGTGACGGCCGCACCTCGACGCCCCCTCGACTCCCTCCAGGCGATCCTCACCAGAGAAACCGAGAAGTACTCCGCCATGCGATTGACCCGCTCGTTCCTCTCCAGCTCTGCCTGCCTCGCGTTCTGCGTGGCGGGGCTCTTTGCTTCGGCCGCGGTCGCGCAGGACAAGGTGCTGCTGGACCTAGAAAAAGACGAACTGAAGTTCGGATTCATCAAGCTCACCGACTGCGCCCCGATCGTGATCGCGAAGGAGAAGGGCTTCTTCGAGGACGAGGGCCTGCAGGTCGAGGTGATCGCGCAGCCCAACTGGAAGACCCTGCTGGACAACGTGATCTCCGGCGAGCTGGACGGCGCCCACATGCTGTCGGGCCAGCCGATCGCCGCCACGATCGGCGTGACCACCAAGGCCGACGTGATCACCCCGTTCACGATGGACCTCAACGGCAACGGCATCACGGTGTCGAACGACATCTGGGCCGAGATGCAGGAGTTTGAGCCGGAGCTCGACACCGACCAGCCCGAGCACCCGATCAGCGCCCACGCGCTCCGCGGCGTGGTGGACGACTACATCGCCGACGGCAAGAAGCTGCAGATGGGCATGGTGTTCCCCGTTTCGACGCACAACTACGAGCTGCGGTACTGGCTGGCCGCCGCCGGCATCCACCCCGGCATGTACACCACGTCCGACCCGGTCGGCAAGACGAACGCCGAGGTCGAGCTGTCGGTCACGCCGCCGCCGATGATGCCCGCCACGCTCGAGGCCGGCAACAACCAGGGCTACTGCGTCGGCGAGCCGTGGAACCAGCAGGCCGTGGCGAAGGGGATCGGCGTGCCGGTCACCACCAACTACGACATCTGGAAGAACAACCCGGAGAAGGTGTTCGGCGTCACGGCCGCGTGGGCCCAGGAGAACCCGCAGACCATGATCGCCGTGGTCAAGGCGCTGATCCTGGCCGGCAAGTGGCTCGACGAGACCGACGCCAGCGGCAAGCTGGTCAACCGCGAGGAGGCCGCCCGCATCCTGTCCCGCAGCGACTACGTCGGCGCCGACTACGACGTCATCAAGAACTCGATGACCGGCTACTTCTACTTCCAGAAGACCGACAAGCGTGAGATGCCGGACTTCAACGTGTTCTACAAGCACCAGTGCACCTACCCCTGGTACTCCGACGGCGTCTGGTTCCTGACCCAGATGCGCCGCTGGGGCCAGATCCCGCAGGCCAAGCCCGCGGAGTGGTACGACGAGGTCGCCAAGAAGGTCTACAAGCCAGAGATCTACCTGCAGGCCGCCAAGCTGCTGGTGGAGGAAGAGCTGATCGACGAGGCCGACGTCCCCTGGGACACCGACGGCTACAAGCCGGCCACCAGCGACTTCATCGACGGCAAGACGTACGACGGGCGCAAACCGCTGGAGTACCTCTCCGCGTTTGAAATCGGCAACAAGGACTGAGCCGCAAAGCGACCGTTATCGGGCGCCCCCGGAGGCACGGACTCCTCCGGGGCGCCCCGCTAATAACCGCCAACACGCCGGCCCGCCCGGCCTCCCCCGAACCACTACCCCGGCGCCAAACGCCCCGCAATGAAATACCGCATCTTCAAAGCGATCGATGTCTGTGGGATGAACTTCCTGACGCCCGTCGTCAGGCTGATGTACGGGGAAGAGCCCCAGAAGCAGCTCAAGGACATCGGCCGGTTTATCGTCGTGCCGATGGTGGCGTTCATGGTGTTCATCGGCGTGTGGGGCTTCCTCGCCCCCCGGCACACCACCAAGTACGGCGCCGTGCCCACGCCCGCCGAGACCTGGGACGCGTGGGGGTCGATCCTCACCTTCCACGAGCGTGAGACCGCCAAGGAGCAGGCGATCGTCGCCCCGGCGGCCGAGCGCGAGGCCGTGGAGAAGTTCGCCGACGCCCGGCTGGAGGAGCTGCAGCCGCTCATCGCGGAGGCCAAGCAGGGCGTGGCCGACGCGCGGGCCGCCGAGAAGGAGCGCAAGGACGAGCTCATCGCGCCGCTGCAGGCCGAGTACGACCAGCTGAAGGAAGAGTACGACGCCGGCCGCAAGGAGCAGCAGGCCGAGCTCAAGGCCGCGGCCGAGGCGATCGCCACCGACGCCGACCGCCAGGCGCTCACCGAGGAGTACCTCGCGCTGGACGCCTGGATGGATGAGAAGAAAGAAGCCTACAACAAGGTGAAGGACCAGATCGGGCTGATCCGCAACCAGAAGGACCCCGAGCTGCTGGCCGCCATCGCGCTAGAAACCAACTACGCGGAGGAGGCCCAGTTCCTCCGCAAGATGCAGGAGCTGGCCGGCCCGAGCAGCCGCGAGGAAACAGTCGCCAGCGCCGAGGCCAAGCTGGCCGAGTACGAAGAGCAGTACGCTTCCGCCACCGGCTCGCAGGCGCTGACCCTGGCCAAGCGCCAGGTCAGCCAGATCCGCCGGCTGGAACGCGACCGCGAGAAGACCTACGCCAAGCCGTGGACGCTGCCGATGCAGGTCGTGCGGTCGATCTTCTGCGTGTTCACCGGCTTCCTGATCGGCGTGGGTATCGCCGTGCCGCTGGGCGTGCTGTGCGGGCTCAGCAAAACCTTCATGGCGGCTATGACGCCGTTCATCGCGCTGTTCAAGCCGGTGTCGCCGATCGTGTGGCTGCTGATCCTGTGGATCATCGTCGGCGGCTTCTTCCCCGACCCCAACAACAGCCCGTTCCTCGAGGGGATCAACTCGATCGTCAACTCGTTCGTGTGGCTGGTCTCGTTCGGCATCGTCAAGGACCTGCAGATCAACCCGGCGTTCATCGCGTCGGCCCTGACGGTGTCGATGTGCTCGCTGTGGGCGACCCTCACCAACACCGCGCTGGGCGTGGCGAGCGTCGACCAGGACCACTACAACGTGGCCCGCGTGCTGCGGCTGGGCTTCTGGGATCGCTTGTTCAAGATCGTGCTCCCCTCGGCGCTGCCGCTGGTGTTCGCCGGCATGCGGATCTCGCTGGGCGTGGGCTGGATGGTGCTCATCGCGGCCGAGCTGCTCGCCTCGTCCGAGGGGCTGGGCAAGTTCGTCAACGACATGTTCCAGAACGGCGACTCGCGCTCCTTCGCCTTCATCATGGCGATGGTGTTCGTGGTGGGCGTGATCGGCCTGGTGCTCGACCGGATCATGATCGTCCTGCAGCGCCTGGTCAGCTTCGACGGCGGCGCTGCCGCGGTATAGCAGCAAGGGAAACAGCGTGGCCTACCTAGAGCTAGACAATGTGGACTTCGGCTTCGGCCCCCCCTCGAACCGCTACGAGGTGTTCGAGGGCGCGTCGCTGAGCGTGGAGCAGAACGAGTTTGTCGCCGTGATCGGCTTCTCCGGCAGCGGCAAGTCGACGCTGATCTCGCTGCTCGCGGGGCTGGAGAAGCCCGACCGCGGCGCGGTCCGCCTGAACGGCAAGCCGGTCGGCGAGCCCGGGCCCGACAAGGGGGTGGTGTTCCAGAACTACTCCCTGCTGCCCTGGCTGAGCGTGTACGGCAACATCGAGCTGGCGGTGAAGCAGGTCTTTTCGAAGATGGGCCGCGGCGAGCGCCGCGACTACATCCAGCACTACATCGACATGGTCAGCCTGACCGGCAGCGAGTGGAAGCTGCCGGGCGAGCTGTCCGGCGGCATGCGGCAGCGGCTCAGCCTGGCCCGCACGCTGGCCATCAAGCCGGAGGTGCTGCTGCTGGACGAGCCGCTCTCGGCGCTCGACGCGCTGACCCGGTCGCAGCTGCAGGACGAGATCATCCGCATCTGGGAGGTCGACCGCCGCACCGTGGTGATGATCACCAACGACGTCGACGAGGCGGTCATCATGGCGGACCGGATCGTGCCGCTCACGCCCGGTCCTGCGGCGCGCCTGGGCAAGGAGTTCAAGGTCTGCCTGGACCGCCCCCGCGACCGCGCCACGCTCAACTTCAACCCGGCGTTCAAGCAGCTCCGCAACGACGTCACCCGCTACATGGTGTCGCTGGATCAGGACGCCCGCCGACTCGCCACGGCGCGCGAGCTGCCGCTCCCCGACATCAAGCCGGTGACGCCCGGCCCCCGTGTCAGCATCGCCTAGGTCTTCCAACCGCCCCACGACGCCAAACCGCCATGCACGACGACCGCTACGTCGAGATCTTCAACCTGATCAAGGCCTACCCCAACCCCTACGGCGAGCCCGTGCGGGTGGTGGACGGCTACGACCTGGTTATGCGGCGGGGCGAGTTCGTCAGCGTGATCGGCCACTCGGGGTGCGGCAAGAGCACCGTGCTGACCATGGTCGCCGGGCTCAACGAGATCACCGGCGGCAGCATCGCCGTCGAGGGCCGCGAGATCGACGGCCCCGGGCCCGACCGCGCGGTGGTGTTCCAGTCGCCCTGCCTGCTGCCGTGGATGACCTCGTTCGACAACGTGATGCTGGGCGTGCGGAAGGCCTACCCGCACGGCACCAAGCAGGAGCGGCGCGAGATCGTCGAGTACTACCTCAACGCGGTCGGCCTGGCGGACTCGATGAACAAGTACCCCCGCGAGATGTCCGGCGGCATGCAGCAGCGGGTGGGCATCGCCCGCGCGATCGCGCTGAAGCCGCGGATGCTGCTGCTGGACGAGCCGTTCGGGCGGCTCGACTCGCTGACCCGGATGGGACTGCAGGACGTGATCCTGGGGATCCTCGACCGCGAGCGGATCACCACCATGATGGTCACGCACGACGTCGACGAGGCGATCTACATGTCCGACCGCGTGTGCATGATGACCAACGGCCCCAACGCCCACGTGGGGCAGCTGCTGGACCTGCCGTTCGAGCGGCCCCGCTGCCGCGAGTCGGTGCTGGAGCACCCGCTCTACTACGACCTGCGCGGCGCGCTGGTCTCGTTCCTGGAGCAGCAGGACCACCGCCACGGCGAGACGCCGTCCGACGCGTCTAGCGACTCCAACTGGGACGACACCGTCCACATGGTCGAGGCGATGGCCGCCACGAACAGCGTCACCCCGGCCCCGCACATCGGCGCCGCCGCCCGCGAGCCGGAGCTGGCCGACGCGGCGGTCTAGGGGCGGGCAACGGAACCAACAACCACAGCGGCAGGCGAACGCGAGCACCTATGACAACCGACACGCTAACCAACCTGATCACGGCGGCCGAGGTGTGGCGCCCCGACAGCAGCGGCGAGCGGCTGGAGCTGTGCAGCGGCTGCTACGGCTCGCTGGAGTCGATCTCCGACGCCCGCCGCGGCTACGCCTACTCGCGCGGCGTGGGCGTCGTGGGTCGGGCCTGGGAGACCGGGGTCCCCGTGTTCGGCCCGGCCGACCAGGGCGACTTCGACGGCGTCTACCTCGACAGCCCCCCGGCGCAGCTCATCGCGATCCCGTCGATCAAGTCGGGCGAGTGCCGCGGCGTGACCCTGCTGATGTGCAACGACGACGGCCAGGGCGCCGCCGAGCTGTGGCGCATCAACGAGCGGCACGAGCTCGCGCTGGCCGAGCACTGGTACGCCCACCTCGAGCGGTTCGGCCGCATCAGCCAGCTGGTCAAGTTCCCCCGCCGCGCCGGCATGCCCGGCAAGGTGTGGGCCGACCGCTTCCCCCGTGTGATGGGCTCCATCGCCACCTCGCCGCACTTCGTGCGGGCCGCGGGCGCTAAGGCCGAGGGGCTGTCCACCGCGGTCGGCATCCCATTCATGAAGACCGCCATGGACCTTGAGGCGGTGCTGGTGCTGCTGTCGGCGGCGGGCAAGCCGCTGACGCGCGTCGTTGAGGTGTGGGCCAAGGAGCCGGGCGAGTCGGAGCTGAAGATCGTCTCGGCCGACTACGGCCCGTTCATCGACCTGGCGCCCGCCAGCCGCCGCCGCCGCCTGAAGACCGGCGACGGCCTGGCCGGCTTGGTCTACCGCGACAACGCCCCGCGCCTGACCTGCGACCTGCAGGGGGTTGAGTTCCCGCGGGGCGAGAGCTTCCGCGAGTACGGCCTGGAGTGGGGGTTGGGCATCCCCGTGTTTGTCGGCGAGCAGCTTGTCGCTGCGGTCACGCTGTTTGGTTGAGTCACGTTTGGTCCCCATCGAGTCAACGCATGTCGGCCCTAACCGACGCAAAACCCGAAGCCATCGGCGGCGGTTCTCTCGAAACCGGCGACCTGATCGGCGCGCTCCTGGCCGAGTCGCGAGAGCTGACCGCGGTCGAGCGGTTCGCCAAGCAGCACGACGCCGGCGACCTGCCGGCCCAGGCCAAGCACTACCGCGACCTGGTGCCGCTCACCAAGCCCGGCGCGGGCCAGCAGTACGCGTTCGAGGTGGACCTCGACCAGTGCAGCGGCTGCAAGGCTTGTGTGAGCGCCTGCCACAGCCTGAACGGCCTAGAGCCCACAGAAACCTGGCGCAGCGTTGGCCAGCTGCACGGCCAGAACGGGCTGCCGATCATCCAGCACGTCACCACCGCGTGCCACCACTGCGTCGACCCCGGCTGCCTGAACGGCTGCCCCACCAACGCCTACGAGAAGGACCCCGAGACCGGCATCGTCCGCCACCTGGACGACCAGTGCTTCGGCTGCCAGTACTGCACCATGACCTGCCCGTACGAGGTGCCGCAGTACAGCGAGTCGAAGGGCATCGTCCGCAAGTGCGACATGTGCCACGGCCGGCTGGCCGAGGGCGAGGCCCCCGCCTGCGTGCAGGCGTGCCCGAACCAGGCGATCAAGATCACCGTGGTCGACGTCGCGCAAACGGTTTCGCGGACCAACGCCGGCGCGTTCCTGCCGGCGACCCCACCGTCGATGCTCACCAACCCGACCACCGTCTTCAAGTCGAGCCGGTCGCTGCCGGCCGACCTGCTGGCGGCCGACGCCAACTTCGCCAAGCCCCAGCACGCTCACCTGCCGCTGGTGCTGATGCTGGTGCTGACGCAGATGTCGGTCGGCGCGGTGGCGTTCGGCGCAATGGCCCGGTGGGCCGGCTTCAACGAGGGCGCGGGCGCGGCGATCGTGCTGGGCGTGCTGGCCGGCCTGGGCGGCTTGGGCCTGGCGCCGCTGCACCTGGGCCGCCCCCACCTGGCGTTCCGCTCGATCCTCGGCTGGCGGCACTCGTGGCTCAGTCGCGAGGCGATCGTGTTCGGCGTCTACGCCCCGATGGCGATGGCCGCCGCGGCCTACGTGGCGCTCCCGTATGTTGAATCCTACCTGCCCGAGTTGATCCAATCGCTGCTGGGGCTGGCCCTGCCCGGGTTCGCGCGGCCCGCGGCCGAGGTGCTCGCGGTCGCCGCCGGCGCCGCGGGCGTGTTCTGCTCGGCGATGATCTACATCTTTACCGGCCGGGAGTTCTGGCGCGGCGTCCGCACGTTCGCCAGGTTCTTCGGCTCGGCCGTTGTGCTGGGGCCCGCGTTCACCCTGGCCTGCGTGGCGGCAGCCGCCGCGGCGACCGCCCAGACCAGTTCAGCCGGCGTGCTGGCCGCCGCGACGGTTCTCGCGACCGTCGGCAAGCTCGCGTACGAGACCCGTTTGTTCCTCAACACGTCGGGCTCGCTGCCGCTTACCGCCCGACTGATGAAGCGCGACCTGCGTCCCCTCACACTGGCAAGGGTGGCCCTGGCCGTGTTTGGCGGCGTGCTGACGCCGATGGTGGTCGGCGTAGCCGGACTGGGGTCGTGGGGAGTGGCCGCCATGGCCGTGGTCGGATTCGGCGGCCTGCTGCTCGGCGAGTTCGCCGAGCGGGCTCTGTACTTTAGCGCGGTAATCCCGCTCAAGATGCCGGGGGGCGTCAAGTCATGAGCAGCACGCTCATCAAAGAGAAGCCGTCCGACGGCAAGGCACGCAACGGCCTGTTGAACACGGTGATGAGCCTCATCCATCAGAAGGATGGGGTGCTCACCCAGGACCTGATCCGCACGCCCGGCAAGTTCGGGCTGGGCCAGGTGCCGGACCGCCTGCGGCCCGACGCCACGACCGACATGGTCTGCGGCTACTGCTCCACCGGCTGCAGCCTGCGGGTGCACCTCAAGGACGGCGAGGCGGTCAACCTGACGCCGACCACCGAGTACCCGGTCAACCTCGGCATGGCCTGCCCCAAGGGGTGGGAGGCGCTCAACGTGCTGGACGCGGACGACCGCGCCACCCGCCCACTCCTGCGCGGCGCCGACGGCGGATTGAAGCACGTCTCGTGGGACAAGGCGCTGCGGACGTTCTGCGAACGCTTCAAGGCCATCGGCGAGCAGTACGGCCCAGAGTCGGTCGCGTTCCTCAGCACCGGGCAGATGGTCACCGAGGAGCTGGCCCTGCTGGGCGCGCTGACCAAGTTCGGCATGGGCATCGTGCACGGCGACGGCAACACCCGCCAGTGCATGGCCACCGCGGCGACCGCCTACAAGCAGTCGTTCGGTTTCGACGCGCCGCCATTCACGTACCAGGACTTCGAGGAGTCGGACGTGATCGTGCTGGTCGGTTCAAACCTGTGCGTCGCGCACCCCATCATGTGGGAACGCGTCTGCCGCAACCCGCACAACCCCGAGATCATCGTGGTCGACCCGCGGCGGACTGAGACCGCCATGGCCGCCACCACGCACCTGGCGATCAAGCCGAAGTCCGACCTGGCCTTCTTCTACGCCCTGGCGAACATCCTCTGCCGCGAGGGCTGGGTGGACCGCGGCTACATCGACGCCCACACCAGCGACTTCGACGAGTTCGCCTCGTTCGTGCAGCAGTACACACCGCAGCGCGCCGCCGACGAGTCGGGCGTCCCGGTCGAGACCATCGAGCAGGTCGCCCGCAAGATCCACGAGGGCGAGCGGGTGTCGTTCTGGTGGACGATGGGCGTCAACCAGAACTACGAGGGCGTGCGGATCGCGCAGAGCCTGATCAACCTCGCGCTGATGACCGGCAACATCGGCCGCCCGGGCACGGGCGCCAACAGCGTCACGGGCCAGTGCAACGCGATGGGCTCGCGGATGTTCAGCAACACCACCGGGTTGTACGCCGGGCGGGACTTCCTGGACCCGGAGCACCGCCGCGAGGTGGCGGACATCCTCGACCTGCCGATCGAGAACATCCCCGCCGAGAACAGCTGGCCCTACCACCAGATCATCGACGGCATCGAGAGCGGCGCCATCAAGGGCCTGTGGGTGGTCTGCACGAACACGTCGCACTCGTGGATCCACCAGACCGAGGCCCGCGAACTGCTCGGCAAGCTCGACTTCCTCGTGGTGCAGGACATGTACCACAGCACCGAGACCGCCCAGCAGGCGGACCTCGTGCTGCCGGCCGCGGGCTGGGGCGAGAAGGAGGGCACGTTCATCAACAGCGAGCGGCGGCTGGGCGTCGTGAAGCGGGTCCGCCGGCCGCCGGGCGAGGCGCTGCCCGACTTCTCGATCTTCCGCCTGGTGGCCGAGTACTGGGGCTGCGGCGACCTGTTCCGCCGCTGGTCCACGCCCGAAGCCACGCTCGAGATCCTCAAGGACCTGTCGCGCGGCCGGCCGTGCGACATCTCGGCGATCGGCGACTACGCCACCATCGACCACGCCGGCGGCGTGCAGTGGCCCTGCACCGACTCGCCCGAGGTCCTCGACCAGCAGCGGCGGCTGTTCGAGGACGGCCGCTACTACCACGAGGACGGCCGCGCACGGTTCCTGTTCGAGGACTCGCGCGGCATGCCCGAGCCGCCGGACGACGACTACCCGTTCCTGCTGATCACGGGCCGCGGCGCGGCGTCGCAGTGGCACACCCAGACCCGCACCGGCAAGTCCGAGGTGCTGAAGAAGCTGTACCCCAAGAACGTCTACGTCGAGATGAACCCCGCCGACGCCGCGGCGGCCGGCCTGGAGAGCTACGACAAGGCGGTCGTGTGGTCCCGCCGCGGCGAGCTGATCGCCACCGTGTTCGTTACGCCAACCGTGCAGCCCGGGCAGCTGTTCATCCCGATGCACTACGAGGCGACCAACCGCCTGACGCTCCCGCACTTCGACCCGTACTCCCATCAACCCAGCTACAAGGACTGCGCGGTCGCGGTCGCCCCCGCCTAGCTAGCAGAGAGTTATGAGCGAGAACAACGGCTTCAACGCAGAACAGCAGACCTTCCTGCAGGGCTTCGCGCTCGGCTCGGACGTCGCCCGCAAGGTGCGGGGCCTGCCGGTGATCTCCGGCAGCGGCGGCCCGGCCGGCGAGACCCTCACGCTCGGCGCCCCCGCCCCGGCGCCCGCGGCGGGCGAGCTGCCACGCGACCCGATGTCCGTCCACGCCGAGGCCCAGGACCGCCAGGTCGCGGCCGGCGGCAAGCTGGTAGCCGAGGAGAAGGCCAAACGCGCCAAGCCGCCCCGCGACATGTGGGACGAGATGCAGGCCCGCGCCGACGCCGGCGAGTTCCCCAAGGGCACCGACGTCTTCCTGACCAAGTTCTACGGCATGTTCTACGTCGCGCCGGCGCAGGACTCGTACATGTGCCGCCTGCGCTTCCCGGGTGGCGCCATCAAGAGCTGGCAGCTCCGCGGCCTGGCCGAGATGGCCGACAGCTTCGCCGGCGGCTACGCCGACGCCACCACCCGCGCCAACCTGCAGCTCCGCGAGATCGGCGCCGGCGACTGCATCAACGTGCTGACCGGCCTGCGGGACCTGGGCATCATCAACTACGGCGCCGGCGGCGACAACATCCGCAACGTCACGGCCAGCCCGCTCAGCGGGATCGACCCGACCGAGCTGATCGAGACCCTCCCGCTCGCCCGCGACATGCACTACTACCTGATCAACCACCGCGAGCTGTACGGCCTGCCACGCAAGTTCAACATCGCGTTCGACGGCGGCGGTTCGATCAGCGCCCTGGAGGACACCAACGACATCGGCTTCACCGCCGTGCGGGCCGCGGGTCCCGACCTGCCCGAGGGGGTCTACTTCCAGCTCACCCTGGGCGGCATCACCGGCCACAAGGACTTCGCCCGCCCGACCGGCGTGCTGCTCGAGCCGCAGGAGTGCGTCGAGGTGGCGGCCGCCATCGTGCGGGTGTTCATCAAGAATGGCGACCGCACCAACCGCAACAAGGCGCGGCTCAAGTACGTGCTGGACGACTGGGGCTTCGACAAGTTCATCGAGGAGGTCGAGGCGGACCTGGGCCGCCCACTGCGGAAGGCGCCGCTGGACGTGTGCCAGCCGCGGTCGTCCGACGACCGGCAGGGCCATATCGGCGTCCACGCCCAGAGCCAGGAGGGGCTGAACTACGTCGGCGTGGCGTTCCCGGTCGGACGCATGACCAGCGACCAGATGCGGGGCCTGGCCAAGATCTCCGACCGCTACGGCGACGGCGACATCCGCCTGACCGTCTGGCAGAACCTGCTGATCGCCAACATCCCGGACGCGGACGTCGACGCCGTGAAGGCCGAGATCGAGGCGATCGGACTCGACCACGACGCCAACAGCATCCGCGCGGGTCTGATCTCTTGCACCGGCTCCGCCGGGTGCAAGTACGCCGCCGCGCCCACCAAGGCCAACTCGCTGACCATCGCCGACTACGTCGAGCAGCGGCTGGAGCTGGACGTGCCGGTCAACATCCACCTGACCGGCTGCCACCACTCGTGCGCCCAGCACTACATCGGCGACATCGGTCTGATCGCCGCCAACGTCGAGAACCCGGACGACCCCGACGGCGACACCGTCGAGGGCTACCACATGTTCGTCGGCGGCGGCTACGGGGAACGCCGCGGCATCGGCCGCGAGCTGTTCAACGGGCTCCCGTTCAGCCAGGTGCCGGCCCGCGTGGCCACGTTGCTGCAGGCGTACCTGGACAACCGGCAGTCGCCCGAGGAAGCGTTTGTCGAATTCACCCGCCGCGTCGAAGTCGAGGAGCTCCGCGAGCTCTGCCTCACGGCGCCGGCCCTCGCCTAACCCCACCCCCCTCCCACCTAGCCAGGCGATCGCTATGAGCGTTTCCATCATCCCGGAATCCGCCCCCTTCACGCCCGAGCAGCGCTCGTGGCTCAACGGTTTTCTCGCGGGCTGGGCGGGCGTTGTGGACGACCCGCAGGCCAGCGGGCAGGGCCTGGCCGGCGCGTTGATGCCGCCGCCGCTCGAGGCGCCCGCCGAGGAAGAGGAGGACGAGGACTTCCCCTGGCACGACCCGGCCCTGGAGATGGACGAGCGGCTCAAGCTGGCCGAGGACAAGCCGCTGAAGCGGAAGATGATGGCCGCCATGGCGCAGCTCAACTGCGGCGCTTGCGGCTACGTCTGCCAGACCTACTCCGAGGCGATCGCGGCCGGTGAGGAGTCGAACCTGACGCTCTGCTCGCCCGGCGGCAAGGCGACCGCCAAGATGCTCAAGAAGCTGGTCAAGGAAGGGGGCGACGCCCCCGCCGCCAGCAACGGCAAGGCCGAGGCCGCCAAGCCGGCCGAGAGCGGCTACACCCGGGCCAACCCGTACGCGGCGCGCGTCAAGGCGTGCTACAACCTCAACCAGGCCGGCTCGTCGAAGCAAACGTCGCACGTCGAGATCGAGCTGGGGGACAGCGGCCTGGCGTACGAGGCCGGTGACGCCCTGGGCGTCTACCCGACCAACTGCCCGGACCTGGTTGACGAGATCCTGCCCCTGATCGGCGCCGGCGGCAACGGCGACGTCAAGCAGCAGCTCGTCGAGAAGTACTGCCTGCGGGGCGTCTCGGACGAGCTGCTCGAGCAGCTCGCAGACGCCGCCCAGTCCGAGACCGAAGCGGCCGACCTGCGTGGCCTCATCGATTCCGATGAGCTCGACGTGCTCGATGTGCTGGACGTGCTCAAGCGGGCGCCCTCGGCCCACATCACGCCCGATCAGCTGTTCGGCTGCCTGTCGCCGATGGCGCCGCGGCTGTACTCGATCGCCAGCTCGCCGGCCGCCCACCCGGGCGAGGTCCACCTGACCGTGGGCCGCGCCACCTTCGCGAACGACGGCCGCGTCTACAAGGGCGTGGCTTCCACCATGTTCTCCGACCGGACCGAGAACGGCCACGCGGTCGGCGTCTACGTGCACAAGTCGCACGGGTTCAACGTGCCGGCCGACCCCAGGGCGCCGATGATCATGGTGGGCCCCGGCACGGGCATCGCGCCGTTCCGCGCGTTCCTCGAGGAACGCGAGGCCACCGGCGCAACCGGCAAGAACTGGCTGTTCTTCGGCGACCAGCACGCGGCCACCGACTTCCTGTACGAAGAGCAGCTGTCCGGGATGGCCGAGCGGGGCGTGCTCAACAAGCTCAGCACCGCGTTCAGCCGCGACCAGGAGACCAAGGTCTACGTGCAGGACCGGATGCGCGAGGAGGGCGCGGAGCTGTTCGCCTGGCTCGAAGAAGGCGGCAGCTTCTTTGTCTGCGGCGACGCCCGGCGGATGGCGGTCGACGTTGACCGCGCGCTGCACGACGTCATCGCCGAGCACGGCGGCATGAGCGACGAGGCCGCGAAGCTGTACGTCGCGACCCTCAAAGACGAAGGACGCTACGTCCGCGACGTCTACTAGGCGACCCCAGGCGTTCCCGCAGGCGACTCACCCTCGACCCTCACCCCGGGGCTGTGGCAGACACCCAAGATCTGCAAACAGACTGCGCGCGGCCATCGCTGGTGGTCGTCGGCGCCGGCATGGCGACCCACGCTCTGCTCCAGCGGCTCCGTCGCAACGGCGCGCTCGAGCGGCTCGACGTGACGGTCATCGGCGAGGAGCCGCGGCCCTGCTACGACCGCGTCAACCTCACCAGCTGCTTCGGCGGCGTCCCGCCCGACGACCTGCTGCTCTCGCCGGTCGAGTGGTACCGCGAGAACGGGGTCCGGCTGCGCACCGGTGTGCGAGCAACCGGGATCGATCGATCGCGCCGTGCCGTATCGACCGACCCGCACGGCGAGATCCGGTACGACCACCTGGTGCTCGCGACCGGGTCCCGGCCCTTCGTCCCGCCGATCGACGGCGTGGACCTGCCGGGCGTGTTCGTCTACCGCACGATCGATGACATCGAAGCGATCCGACAGCACGCCGGGATCTGCCGAACGGCCGCCGTGCTGGGAGGCGGGCTGCTGGGGCTCGAGGCCGGCAAGGCGCTCTACAACCTCAGCCTCCAGGCCCACGTAGTCGAGGTGGCCCCCGGGCTGATGCCCAGGCAGCTCAACGCCGAGGCGGCCGACCTGCTGAGAGAAGAGGTGGAGAGCCTGGGCGTGAGCGTTCATCTGCTCCGCCGCGCGTCGCGCCTGGAGCAGGACGGCGCCAAGGTGGTGGTCCACTTCGCCCGGCACGACCCGCTGAGCGTTGACATGGTGGTCATCTCCGCCGGCATCCGCCCGCGAGACGAACTCGCCCGCGACGCCGGGCTGGAGGTTGGTGAGCGGGGCGGCGTCGCGGTTAGCGGCGCCCTGCAAACATCCGACCCGCGCGTGTGGGCGGTCGGTGAGTGCGCATCGGTTGATAACGAACTCTTCGGCCTGGTCGGCCCGTGCTACGAGATGGCCGAGGCGCTGGCGGACAACCTCGCCGCGATGACGCAGGGGAACCCGATGTCCGCCCGCTTCCACAGCGGGGCGAGCGCGTCGCGGCTAAAGCTGATGGGGGTGGACGTGTCGACCCTCGGCAAGCCGATCGGAGAGGCCGCCGCCGCGTCGGTGCTGGTCAGACGGGGGGACGGCTACTGCCGCACCCTCATGGTCGAACGCGGCCGCGTGGTCGGCGCCATCGGCGTCGGGGACTGGCCGGAGCGGGAACGCCTGAGCGGGCTGATCGCCGCGAACCGTCGCGTGTCGCAGCGCCAGCTGCGCCGGTTCCAAAGGACCGGCGCGGTGTGGTCCGCGTCGGAGGGCGCCTCGGTGATGGAGTGGCCCGCGGCGGCCACCGTCTGCAGCTGCCTGGGCGTGACCCGCGGCGACCTGACCGACGCGTTGCAGGCGGGCGCCGGGACCCCTGAGCAGCTTGCCGAGTCGACCGGCGCGTCGACCGTGTGCGGATCGTGCCGCAACCTGCTGTGCGCGCTTTGTGATCAGCCGGAGGTGGCGGTGGGGGCGAAGGGCAGGGGGGCCCTGCTCGGCGCGTCGGTGTTTGCCGCGCTCGTCACGCCCGTGCTGATGGCCTACCGCCCCAGCCGATTCGCCGACACGGTCCAGTCGGCCTGGCGGCGGGTCGACTTCCTCTGGCAGGACGACGTCGCTAAGCAGGTCACGGGGTACACGCTGCTGGCAATCTCGCTGCTGGCTCTGCTGCTCTCGCTGCGGAAACGGCTGACGCGGTTCCGGCTGGGCGACTTCAACCTCTGGCGGGGCGTCCACGGCGTGCTCGGCGCCGGCACGCTAGTCGGCTTTGTGGTGCACACCGGCATGAGCCTGGGGCACAACTTCACGTTCGCGTTGGGGTCGGCGTTCCTGCTGCTCAACCTGCTGGGGGCGGCGACCGGCGTGGCGGCATCCATGGAGAGCCGCCTCACCGGACGCTGGGGCCGCTCGCTCCGCGCCTGGCGGCCCCGCTTGACCAGGGCGCACATCTGGTTGTTCTGGCCGCTGCCGGCGTTGGTCCTATTCCACATCATCTCCGTCTACTACTACTGAGTTCGCCCGCTCGTTGATGTCCACCAAACCGCAATGGCTCGCCTGGCTGGCGTTAACCTCTGTGATGGTCGCGTTCTTCGTGTACAGCCTGCTCGGCCGCTCCAGTTCCGCGTCGCGGACGTTCCTGCCCGGCGTTACAACGCACGGCCACTACCAGATTGAGCTCAAGTGCCAGGAGTGCCACACCCCCGGCATGGGCGTGCTGCACGACGCGTGCACGCGGTGCCACGGGCAGGAGCTGAAGGACGCCACCGACACGCACCCGCGGTCTAAGTTCACCGACCCGGGCAAGGCGGACATGGTCGCAAAGCTAGACGGCCGCTCGTGCGTGACCTGTCATCAAGAGCACGTGCCCGACCGCACGCTGGCGATGGGCCTTTCGCTGCCGGGCGACTACTGCTGGCACTGCCACCAGGACGTGGGAGAGCAGCGTCCCAGTCACGCCGGGCTGGCGTACGACTCGTGCGCCGCCTCGGGCTGCCACAACTACCACGACAACCGAGCGCTGTTCGAGGACTTTCTTGTTAACCACTTTGGCGAACCCGACGTGCTGGACGACCCGCGGGTCCCGGCGCGGGGAGGCGCCTCAACCCGGAACCGAGACGATGCGGAGCTTCAACCGCTTGCGGCCGCCGATCAGGATTCGCCGCTGGCCGATCCGACCGACCGGTCGATCCTTGACGAGTGGTCCGCCGACGCGCACGCGGCGGCGGGGGTCAACTGCTCTGGCTGCCACGTCAGCGACGCGGGAGTCTGGTCCGACCGGCTCTCCCACGACGCCTGCCAGCGGTGCCACGACCGTGAGGTCGGCGGCTTCCTCGCCGGACGGCACGGGATGCGACTCGCCGTGGATCTACCAGCGATGTCGCCGGGCATGGCGCGACTGCCCATGAAGCACGACGCGCTGCACCGCGACCTCGACTGCACGGCGTGCCACCAGGACCACCGGTTCGACGTCCGTTTTGCGGCGGTCGACGCGTGCCTCGCCTGCCACAACGACGCTCACTCGCTCGCCTACAAGGAATCGGAACACTTCGCGCTGTGGGAGCAGGAACTCAACGACCCCGACGCGGCGGGCGCCGGCGTCTCGTGCGCCACGTGCCACATGCCCCGTCTTAAGGGGCCCTCGGGCGAGGTCTTTGTGCAGCACAACCAGAACGACAACCTCCGACCCAACGACAAGATGGTGCGTTCCGCCTGCGACAACTGCCACGGCCTGCAGTTCACGCTCGACGCGTTGGCGGACCGCCCGTTGATCGACGCCAACTTCAAAGGGCTGCCCTCCACCCGCGTGGAGAGCATCGACATGGCCAAGGCCTGGGCCGACGAGCGGGAGCGGCTGCGAGAAGAACGGGCCAGGCGGCGGGCCCAGAGCAAGCAGGGGGCTGCGGACACACAGAGATCAGGCGGTTAACTGGGCTATCAGGCGGTTCGGTGGGAAGGCGAACGCCCCTTCCCGATGTGGTTTACTTGTGAGGGAGATTTGAATGTTGCAGAGTAACAGCCTAACCCTGTTGGTCGTCCTGCCGCTGCCCGTGCTGCTGACCGGGTGCGGCGGCGGTTCTGCCCCAACGGGGATTACGCCGGAGAAGTTTGCCGACGGGGTCCACGCCGTGATGATGGCCGACCGAACCGTGTACGCCACGCACGTGGTGACGCGGCTCAAGGGGCAGTCCGCGCCGGTGAAACCGGACGAGTACTGGGACAAGTGGACCGAGGACTCGGGCGACCCCCACATGCTGCCGCTGCCGGCGCAGATGTTCCGGATGGGCGCGTCGCTGGTGAACGAGAACCCCGACGCAGGGTTCAAGTACAGCCTGAAGTCGCTGTGGCCCCTCAACCCCGAGCACAAGCCGGTGAGCGAGGAGGAGACCAAGGCCCTCGAGTACCTCAGCGAGCACCCGGGCGAGACCTACACCGCCGAGGTGACCGACGCCGACGGGAACAAGCTGTTCACCAAGTACTACCCCGACCGCGCCGTGGCCGCCGCCTGCTGGGAGTGCCACAACGAGCACGAACGACGCGGCGACGACTACCCGGAGTTCGCCAAGGACGATGTGATGGGCGCCGTGGTGATTTACGTGCCGGTAAGCGGCTAGGGGGCGCCCAATGACAAGGCTCATCCCCCTTTGGCTGCTGGCCGTGGCCCTGAGCGGCTGCGGCCAGCAGGGCGAGGCTGAAGACGCCGCGCCCCAACTCCCCCCCACGCCCGCGGAGCACCTGGCCGGGATCGCGGTCTACGAGTCGGGGTGCGCCTCGTGCCACGACAGCAGCCGTGACGGCGCGCCCCGGCTGGGCTACCTGCCCGCTTGGGAGAAACGCCTGCCCACCGGGCCGGAAGGACTGGTGCAGAGTGTCGCGGAGGGCAAGGGGCTGATGCCCCCCCGCGGCGACCTGGCCGACGTCTCAGACGACCAACTCGCGCAGGCCGTGGCCTACATGATCTACCGCGCTAAGCTCAACATCCCGGCCGGCCACTAGCCGTGCCCGGGCCCAACCTGAAGGAGACCAAGGACCCATGACGCCCGAACAGATCAACCTTGTGCAGACCACCTGGGACAAGGTGGCGCCCAACGCCGACCAGGTGGCCGTGCTGTTCTACGACCGCTTGTTCGAGATCGCGCCGGAGGTCAAGCCGCTGTTCAAGTCGGACATGACCGAGCAGGGCCGCAAGCTCATGCAGATGCTGGCGGTGGCGGTCAACGGGCTGCCCCGCTTGGAGTCGATCGTGCCGGCCGTCCAGCAGATGGGCGTACGCCACATCGAGTACGACGTGAAGCCCGAGCACTACGACTCGGTTGGCGAGGCGCTCCTGTGGACGCTCGAGCAGGGACTCGGCGACGCTTTCACGCCCGAGGTGAAGCGGGCCTGGACCGACACCTACGTAACCCTGGCGACGGTGATGAAGGACGCCGCGGCGGCCAAGGTCGCGTAGCGGGCGACGAAAAAACCTAGGGCCGCCACGGGGGCGGCCCTAGGTGAAGGAGCAGCTTGGCGAGCGCCCGTCGGCATCCCCTGCCTGCCGGGCGGACTCGGACGGTCAGAAAGTGGTCGCTAGAAGTTCAGCTCCCACTGGGTGTAGAAGAAGTCGGCGTTGTCGGTGCCGATGATCTTGCTCCCACGCCACAGGGTGGAGTAGCCAAACAGGATGTTCGACCGCGGGTCGAGCTGGTACTTGGCGATCAGGTCCAGCTCGTTGCCGAAGTCGGTGCTGTCGAGCGTCTGGGCCGACGGCACGGCCACGCCAGGGATGACGTCGCTCTCGTCGGCGGCGCCTAGGTAGTAGTACCAGGCCAGCAGCGACAGCTTGCTGCTCGGCTTCATGGTCAGCAGGCAGTTCGGCGAGCTGATGTTCGACCGCGCGGCCGCGTCGATAAAGCCGAGGTACTTGTGGGCCAGCGGGAACAACTGGTTGAACCGGTTGAACGTCCCGTCGGTTGTCGAGTCGTTGCCCGACGCGTAGTCGTAGTACATCCACATGGTGGGGGTCCAGCTGCCCGGCAGCTTGCGGCCGACGCCGCAGGTGCACATGCCGGCCCGGTGGTCGAGCCCCAGCCCGCTCTGACGGCCGGTCTGCAGGGCGCCGACCATCTCGTACAGCCAGTCGCCCGAGCCGCCGAAGATGCGGCCGCCGAACGTGTGGACGGAGAAGTCCGCACTGCCGGCCGCGGGCGAGGTGACCGGCGGAACCGCCGCGTACGCGTTGTCGTTGTCGTAGCCGATGTAGAACAGGTCGTAGCTGGCGGACTTGGCGCCGGTGTAGGTGGCGTACACGCCGTAGAACTTCTGGTTGTAGTCGGCCTCGTCAAAGTCGTCCGGCGAAACTGGCACGTAGTTCGTGAAGAACCCGTCGATGGCCCAGTCGTCCGACTTGTGCATCACCTTGATGCCCTCGAACGTGCGGCGGGTGTTCGCCCAGTCGAGCGGCGACACGAAGCGCTGGGCGCCGTACAGCAGCTCCTGGCGGCCGACCCGGACCGTGGTCGACTCGGTCACGCCGAGGTCGAAGAACAGGTTCAGGAAGTCGCCCGAGTTGCGGTCGATCGGACGCGGGTTGTACGACTCGTTCGACAGCACGTCGGCCGTGATGCCCTCGGCGTAGACCCGGAACCAGTCGTTCGCCTTCCAGTTGGTGTACAGCCGCAGGCGGGACAGCAGGAAGTCGTTGTCCGTGTCGAGGAACCCACGGTTGGGCGGAGTCGACAACGACGACCGGCCCATGCCTTCCTCGTGGTGGTACCGCAGACGCAGCTGGCCGCCGATGTCGAGCGTGCCGCAGCCGACGTCCATCAGCTTCATGCAGTCGCCCAGGCAGCACGGCCCGCACGGGTCCTTCAGGTAGCTGAAGTCGTTGGCGTAGTACACGCCCTTGTGGCTGGTGAGGCACGGGCTGGGCTTGGCCGCCTTCTTCTGGCAGGCCGGGCAGCCACACCCGCAGGTGTCGCCGCAGCCGTCGCCACAGTCGTCCCCGCAGCCGCACCCGTCGGCGGCGCCGCAGGTGGGTTCGCAGCAGTCGCTGAGGTAGGAGATCTGCTGCGTCTGGTCTTCGGCGGCCAGGGCCGCGGCGGACGACGTCTCGTAGCTGGAGAATACGTCGCTGGGCATCGCCAGGCCGTCCTGGGCGCTTGCGGCGCCGGACAGCACCAGGGTCGCGGCCATCGCAATGGCAACGCTCGGTCGTTGTGTAAGAGTTGGGGTACGCATCGTGCGTCTCGCTGGGGGTTCGCGTCGGTCCTTCGGCGCCCGTGCTCAGTCAGGCGCCTCGCGGTTGCCGGGGGCGGCGTGTCCGTCCACCGCCCCGACAAATGGCTGGGTTGCTTGACCTGAGCTCAGGCTCATCAGCTTTGGTATTCGGCCAATTCGTTACGGGGGCACGAAAGTTTCCCAGTTTGCCATTATGGTTTACCACACGCGCAAGTGACTATCTGATAAAGAGTTACGGAGTGGTCGAAGAATAGCCACCAGGGTGTTTTCCGCTCTTGCGCTTTAACGCCGAGAAAACTAAAGCGGCTGCGGGCTTAGTAGGCAGTGGCGCCGATTATTTGCGCCAGATGGCGGGGAGATATCGCCCTGTGGCGAAGCGGAAACTGTTGAAACAGAATAAGTTAGGGGGAGACGGGACGTGGCGGCCCGGTTGATCGGCGCAGAAAATGCTCCTCAGTCCAGGTCCTCGCCTACTCCCGTGCTGCCGCGACAGAATTAATCCCTCTAGCAACTACCTATGCCCGCTGCGCTTGGCCCCGCCCCCGCTGACTGCCCCTCCGTGCTGGTGATTGATGACGACCCGCTGATATCGGTAGTAGTGCGGCGGGCGTTGGAGGGCATCAACCACCGCATGCGGACCGCCCTGGATGGCAAGCTGGGGCTGGACGCGATCTCCACTGAGCAGCCAGACGTCATTGTGCTGGACAACGTGCTCCCCGACGGGCTCGGCGTCGAGGTGCTGGAGCAGATCCACCAACTGGCGCCCAACGTGCCGGTGCTGTTCGTCACGGCCCGCGGGTCGGGCAGCACCGCCATCGAGGCGATGAAGCTGTGCGCGTTCGACTACCTGCCGAAGCCGCTCGACCCGCCAAAGCTCAAGAGCCAGATCCGCCGGGCGCTGTCGCTACGGCAACTGATCCAGTCCGACCCGACCCTCAGCCACAGCGGCGACGCGCGCTCGGCCGACGCTCCGACGGAACCACCGCCCACCTCCGACGCGTTGGTTGGCGAGTGCCCGGCTATGCAGTCCGTCTTCAAGGCGATCGGCAAAGTCGCCTCGCAGAACGTCGCGGTGCTGTTGAGGGGCGAGCACGGAACCGGCAAGGAGGCTATCGCCCGCGAGATCCACTTCCACAGCCAGCGGAAGACCGGACCGCTCGTCAAGATCCACTGCCCGGCGTTCGAGGAACGACAGCTCGAGCTCGAGATATTCGGGACCGAGTCCCAACCAGGGAAGATCGAGGAGGCAGCCGGCGGCACCCTGGTGCTGCAGGAGATTGGCGGGCTGGGGCTCTCGCTGCAGTCTAAGCTGCTCCCGCTGTTCCGCGACGGCGCGTACCTGCCGGTCGGCGGCGCGGCGCCCCGCCGGGCGGACTGCCGCGTCATCTCGATCACCGGCGAGCCGCTCGAGGCCCGCGTCCGCAGCGGCGACTTCCGGTCGGACCTCTACTACACCCTCGGCGCTTTCGTCATCACGCTGCCGCCGCTCCGCCAGCGGCGGGGCGACCTGCCGCTGCTAATCGCGCACAGCCTCAACAAGCTCCGTCCGATCTACAAGGAATTCGGCGTCGAGCAGCCGCGCGTCTCTGAGGCGGCGATGCAGTCCCTCTGCAGCCACGTCTGGCCCGGCAACATCGACGAGCTGGAGAGCGTGCTGAAGCGTGCGTTGGTCGAGCAGAAGGGCCACATCCTGCTCGCGGCCGACCTGCGTGACGTCCTGTCCGGCGACCCGGTTGTGCAGCCCTCGGAGGAGTCGGACGACGGGCAGTACACGACCGATTGGGTCTCGTTCGCCCAGCTGCGGATCGACGGCGGCACCGACACGCTCCACGCCGATGCGATCGAAGAAGCCGAGCGCAAGCTCTTCGCGCGGGTGCTGAGCCACACGGGCGGAAACCAGGCCCACGCGGCGCGCCTGCTGGGGATCACCCGGGCGAGCCTCCGCAAGAAGCTGCGGATGTACAGCATGGCGCCGAAGCCGTCGGGAGACTCCTGAGGACCCCGCGATCATGATCAGGCGGAGATCAAGCGGACGGACGGGCGGCCCCCACTCGCAGGGGCGGCTGATGACCATCCTGTACGTCAGCGCGCTCAGCTCCGTGGCGCTGTTGACCTGCGGTGGCCAGTGGCTCGTCCAGCGGCAGCTGGTGCGCGGCGAGAGCGACTCGCGGGTCATCAACATCGCGGGTCGGCAGCGGATGCTCAGCCAGAAGCTCGCCAAAGCCTCGCTCCAGATCGAGTCGTCCGGCGCCGGACACAGCGCGGGGCGGGACGAGCTGCGTCAGACGCTGGACCTGTGGTCTCGCTCCCACCGTGGGCTGCAGAGCGGCGACGCCGAAGAGGGACTGCCGGGTCACAACTCCCAGGCGGTGCAGCGGCTGTTCGCGGCGATCGAGCCCGATTACCGGGCCATGCGTTCCTCGGCCCTCACGCTGCTCGACCCGGCGACCAGCCCGCCGATGGCGGCCCGGGCCGCGGCGTCCATCCAGGAGCACGAGGACCAGTTCCTGGCGGGTATGGACGACATTGTTTCGCAGTACGTGCGGGAAGCAGAGGGCAAGGTTGCGCGGCTTAGGCTGCTGGAGCGGGCGATCCTGGCGCTCACGCTGCTCGTGCTGCTGGCCGAAGGCCTGCTAATCTTTCGACCCGCGGTTCGACAGATCGACCGTACCCTCGCCCGCCTCAACCGCACCGGCCGGCGGCTGCGGGCCGCCAAGCTTCGGGCCGAGGAGGCGGACGCCGCCAAGTCCCGTTTCTTGGCCAACGTGAGCCACGAGCTCCGCACGCCAATGACCGCGGTGCTCGGGATGACCGAGGTCGCCCGCGGCGAGACCGACCCGGACCGCCGCGACAACAGCCTCGCCACCGTATCGCAGGCGGGCGAGCTGCTGCTCGGCCTGCTGAACGACCTGATCGACTTCGCCCGTATCGACTCCGGCAAGCTGGAGCTGGTGATCCGCCCGTTCTCCCCGCACGAGGTGCTAGGACGCGTCTGCGAGATGATGCGTCCCGCCTGCGAGGCGAAGAACCTCAGCCTCGCGCCGATGGCGGGCGTAGACAAGGAGTTGCGGGTGCTGGGTGACGCGCGGCGGCTAGAGCAGGTGCTGCTGAACCTGCTTGCGAACGCGATCAAGTGGACCAGCGAGGGGGTGATCTACGCCCGCTGCGAGACGCTCCGCTCGAGCGGTTCGCTGGTCACTCTCAGGTACACAATCCAGGACACGGGCGTCGGGATAAGCGAGGAGCACCACGGGCGTGTCTTCGAACCGTTTACGCAGGTGGCCGGCGACAAGACGACCGCAATCAGTGGCGTCGGGTTGGGCTTGGCGATCTGCAAGCGCATCGCGAACGCGATGGGGGCGGACCTCAGCCTCACCAGCAGCCCCGGCGTCGGGACCACGGTCACTCTAACAACCGACTTCTGCCTGGCGGGCCCAGCCTCGCCGCAGGCCGATCATCCGCCCGCCACGGAAACGACGCCCAGGCGGGTGCTGGTCGTCGAGGACACCGAGGTCATCCAGGCCGTTTTCCACGAGTTCTTAAGTGGCGCCGGGCACGCCGTCGCCGTGGCGGACAGTGGCGAGCAGGCCGCGGAGCTGACGGCGGAGCAGTCGTTCGAAATCGCGTTCGTGGACCTGCAACTCCCCGGCATGGACGGCGTGGCCACCGCCAACGCGCTCCGTCAGGGTGCAGTGGGAGGTCGGGCGCCCAGGCTGGTGTGCGTGACCGCCGACGCCCGGGCGTCGCTTGAGGATTCGCAGCTCGAAGCGGTCTTCGATTCGGTGCTGATCAAGCCGTTCAGCCGGGCCCAGATTGAGCAAGAGATCGCGGCGACTGCCGGTCTGGGCGGTTTCCCTCCCGCAGCCGACAGCGGTGAACCCGGCGCAGATGGAGAAGCCGATCTGCAGCAGGAGCTGACAGAGGTCTACCTGAAGGTTGCCGTCCAGCAGGAGCGCGACCTTTCCGCCGCGGTGGCCGAACAACGTTTGCCCGACGCGCACGTGCTGGCCCACCGTATCGCCGGCCAGGTCGCCTGCTTTGGCGAGCCGGAGTTGGTGGCCGGGCTCAGGTCGCTAGAAGACGCTTGCAAGGCAGGCCAATACGACCGGGCCGCTGCGGACGCCAAACAGTGGCTGCCCGAGCTCAAACGCTTCCGGTCGAAGCTGAGCAGCGAGCTCGTCGACCTGCCGAGCTAACGGCGTTCGCCGGTCGCATTGTGCGGACCGTGCGGAGTGTGCCGAATAGGCGCGTGAGCGAGTTGGACCCTCTGTATGCGGACGGCAAGCCGAATCCCCTTTGCTTGAAGGGCTGGGCGGCCGTGAGCATACTGAATCGCTCAGGCAGGCAAGGCAAACCTTGGCGAACAGGTCCGCCAGACGATGCGTACCGACACGTAGTGCCGACCCGCCAAAGCCGCCGCCGCCCCACGACCCCACCCAGCTTTTCTCTCCTCTCCCAGACGGTGTAAGCCATGCCCAAGTACCTTCTCGCCACCGCCCTCACCGTGACCTTCCTCGGCGCCTGCGCCGTCAGCGACGCGTCTGCCGGTTGGTTCCACCGGCACTCCCAGCGGTCCAACTACTACTACCGCTCGGCCACGCCGACCTACCGCAGCGTCCCCACGCCCGCCGTGCGGGTGTACCGCAGCACCTACTCGCCCAGCTTCTTCCGCGATCAGGACGGCTACGGCGAGAGCTGAGCTGAGGCAGTCTACTCCGACGAACGCGCGCAGCCGGCGGTCCTCCGCCGGCTGTTTTTAATGCGCCCTACGCCGGCCGCAGGGCTCCCGGTGCCTGACGGCGCCGAGTTAGCAGCACGAAGGGGAGGAGCAGCAGGCCGCCCGTGGGCTCCGGGGCCTGAAACGATTGTGCGGGATCGGCGAGGCTTTGGCCGAAGGTGTCTGCCCAGACCCGGTAGTCAGCCTGCGTGACCTGGCCGTCGCCGTTGGCGTCGCCGGCGGTGTAGGGGGGGAGGTCGGTCGCCCCCAAGGTGTCACGCCATACCGTGTAGTCGGCCGCGTCAACCAGCCCGTCGCGGTTGAAGTCGCCGGGCAGGCTGGGGCCGACCAGAGAGTAGCCGACGCCGTCGAACCAGGTCCGAGATGCGGCGCCGTTGAGCGTCTGCCAATCGTCGATGAAGACCTGGAGGTCGGTGCCATCGGCCACTTCCGATCTGCCTAGGTAGGCGCGGTAGAGCAGCAGGTCGTTGGCGTTGGCCGCTACTTCGACTTCGTTTTCGAACTGACCCGAATTGGCGTGCTGAGAGCCGTACTTCCGGAAGTCGATCAGGTTGTTCTCTTCAAGGCCGGCGAGGAGGCGCCAGTCTTCGTCGTTGTCGCTCCAGAAGTAGGCGAAGAGATCGTACGTGCCGTCCGCCAATCCGGAAAGCGTGGTGTGCAGCATCGCCGCGTCCTCGGTCCCGGACTCGTTGGACGAGTAGACGCTTCCTCCATTGCCGACGCCCGACCGCTGGTGCCAGAGGTTGTCGTCCGGGCCAGCCAGGTCTGATGGCGCTGTAGCGCCGATGGCCGATCCATCGAGCTGGGTGGTGTTCGACGCGTTGGCGTCGACGTAGGTCACCAGCCCGCTTTGGTCACGCGGCGGGCGGTCGATGATCCCGACGACCGCGGCGTTGATGTTGTGGGCGGTGGTGTAGTCGCCACGGAACCAGAACACGGGTTGTGGTCCTGTTCCATGGGTGTCGGGAGCAATCGGGCGGAGGTTGTCGACGGTCGAGTCCTCGGTGATCGCTTGCCAGTTCCACTTGCTCCCGTCGTAGTTGCCGCGGTAGATCTCGTGGTTTCGGGTCTCGGTTTGCCACGTTGGGTCGCGGGGGTCGAAGGGCGTTGAGATGTACAGCGTGTTCTCATCGCCGGGGATCAGGGCGCCCAGTCCTGTGTAGTCCTGCTCGGGGCCGTACAGGCGGTCTCCCATCCTTGCGATCTCCTGGTTGGACCAGGACTCAGAGTTGGGGTCCCAGCGGGCGAAGTGCAGGCGGTGGTCGATCGGGTTCTCGGTCCCGCCGTCGTTGGCAGACCCGTCGGTGTTCCACCGCGAGGTGTACAACGCCATCAGGTTGCCCTGGGAATCGAGCGCGGCGTCGGTCGTCCAGAGGCGGTTGTGGCCCTCTCCGAGCCCGTCGGGCGCCGCGACCAAGGTGAAGTCGGTGGCGTCCGGTACGGCGCCGTCGCCCGCGGTGACGTTGCTGTCGAACAGGTTCGCGTCGATCAGGTTTCCCCGCATGTCGAACGTCTGGCCGCCCTCGATGTAGCCCGCGAAGACGCTGTTGTTGTAGTTGCGGGGGTGCGTTTCGGTCGTGGTGAAGTAGATCCGCGACTCGCCGTCGCTGGCGTACTTTGGGTACGCGGAGTAGCCCTGCGCGTCGCTTTCGAGGAACTGCCCCTTCCACTCGAGCGTGCTGCTGTCGGGGTGGTATTCAGCGACGTTGGGCATATTCTGTCCGGCGCCGTTGGTCGAGAGCCGGCCGTACGAGCGTGAGATGTCGTACACCTTGCCCTCGTCGGCCAGGTAGAACAGGTTGTGGTAGCTGATGTTGCCCTGGTCCGGGTTGCCGGTCTGGTCGGCTCCGGGCACGTTGTCGTACCAGTTGAACAGCCGCTCTTCGGACCACGAGGTGCTGTCGCCCGGGTTGGTGGAGACCCGGTAGCGGGTCCACTCGTCACCCAGCCCGCCGTTGTTGCCGTGGTTAGCGTAGGTCGCCAGGTAACGCCCATCCGGAAGCACCAGCAAGGCACCCACGTTGTGGTCGTCGTTCTGGATGGCGGGGTTCCCCTGCACCTGGTTGGAGAGCCGGGTCCTCACACGCCGACCGCTGACGGGATCGAAATCCACGACATCGACGTTGCCCGGGTACCCGCCGCCCTGCACGGTCTCGTCGAAGCCCACCGAGTTGACCAGGACGTGGCCGTTGTTGGGGTTTACAATGCTCCGCTCGTCCGTGTACCAGGTCCAGTTGCCGTCGCTGTCGAACTGGATCAGGTTGCCGTGCACGATGTCGCCGATCTCGTCGGGCGGTGGCGGCGGCAGCAGATTGGCGCCAATCGCGTCAAAGGCGACGTTCCGCGCGCTGCCGAACGAGCCGGGGTTGAGCCCGGCGCCGACCGAAATCCGCAGCCGGGTCGAGGTGGCGGGCACCATACCGGCCATAGGGTTGTCCACCAGCTGCCAGCCGGCGCCGCTTGCCTGGGTGACGTAGGAGTTGCTGCCGAGGAGGGAGTTGGTCGCGTCGTAGAACTCGTAGGACACGAAGCCGAAGTCGTTGCCATCGTTGTTGTAGAAGGCGTAGGAGAGCCCCAGGTGGCGGTCGCCCTGCGAGATCAACTCGTTGTGCGGCGTTAGGTCGATGTCCTGATAGATGAGCCCGCTGTTCTGAGCGCCGCCGATCAGCGAGTCGGCGCTGCCCAGCCCCGAGTGCTCCCAACTCCCCGAGAGGAAGTTGTTCCCCTCGAAGGCGGCGTCAGGGTTAGCGTTGCCAATTGGCGCGTCGCCAATCCACAGCGGATTTCTGCCCGCGGCGACGGTCCAACCGCTAGGCGGGTTGGTCGGTGATCCCGCTTCGAATCCGCTGTTCACGACCGAGAGTGTGACCTGCGAGCAGCATGCCGGGATGAAGCCGAACTGGACGAGGACAATCGGGCAGGCAGTCGCTAGCAGTAGGCGCATAACGTCGTCGAGGAGGCGGAAACGGGCGGGTAAGCGAGACTAGAAGGTCCGCTGCGTGGGCGAGCAGTCTTTCACGAATGATGCAGCCCATCCTACTTGCGATCGCCAGGCGTGGCCTGGGACGAATGCGCAAAACGCTGACGCGGATGCGGTCGGCGTCGATGGTGAGTCGCGACACGAAGCAGCGCACGCCAACAGCCGCGATATCACCGCTTGGCGCTGGGGTCGCCTGTGGGGGGCGGCGCGTGATCCTCCTTCGCAGGAGGGCCAAGCAACTCGATGAGCACCGGATTGAGGGCCTTCTCCCACACGATGTACCCGGGCAGGCCCAGGTGCAGGCCATCGGAGAACACGCCTGGCCGGGCCTTGCCGTCGGTAGCGACAAGCCCCTCGTTGATGTCGAGGTACCGGATGGCGTCGCCGTCGGCGAGTTCGGCCAGGCATTTGTTCGCCTCGTTGATCGCTTCTGCGGCGCCTGGGTTCTGAGGCCTGGCGAACAGGCCGACCAGGATGATCTTCGCGTCGGGCGTGCGGGTTGCGAACTCGTGGAGGATCGCCTGCACCCCGGTGACGATGTCGTCGACGTGCGACGCGTCGGCCGCGCCTTGCCACGGCAGGTTGTTGGTCCCCGCTTGCAGCACGACCACCTTCGGCTCTACGCCGTCGAGCTCGCCGTTGCGGAGTCGCCACAGGATGTTGTGGGTGTTGTCGCCGCCCCAGGCGAAATTGGCCGCGTTCCAGCCGTGGAAACTCTCCTGCCAGTGCTTCAGGTACTCCGGGTAGTCGGTCCCGCCCCACCGCCTGGTGATCGAATCGCCAACGAAGTAGAGGTCGATCTGGCCGTACTTGGTCTTCTCGAGAAGTTGCTGGTGTGCAAGGACCGAGTTCGGGTCGGTGCGTTTGACCGCCTTGTGTGCGCGTGCCGCTGCGGCGAGCGTGCGTTCGCGCGATGAGGCCCCGGACTCTGCAGCGGGGGCTGTGCTGACCACGGCCAGGCACAGCAGCGCGGTTGCGACGCGGCCTGTGTCAACGGCCCCGAGAAGCCGCCTTGCGCCGTGCCGGTCTGCTGTACGAGAAGTGTGATTCGTCATGTATCGCCGTTCCACGAAATACCGGAGGGTTACTGGCGTACATTCTTGTTGAGTGGGACGTCGTAGTCGACGGTGATAGCGGACTCGTCTCCCGTGATCACGAGGTTCTCTGCCTCCCAGTCGAGGGGCACGTAGCTCAGCTTGGCGAGCGGGCCCTGCGAAGGCGGCGCCGACAGGCAGGTGATCCGCACCTCGTAGGTGCCGGGGAGCAGGCCGTCGCCCTTCTCGAACGAGGTCACCTCGAATTTACCGTCGGTTCCGAACGAACCGCTCCCCGGTCGGTAGGGGAGTCCGGCGGCGCCGGTGCCTTCGACGAGGCTGAAGGAGATATCGCCGGGCTTCGGGGGCGGGCCGCCTTCAAACGTGACGGCGCCCTGAACCTTGGTGGTTGGCATCCCCGAGCCCCCGCAGCCGGCCGCGGCAAGGCAGGCCACGGCAGTCACGAGAACTCCGGCATATTTGCAGTACAGCATAGGCGTCCTCAAAACCCTCCACCCCCTCCACCGCCGCCGGCGCCGCCGCCGCTGCCCTTGAGCTCCTCGCTCCACTCGCCGTCGGAGGCCGAGGTCGTGCCGAAGTAGTTCCACGTATGGTAGTCGATCGACGTCACCTCGTAGTGAACCGACCCGTCGGCGTACAGCATGTTGGCGCCGCCGGGGTGAGCGCTCCGGAACGAGTTGAAGATGTAGTAAGCGTCTGGGTTGTCCCGCCACGTGCCGGGAGTGTTGAGCGGCACGTTCGTGCTGGCGAGCGGCGTGTTGGTGCAGAGCAGGCAGTTGCGGTTGCTGTCGTCGGCGAGCGTTTCGCCGATCAGGTAGGTCTTCGAAAGCCCATCGGTGACCTTGCTGAACCGGACTCCCTTCGGGTTGCGGCAGATCATCCCGACACACATCCCATCCTGCACGCAGGTGCCGTTTGCAAAGCAGTCCGACGAGCCGAAACCTTTGTTAGGCTGCGTGCCCCATGAGCTGCCCATGCACACGTCAGGGGCGCCGCCGCCAAAGTGGCAGTAGTCCTGTGCGGTTGGACCCATCGAACCGAGGTAGGAATTGCCTTGGGCTGTCGGTGGGTTCTCAATTCCCCAGACCTGCAGTTCGCCAGGCTGCTTGACCACAATCGACGAAAACGGGTCCGAGGGGCAGAGCATCGCAGGCATGCGGGCGTTGGCGCAGAGCGCCTGGTTGGAGTTCGGGTCCGAGAGGTTCCCGCTACCGGGGTAGGCGCCGTTCGGCCCGCCCAGCTCCATGTGGAACGAGTCCTTTAACGCCTGGTCCTCCATGAACGGCATGAGGGCCGTAATCCAGTTCCATTCCACCTGTTCGCCCGTCTGCCAGTAGCGGGCCTGGTCGACCCACCACTGCGGGTACCCCGACCCGCCCGGCGCCCGCTTGTAGGTCCCCTCGAAGTTGTGCACCGCCAGGCCCATCTGCTTGAGCTGATTGGTGCACTGGGCGCGGCGGGCGGCTTCCCGCGCGGCCTGGACCGCAGGCAGCAGCAACGCGATCAGGATACCGATGATCGCGATCACCACGAGTAGCTCGACGAGAGTGAACCCGCGATCGATGCGCGAGCGTGGGCAGCTGCTCGAGACAGACTCCATTTTCGACCTCCTCACAACCTCGTTGATTGGTTTCCATCGCCGCCAGCACCGACCGGTTTATTCAGCCGAATCGTTCTGACGTCTATCTGCAAGAACAAATAGCAGCGAGATTGGGCCGAGTACTCAACCACCAACCCAACCTACGCCGCTCCGCTTTGCACTCCGAAATTGCGCCGCGCCGGCGACTACCGGCGCGGCGTCCGTCTGCCCCAGACTTGTCGCTCGACTACTCAGCCCGCCTGCGGACGCCGGCGGCCAGACCGGCAATGCTCAGCAGCAGCATCGCCGTCGCGGGCTCAGGCGCCGCGGCTGCGGCCCCCGTTGCAACGACACTGAGCGATCCGGTTGTCAGCAAGCCGCTGGTATCCCACTCCAACCCGCCGGCGAGCCCGGCCGGCAGGATGAAGTCCGCCTCGTCAAACACGCCGCTTGCGGAACCAAAATCGAACAGGTTCCAGGAATCGCCGGCCAGCAGGGACGCCGCGGACACGCTTGCGTCGAGGCTGACCTCCAGAATGAACCCGTCCGCGACCGACAGTGCGCCGGTAACCGTCAGCAGGTCGTTGACGCCGGCGTTGGCAATATCAAACTGGATCGTCGATCCATCGACCAGCGAGAGGTCGCCGTCGACGGTGAACGACTGCCCAAAAGCGCTGGTCGATCCGTCCGTCAGCGTGATGCCGTCGTAGAGCGTCCGGCCGTTCGGGCCGGCGCCGGTGTCGTCGATGAAGACTTCGATCTCGCCGGCGCCGTTCGAAACGAGTGAGCCGACCGGGGCGCCGTACATCGTCCGGTCCGACTCGGTGAGCATGACGGGGCCGGTGAACAGGAAGTTGTCCAGGGGCACCGCATCGGTTGCGCCCTCGAGGCCGTCGCCGGGAGCATTGAAGAGCGTTAACGAGCCTTCGCTGGCGCCCGCCTGAATTGGCCACACCGCGGCGTTGTCCCAGAAGTTTGCGTAGACGTCGTAGGAGGTATTCGGCTCAAGTCCGGTGATCGTAGTCTTGATCACCGGCACAGCGGCCTCATCAGGAGGTGTTGTCGGCGCCCCCTGCAGCAGGTCGCCGTTGTTTCCGAACGCCCGCGCTGCCCACTCGTCGTTGCCCTGGAAGCTCCCGTTTGGCGGGTTCAGTTCGGCGCCGCTTGCAAGGGTCGTGTTGCCTTCGGCGCCCCAGGTCGCGTCGATATAATCCGCATTGGGGCCTTGCGGCATCACCGCGTCACCTATGCGGATAACAGCGCCGCTGGTCGTCGAGACGTTGCCCGCGATCGTGCCGCTCTTGCCGCTCAGGGTTTGACCGCCGGCAAGCTGCAGTGACGACTGAGCCGTGACGTCAATCGTGCCGCCATTCGCGGCGATTTCCGGAGCGGCAATTGCGGTTGTGCTGGCGATCTGGACGGTTCCGGCGCCAGTCTTGGTCAGGACGCCGTTGTTGCTGACGTTGTTTAGGAGGCTCATCGTAAGGCCATTGCTCACGGTGAGGGTCACAGGGCCAGACTGGGTCCCCGCGATGTCCTGATTGATTGTCATCGTCGACTCGCCGCCGCCGGTGTTCGCTACCCGGAAGCTTGCCCCGCCGGCAGCGACGTTGATCGCGCCGGTCAGCGTTGCGGTGCTCTCGATTGCGCTCACGCTCCCCCCATTGAAGGTCAGCGGTTCCGCGAGGCTTAGGTCGGTGAAGTTGAAGGTGAGGTCGCCGCCGGCGCTGATGGTGGTTCCAACGGCCGATGAGCCGAGCGCCTGGGCGTTGTTGAGGTTCAGCGTCGCGTTTTGGATGACCACCGGGCCGGTGAGCGAGTTCGCGCTGCTGAAGGTGTTGAACCCACTGCCAACCACCAGGGTTCCAGACCCACTTATGTTCCCCGACACGTCCCCGCCAATGTCCAGGGTCGCGTTTTCCCCGATGCTGATGGCGCCCTGCAGTGTGTTGTTGTTCCTCAGCACGGCGGTGACGTTGCCGGTGATGTTGATTGGCGTGGCGCCGCCGAAACCGCTGTCGCCCGTGATGGTGTAGGTGTTGCCCGTAGAGCTGTCGAAGATCACCTGCGACGGGAAGACGTCTGCACCGGAAATATCGACCGTGACGCCACCGCCGCCGCCTGTTTGTCCGTAGTTGTCTCGCCAGAGGTCGTAGTCGGCCTGCACGACGTTGCCGCTGGCGTCGCCGGTGCCGTTGCCGTTGAGCGCGTCGTCGCTCTGCCCGAGGTTGTCCCGCCAGATGGTGTAGTCGGCGGCGTCCACGGAGCCGTCGCTGTTGAAGTCGCCCGCCTGCGGGCCGCCAACCACGGCGGAGTCGTTGAACGTCACCTGGTCGAGGTTGGCGAATACGGTGTCGCCGCCGGTCCAATTGGCGGTGGTCTGGATGTCCCAGGCCTGACCATTGGCGCCGGTCCAGGTTAGGCTCACGGGCGTGCCGTCGACGTCCAGCTGCACCTCGTCCGCGGCGGTGTCGAGCACGATCGCGGCGGAGTAGCGGGACCCGGTGATAACGTTGCCAAGCGTGTCGGTGAAGTTCACCTGGAAGTTTGACGCCGAGGCCCCGCCGTTGAGCGTGAGCGTGCTGGCGTCGATCAGCGTGTAGTTGTTGGCCGTGTCGAAGACCCCTTCGGCGATCGTCACATTCACGACGAACTGCTCGGAGCCGAATGCGGCGCCGCCCCCGCCGCCGGCGCCGATCGTGAAGGCGCCGTTGACGGAGATCAGGTCGTTCTCAGAGTTGCCGACCGACTTGACGGTGGCGTCGTCGCCGAGCTGGAAGTTGAGCGAACCGGTGTTGTTGACGGTGGCCTCGTCGGCGTCGAAGTAGAACAGGTCGACGCCGCCGTTGACCGACAGGGTCCCGACACCGTCGCCGGGCGAGAGGGTGCTAGACTCCCACACGCCCAGCCTGTTGGCGACCACGGTTCCACCGCCGCTCAGCCCGGTCTCGTAGGGGGCGATCGGGATCAGATTGTACTTGCTGAAGCCGTTGCTGACGTCGAGCGTGGCGCCGGCGTTTACCTGCACGTCGGAGCGGAGCTCGCCGTTGTCGCCGGCGCCGTTCACCCGGAGTGTTCCGGATTCGACCGTGGTGGAGCCAAACCAGTAGTCGTCGTTGGCGTCGGTCTTGGTGTTGATCGTTAGCGTGCCCGAACCGCGTTTGATGACGTTGACGTTGTTCTCTTCGTTGATCGGGACCCCGCTCATGCCGTTCTCGTCGGTGCCGTAGTCGACGAGCCGGCCAGCAAGGTCGATGTTCCCTGCACCGGAGAAGACAAAGTTGCGGACGCCGCCGTCGCCATCGGGAGCGGAGATGGTTCCGCCGAGCGTCAGGGTCCCGGAGGTGGACTCAAAGTTGTAGTTGTCGCCGTTGACATCGCCCTTGATGTTTCCACTCCACGTGTTGTTGCCGGCGCTGGTGACGTGCACCAGGTCCGCGACCCCTTCACCCCGACGCGGGAAGAGCGTCAGCAGCTCGTTGGCGACCGTGACATTGCCGCTCAGAGCCAGCTTTCCGTTGTTCTGGCTGCCATTCTCGCTGACGGTAGTGCCCGTGAGCGTGGTCGCGTCGCCGGCGCCGAGTGCGGATGCGTGGCTTACCTGGAGCGTGCCTCCGGAGATCTGGGTCGTCCCTGTGTAGGTCTTGGCGGAGTTGAAGCCAACCGTTTCGGTTGTGAGCGACGAGTCGACAAGCACGCTCCCAGCGCCGGACACGGCGTTCGGGAAGGCGCCGTCGAACCCGGCAACAAAGGCGAGTGTGCCCGCCTCCGCGACGCTCACGGCGCCCGGCACGCTTCCGGTCACCGGGAGCTGCAGCGCCCCGCCCGAGACGGACGTGGTCCCCGTGTAGGTGTTGGCGCCCGACAGGACCAAGGCGCCGCCCCCCGACTTAGTCAGCCCGGCGCCGCCCGCGACGACCGCACTGATCTCGTGCGTGCCCTCACCCACGAGGATGTTGGCGCCGCCGGTGAGCGTCAGCGCGCTGGGGCCGGCAATCTCGTACTGATTGGCGTTGCTGAACGTCATCTCGCTCAGGCTGACCGGGGCGTCGAGGGTGACCGTTGCGGTGCTGTCCGTGGCGTGAGCGGAGCTGAAGAAGGGGTTGTCGGCGGGGACCGCCCCTCCGAGCCAGTTCGCGCCGGAGTTGTAGCTCCCGCCGCCATTGACGTTCCATGGGGTGGGCCCGCCGGCGACGCCAAACAACGCGATCGCGACATCGCCCGAGTCGTTGCCGTTCATCCGGTCCCAGCCGAGGGTCTGCACGCCCGCGCCGCCGCCGAATCCGCTGCCGTAGGCCAGGGCGCCGCCGCCCGCGCCGCCGTCGATGTCGAACACGCCAGATGAGCTGATGATCGATCCGGCGGCGGGCGTTGTGCCGGCGCCGTTGCCGAAGTTGAGCCCGGCGTAGTTGAGCACGAACTGCGAATCGGCGGTGGTAGTGATCGAGTTGTCGATCGCGGTGATCGGTGAGGAGGACGTGTCGACGTAGTCCAGTTCGTAGAGGAAGTATCCGGCGTCGGCGACGCTTACATCAACGTCGAAGGTGAAGTTGCCGGACGCGGCTGGGTTCGCGAAGTAGAACAACCCCACACGACCGTCAGAGACGAACGCGTCCGGCGAAGCGCCACCGTACATGGCGTTCGAGTACGTGATGTTGTTGTCGGCGTAGACGCCGAAGACGAGGGCATTGCCGTCGCCTTGCAGAGCGTATGGGAAATTGCCGCTCGTTCCGAGTTCGTCGACGCGCCCGCTGCCGGTGCCGGTGACAATCACAACGGCCCACGCAGGGCACGAACCAAGGAGCAGACTCAATACCAATGCCGCAACTGTAGTTCTCATCAGAGGAGTCCCTCTAGGTGGTGGACGGAGTTGTCTCTCAGGTCGCCGGGGCCGACGGCGAGCGGCAGGTGGCTTTCTTTTAACCCAACCGAGAACGCCCTGCGTAGCCGTTGGTGTCGAGCCCCGGATTCGTTGCTCACGACCTCGAACGAGTTGATAAGATTTAAGACCGAGTCGCTCGCGCCACTGCCCTTGGGCGTGCAGCGCATCTCCAGAAAAGCTAATCGTCAAGTTAATCGCGCGCCGCTGAAACTGCGATGCGTAAATGCGAAAAAGAATGATGCGATCGCGGACTTGTCTGCGCCGGGTGCAATCGTGGTTCACTCGCCGCTCTGAATTGCAGCGACAGACGCTTTGGACGCGACTTCACCTTGACCTGAGCGAGAGCGATACGGGCCGCAACGCTTCGGCGCGCACGGTCAGCTTTAGCTCGCCCGGCTCGTCGCGATTCGTCCGCACAATGGCCAGGCACCTGCCGTGAAAGGCGCTGCGGGTAGAGGAGGGGAATGGGGTAAGGTTGGTGGGGTCGCCATTGGCGGTTGCGATGATCTCGCCAGGGCCTTTCAGCTCGAACGTAAGCGGGTGATTGGCAAGCGGCGCGGTGACGCCACTGGAGTCGGCAATGCGAATTGAGACGAAGGCCAAGTCCCGTCCGTCTGCTAGCAGCTGATCCCGGTCAACCGTCGCGTCCAACGCGGCCGCGGCGCCGGCCGTTTGGACCTCTGAGCTCGCCCACTCTCGACCATCCTTGTAGGCCGTGGCGCGGAGCGTGCCAGGCTGGTAGGCGACGTCATCCCATCGCAAGCGGTGCTGACCGGGCGTCTTGCGTTGACGCCCTAGGGATTGGCCGTTGAGGAACAACTCGACCTCGTCGCCCGAGGTGAATACATGGACGGGCGTGACCTGCCCCTCGCGGCCCGGCCAGGTCCAGTGCGGCAGGATGTGGACCAGCGGCAGGTCGGGCCGCCAGTGCGACTGGTAGAGGTAGAAACGGTCCTTCTTGAAACCTGCCAAGTCGACAATCCCAAAGTAGGAGCTGCGCGAGAGGTAGTAGGGAGTCGGCTCGCCCAGGTAGTCCCAGCCGCTCCACACAAACCCGCCGGCGACAAACGGGTGCTCTTTGAGCGACCGGAACACCTTGTCTGCCGATGATCCGAACGGGGTCGTGTAGAGCTCGTAAGAGCTCACCTGGCGGGTGTCCGGGTCACCCCCGGCGCCATCGGCCACCGGGGCGCTCACCCCCTTGGTCACGGGGAACAGGTAGGCGCCACGGGTGCTGACCGCCGCCGCGTTTTCGCTGCTTACGATGACCTTGTCGGGGAACGCCTCGCGGAACGCCGGGTACAGTGGCGGGGTGCGGATGCCCTGCAGTCCGCGGTAGGCGGGCGCATCCCGGATGCCCTCGCCTTGGTAGTTGAGGCTGATGAGATCAACCTCGGCAGGTAGCGGCATGTCCGGCTTCGAAAAATTCATCGCGGTGGTCGTCGGCCGGGTTGGGTCTTCCTCTTTCACGATGTCGTGGAGTCGCCGGGCGACCGCGGCGCCGGCCTCGCCGGTGTACTGCTCGCCCACCTCGTTGCCGATGCTCCACGCGATGACCGATGGGTGGTTGCGGTCACGCCGCACGAGGGCGCGGGTGTCGGGCTCGCTCCACTCGGGAAAGATGAGATGGAAGTCGAGCGGCGTCTTCTTCCGCTCCCAAACGTCGAAGGTCTCGTCGATGACCAAGAAGCCCATCTTGTCGGTCAGGTCCAGAAGCTCCTGCGCCGGCGGGTTGTGCGACATGCGGATTGCGTTGCAGCCGGCCTCTCTGAGAACCTCGAGCTGTCGCTCGGCGGCGCGAACGTTGAACGCGGCGCCTAGCGGTCCGAGGTCGTGGTGTTGGTTGGCGCCGCGGATCGGGATGTGCTCGCCGTTCACCAGAACGCCGCGGTTGGGATCAAACCGCAGGTCGCGGATGCCGAACGGCGTGTCGTACTCGTCCACGACCTCGCCCTCCGCGTACAGCCTGGTTCGCGCAAGATACCTGTGTGGCTCCTGAGTTGGGGGCGGCCCCCACAGCCGCGGAGAACTGATTTTGGCCGCGCCTCGAATTGATGCAGTGCGACCGCTATCGACCGAAAGCGGCGCAGGTTCGATCGACGCCACCGGATCGCCACTCGGGCGGTCGTCCTGGCCGAGTTCGTAGATGTCGGTGCTGAGTGTCACCTCCGCTGCTGATGACGAACGGTTGGCAACCTCAACACGCAACTCGACTACCGCGGACTCGGGCGAGACGTCGCGGGTCGTGACGCAGGTCCCCCACTGCCCAATGTGGATTGGCGAAACGGTCGTCAGCCATACATTGCGGTACAGGCCGCCGCCCGGGTACCAGCGTGAAGATTCGGGCGGGTTGTCTAGTCGGATGGCGAGCTGGTTCACCCCGCCGGGGCGGATGTAGGGAGTGAGGTCGACCTGCCAGGACGCATAGCCAAATGGCCAGCCGCCAACCAGCTGGCCGTTGAGCCACACCATGGCGTAGGACATCGCCCCGTCGACCTCGAGGAAGACCGACTTGCCGGCGCTCGATTCGGGAATATCGAGCTGGCGGCGATACCACGCGACGCCGGGACTTGGCAGGCGCCCCATCCCGCCGCTGACCGCCGCGCCCCAGCCGCCGCTGAACGGGCCGGCAATCGCCCAGTCGTGCGGCAGGTCAACCGATTCCCAGGCGGTGTCGTCAAACCCGGCTTGGACGAAAGCAAAGTCGCTGCCCGGAGACCCCGCGGGCCGCGCATGGTGGTTGGCTGGATCCTTGATGAACGCATTCGCCGTTGGCAGGATCCACGGCTTGAGGACCGCTTGATCAGACCGCACCTGCACCGCCTCGGTTGGTCGTTCGTCGGCGGGCCGCGTCTCGCGCCGGTCGGTGATTTCGGGCCGTGCGTCGTAGACCAGCGGGTCGGGCGTTTCGTCGGGGCCGTACTTGTAGAACCGCCAGCCGAAGTTGATCGACTCTCGGGTGCGTACTCCGGCTGCCGCTTCGCTGGCGTTGGCGCCATGCGGCGCCACGGTCGTGGCGCCGATCACGGCCGAGACTAGAAGGGCGATGCGGTATACCATCTTGCGTTCAGACTCCGTGGAATACTCTGGATACATGCCCGGTGGTACCACATTGCACGGCAGTCTGCCATTCTCTGGAACAGCTGTACGGAGCCTTCTCCTATCGCCCAAGCGTGACCGCTTGGTTGGCGAGTCCGTTGTTGAGATGCGGAAGTTTGCCGAAGGTCGAGGGCGCCGCCGTCTACGGAGATTCGGGGGGCAGCGCAGGGGAACTGACCGTAGAAGCCTGTAAGATAAACTGTGCTCGGGCCTCTCGTTTCGCGCCCCGCATTTGTGCCATCGAATTGCGCATTTGAGTCGGCGAGTCTGGGATAGCATAATCGTCGCGTGCCAGAGCTTCGTCTCGTCCCCATTGAGGTACTGATGCCGCACCGTCCGCTAATCCTGCTTGCGCTACTGCTCACAGTCGTGCGAACCTCGCACGCCGAATTTCAGCTCATCGCCGACGGCAGGCCCGTTGACATCTTTGTCGATTCCCAGGCATCGCCCGGCCTGCGTCGCGTCGCCGGCTGGTTGGCCGACGACATGCAACGCGTCAGTGGACTGCGGCCCGAGGTCAAGCCCGGTCGGCCTGCTGGCGGCGGGATCCTGGTGGGCGTTATTGGGGCCGGGGGAGAGCTTGGCGACCTGATCAAGGCTCGGGGAATTGATGTTTCGGCCGTGGAAGGAAAACGTGAGGCCTCTGTGACGGCCGCTGCAGGGGACGTGCTGCTGATCGCCGGGAGCGACAAGCGCGGGGCGATCTACGGCATGTTGGACCTCTCACGCGAGATCGGCGTGTCACCATGGTACTGGTGGGCGGACGTGCCGGTCCAGCATCGGAGCGACGTCTCGGTAGCGTCGGAGCCACAGGTCCGCGATCCACCGAAGGTCCGCTACCGGGGCATCTTCCTCAACGACGAGGCGCCAGCGCTGGCCAACTGGTCGAACGAGCGATTCGGCGGTTGCAATTCAGAGTTCTACGCGCATGTGTTCGAGCTGATCCTGCGGCTTCGAGGCAACTTTCTGTGGCCTGCCATGTGGGGCCGCTCGCTGTTCGACGACGACCCGGCCAGCCAGCGCCTCGCAGACGAGCTGGGCGTGGTGCTCAGCACCTCTCACCACGAGCCGATGCAGCGGGCCCACGCGGAGTGGTCTCGCTACGGCAAGGGCCCCTGGGACTACGACCGAAATGCCGAAACTCTCCGCGATTTCTGGCGCGCCGGCGTGCGGCGGATGGGAAACAAAGAGAGCGTTGTCACCCTAGGCATGCGCGGGGACGGCGATGAGCCGATGACCGAGGGCGCCAACATCGCGCTGCTCGAGCGGATCGTTCGTGATCAGCGTGAGATCCTCGCCGAAGAGCTCGGGCGTCCCGTCACCGACCAGCCGCAGGTGTGGGCGCTCTACAAGGAAGTCCAGGAGTACTACGACCGCGGCATGCGTGCGCCCGATGACGTGATCCTGCTGCTCTGCGACGACAACTGGGGGAACGTCCGGCGGCTCCCCAGCCCAGAAGCGCCGCGGCACCCGGGTGGGTACGGGATGTACTACCACTTCGACTACGTTGGCGACCCTAGGAATTACAAGTGGCTCAACACCAACAGCCTGCCGCGGGTCTGGGAGCAGATGCACCTCACTTGGAAGCACGGGGTCGACCAGATTTGGGTCGTCAATGTGGGCGACCTCAAGCCGATGGAAGAACCGATCGACTTTTTTCTTACCATGGCCTACGACCCGGACCGGTTCCCCGCCAAGGGAATCGGCGAGCGTATCGATCAGTGGCGCATCGACTGGGCACGAGAGCAGTTCGGTGATGAGCTCGCCGGTCCAATTGCGGAAGTGCTCAAGCGCTACGCCAAGCTTGCAGCCCGCCGCAAGCCCGAGCTGCTTGACGCCAACAGCTACAGCCTAGGCAGTCACGATGAGTGGGGCCGCGTCGTGGCCGAGTGGAAACAGCTTATGAACCGTGCTCAGAAGATCGCCCAGCAGGCGTCGAGCGATCAACAGGCGGCGTACTACCAGCTGGTGCTCCACCCGGTGCTCGCGATGGGCAATCTGCACGAGCTGTACTTCGCCGTCGCAATGAACCACGCCCTCGCCGAAGATGGCGACCCGGCAGCCAACGAGTACGCCGATGCGGCAGAGGCGTTCTACGCGATCGACCAGCAGCTCACCGACCGCTACCACGCGCTGGAGGGCGGCAAGTGGAATCACATGATGTCCCAGACCCATATCGGCTACACAAGCTGGCAGGAGCCCCGCCGACAAAGGATGCCAGACGTTCGCCGGGTCGACCCGGATTCCAGGCCCGCCACGGAGGCCGCTGGTGCGGCGCACTCGAACAACGGTGCGGCGTCCGCGGCCGCGGTGGGATTCGTGGAGCGGAACGGCTACGTGTCGATCGAGGCGCCCAGCTTCGCCAGCTCCTCGTCAGCGGACGGCGTCGGGTGGGTCGAACTGCCTGACCATGGAAGAACCGGATCTGCAATGATGCCGACGCCGGTGACCGCCGCACCGTCGGTGCCGGGCGAAGGGGCATGCCTCAGCTATCCGATCTGGCTGACCAGCGCTGGTCCCGTGACCGTCGACGCCTACCTTTCTCCGACACACGACTTCTACGGCGCCGACGACCACGGCATCCGCTTCGCGGTTTCGATCGACGACGGCAAGCCAGTCGTTGTCGACATGCACGCCGACCGAAGCACTAACGAGCACAACCCCAACCCCTGGCGCGAGCGGGTACGGAACTCGATCCACATCGCGTCGACGCCGCCGATCGAGGCCGGCCAAGGCGCCCACACCCTGCGGTTCTGGCGTATCGACAGCGGGCTCGTGCTGCAGAAGCTCGTGGTGAGAACGCGCGAGATTCCCCCGAGCACCCTGGGACCGCCGGAGAGCACCCGGGCGGAATAGCGTCCTCTAGGCGACGCCGCGAGTTGGCGTCACGAGTTGTCGCCCCTACGCCGGGCTAGATCGTTGCGACCGAGAACCCGCCGTCCACCACCAGGTTGTGGCCGGTCACGAAGGACGACGCCTTTGGCGAGGCAAGCCAGATCACCGCGCCAGCCAATTCCTCGGCGGCGCCAAAGCGGGCCATCGGCGTGTGACCGATGATCTTCGCGCTCCGCTCGGTCAGCGTCCCGTCCTCGTGGTACAGCAGTTTGCGGTTCTGTTCCGCCGGGAAGAAGCCGGGGCTGATCGCGTTCACTCGGACCCCGCGGGTCGCCCACTCCAGCGCCAGGTACTTGGTCAGGTTGATCACCGCCGACTTCGCGGCCGAGTAGGCGCCTACCCGCGACACCGGGTTGAGCCCCGCCATCGAAGCGATGTTGATGATGCTGCCGCGTCCGGCCGAGAGCATCGCCTCGCCGAACACCAGCGAGGGAAGCAGAGCCCCGCCAACCAGATTGAGATCAATCACCTCGCGCCAGGCGTCAATAGGAATCTTGCACACGCTGTCGCCCGGGCGGAGCGTCGCCGAGGGGTGGTTGCCGCCGGCCGCGTTTACGAGCACGGTAGTCTCCCCGAGCTCGTCGCGGACGGAGTCGACCGCGCGTCGTACGGAGTCTTGGTCCAACGCATCCACCGGCTGGAACATGCCGACGCCGCCGCTGCGGTTGATACGGTTAGCGCGAGCGGCGCCACGCTCGGCGCTGCGACCGAGGATCACGACCCGCGCGCCGTGGCACGCGAGCGCCTCGGCCATCAGCCCGCCCAAGACTCCGGTGCCGCCAATCACCGCGGCGACCTCGCCCGTTAGGTCGAACAGCCCCTGTGTGAAACTCGTGAAGGGCGCGCCGATCAGAGCCTCGTCGCCGCTTTCAGCAGGCAGCTTGGAAACGATGGATTGAGGTGAGTCTGGCATTGAAGGAAGTTGCGAACTCTCGGCCCACACACGGCGCGCTGCTGGGGCCCCGAATTCCGCGTTTGGTGCACCCGTGACACGCTGACAAGGAGACAAGCGGCCCGCGCCGCCCGCACACAACCAGTATCTCTACGCCGTGCGGCAGGCGTCTACGGGCTTAATACCGTAAAACCATGCTGCGATTGCGCAGCGAAGCTAGCAACCGGCTGGGGTCAGGGCGCGAGGTTCGACCGGTACTGGATCGGGGTCATGCCGACGCGTTTCTTGAAGAACTGGATGAAGTAGCCGACCGAACCGAAACCGGCGAGCCGCGACACGCGCGAAACCGAGTAGCTTGTGTTCAGCAGCAGCCGCTTGGAGTGCTCCAGCCTCGCTCGCTGGATCTCCTCGAGGATGCTTCGCCCGACGATGGTCCGGAACCGCTTCTCCAGGCTGCGGCGTGAGATCGCCAACTCGTCGACCAGCATCTTCACGGTGACGTCACGCCCCTGCGTGCTGTGGATGATGCTTAGCGCTGATGAGATATCTTCGTCTTCCACCGCGATGATCTCGCTCGAGCGACGCGTCACGACGTTCAACGCCTCGACGGTGATCGCTTGCGACGATGTGCGGCGGCCTGACATCATCTGGTCGAGCAACGCCGCGGCGCGGTATCCGGCGGTCTCGATGTTGAGCGCCACGCTCGATAGCGGCGGGTCGGCCAGGTCGCAGAACACCTCGTCGTTGTCCACGCCGACGACCGACACGTCCTCCGGCACCCGGCGGCCCGCGAGGGCGCACGCCTCGAGCACCTCGCGGCCGCGGTCGTCGTCGCACGCGAACAGCCCCACGGGCGTGGGAAGACTCTTGATCCACTCCGCCAAGATCGTTTGTTCATGCTCCCATTGTTGGTCTCGTTTGCGGGTCGGTGAGCGGTAGACGAATGGTTCAATCCCCTCCTTGTTGAGGAACTCGCGGTACGCCAGCTCGCGTCGGGATGACCAGCCGCGATCGGAACTACCCACGTAGGCCAGGTTCCTGAGCTGGCGTTCAAGCAGGTGCTCGGCTGCGATCCGCGACACCTCCGCCGGGTCGGAGCTTACTTCCGAGAGCAGGTGGAGCGGGCTGTCCTCGGCCAGCTGCTCGTCGGTCAGCCCGATCGCGATGGTCGGCACCCCCGCCGCTAACACCTGCCTGGCGACCCGTTCGTTCGGGATGCGGGCGATAATGCCCGTCCCGCCCCACTGCTTCATCTTGGGCACCACCTGTTCGTAGTCGCCAGGACTGATGTGGAAACTCCACGGGCCGTGCTCGCGAGAGTAGCGGGCGATCCCGCGGAGAAACTCACGCCCAAACGCCCTGGCGGTTTCGACAAGCAACGCGACGCGGACTTCGGAGACGTGCGGCAAGGCAGTGCGCTGTTCTGGGTAGGTCGTGGATGAGATCGTCGGGACCCCCACCGTGAGCTAACTCGGAGGACCGCGGCGGTTGGGAGCAACTAGCAGGGTGTCCCGTCGCGACTAAGCAGGAAAGTCGCATTCGCGCAAATGAGTGGTGTAATTGCGTACGGCGCGTCGTTGCCTAAAATCCCGGTTGCACAGAATCCGCGGCTGGCGGCGGCGACGGGCCCGCAAGGGCGATCACGCAGAAGCGTATTGCAATTGCGTTTGGCGGACCGTTGTCCTTGTGAGTGGCGGAGTTTAATGAAACGATTCACGGAAGCGGTATCCCTACATTGCTCTTCATTGAGACACGCTTGTGAAACTCGGCCTGGGCCTGTACCGGCATCAACTCGACCGCAGCAACTTCCGGTTCGCTCGCCAGTGTGGGGCGACGCACCTGGTGGCCCACCTGGTCGACTACTTCCGTGGCGATTCCGACAATCCGCCCGGCGATCAACCCACTGGTGGTGACCGAGGTTGGGGTAGGGCTGGCGATCCCGGCCAGCTCTGGACGGTCGAAGAGATCGTCCGCATACGCGACGAAGCAGCGGACGAGGGTCTCACGCTCGAGGCGATCGAGAACCTCGACCCGGCGCACTGGCACGACATTCTCCTCGACGGCCCCCGCAGGGCCGAGCACGTCGCTAACGTCAGGACTATCATCCGCCGGCTTGGCGAGGCGGGCGTGCCGATCCTCGGTTACAACTTCAGCATCGCCGGCGTGTGCGGACGGGTAACTGGTCCGTTTGCCCGGGGAAAGGCAATTGCCGTAGGGATGGATGGCCCGTACGACACGCCCATGCCACAAGGCATGGCGTGGAATATGGTTGTTGATCCAGACGCCCCGGCTGGCGCCGCCGCCGCAGCCACTCCCCAGGAGCTGTGGGACCGCCTGCGTCGGTTCTTGGATGACGTGTTGCCAGTGGCGGAGCAGTGCGGCGTGCGGTTGGCGCTGCACCCCGACGATCCGCCGCTGGAAACCGTGCGGGGCCAGCCGCGGCTGGTTTGGCGACCGGAGCTATACCAGCGGGTAATCGATCTGAACGGCAGCCCCGCGAACCAGCTCGAGTTCTGCGTCGGCACGATTGCCGAGATGCGGGACGCGGACGTCTACGCAGCAACGGCCCGCTACGCAGAGCAGGGGCGGATAGGTTACGTTCACCTCCGCAACGTCGTAGGCGCGGCACCACACTATCGCGAGACCTTTATCGACGACGGCGAGGTTGACGTTCGCCGCGTGCTGCAGGCGCTGCGCAACGCGGATTTCCAGGGCGTGGTCATCCCCGACCACGCCCCCCAGATGAGCTGCGACGCCCCGTGGCACGCCGGCATGGCCTTCGCAATGGGCTACCTGAAAGCGGCCATCGAAGCCACCGGGTAGCCTAGTCCGCCCGGGCAACCTTCGCAGATGTGTCGGCCTGCGAACGCGAACTTGGGGTCAACGATCCCGACTCTTACCGACGCCGTCGAAAGGCGCCCCACCACCCCGCGAGACCCGCCAGGCAGAAGGCCGTCGCTTCGGGGGCAGCGTTGGCGACACCGCCTGGCGCCGCCACCGAGGCGCCGTACTGGTCTCGCCAGACGAGGTAATCGTCCGAGTCGACGCTGCCGTCCCCGTCCCCGTCGGCGCCTGCGTAGGCCGCGCCGCTGCCGCCCAAGTTATCGCGCCAGACCGTGTAGTCTGCCGCGTCGACCGACCCGTCGCGGTTGAAGTCGCCGCTCAGGAAGACGGAGATCGAACCTGTGTCCGAAAGGTCAAGGGTATAGGCCGAGCCGAGGTCGTCGGCCAACTCGTTAAGACCACCAAACGACAACGAGTACTCTCCGACTGATGGCGCCGCGATTGAGAACGGGACCGTAACGAGCCCCTTTTCATTAGCCAGTGGGGCAGAGCCTGGGTTGGAGCTGTAGAGGTCCTGTGCGGTCTGGATCTTCTGGTCCGAGTCCGAGAAGTTCAGCACCGCCCCGTCGTTGAACAGAGCGTTGGCCGGGCCGGTGGCGTCGAGCAGTGTCACGTCGGTCGAGTCGACCGAGAACTCCACCGCGAACGCGCTGGCCGGCAGGCCGAGCTCGGCTCCGGATACCGACAGCCTCACATCGAACGACCCCGTGATCGGATCGGTGTTGCTGATCGGGATATGAACCTCCGGCAGCACATACCCGACCTCGGCCGCCACTGGCCCCGCCGCCGTAAAGGCGGCAATCGCCGCCGTGAGCATCATTCTGGAACGCATAGCCTTCTCTCCGGTGTCATGTACAGTCTTGAGTCGCGTTATCCAGGGCTGAACCGTTAGAAGGCTGAGCCGAAGAGCTGGCCGATTGCCTCGTCCCGCTCTTCTTCCGTCTCATTTTCCTCCGTGTCCTCTCCAATCGCTACCGTTTCAGCATCTCCGGCCGAGGATCCGACCTCGTCCAGGTACAGCAACAACGACTGGTCCTGATAGGCGGAAACTTCCGCTTCTGCTAGCACCGCAGGTCCGGCTGCCGGGCCGGCCGGGAGGCTGCTCGACAGCACAAACAGCACGGGGGCTGGTGCCTCGTTTTCCGCCGGGCCAGCAACCTCCTCCGAGTTAATCGGGTCGGAGATAGGCGACGCCGTGAGCGCCGGGGCCGCAGCTGGCGCGGGCGCCGGAGGCATTGGCGAACCGGTGGGCAGACTGCTGAACTGCCGCAGGCGGATGTCGTTGACGTCCGTTCCGGTCACCGTTCCCGAGCCGTTCACGTCCGCGTAGATCGAGTAGCCCGCGTCTCCCACCGCCAGAAGCTTCTTGCCATTGGCGAAGCCCAGGTCGGTCGGTGAAACCTGTGAGCTGCGGTTGGCGTCGCCCGGGACGATGTTGACCTGCAGCGAGTCGCTGTCGGACCCGCCGTCGTTGACCGCGTTTCCTGCGTCGTCTTGGACGTCTGCGCCGTCGACGTAGACCAGCAGCTTATCGGCTCCGATCGGATCGAACAGCGTGATCGTCGCGGTAAAGGTAGTGTTGTCGTACGTGAACGAAGCGATGCTGGGCGACGAGTTCACCCCGATCAGCTGGATGTCGTCGGCGGTGATCGTGCCGCCGCCCACTTTCTGGACTTCCTCACTGAAGGTCACGTGGATGACATCCAGGTTGACCCAGGGCAGCGACGCTTCGCCGTCAGCGACTGAGTAGCCCAGGCCCATGGTGGCGTCCACCTCGTCGATGAAGCTGCTGCTCCAGTCGAGAGAGGCGACGCGGACCGAGGCGATTTCGGGCGGCGTGACGTCAATCACCTCTACGCCGACCAAAGTAGCGGACGCGGAGTCTCCACGGTCCGAGACCGTGACGGTCACGTTGTAGATGCCCTTATCCGAGTAGGTGTGGCTCTCGGTGGCGTTGCCGCTGGTGAACACGGTGCCGTCGCCGAAGTTCCAAGTGTACTCAAGGTCGGCCATCGCGTCCCCGTCACTCGCCGAGACGGTGAACGTCATCGGCACATCCTCGGTGCCGGGCGTGCCGCTATCGACAGTGAACCCAGAGATTACCGGGTCGATGTCTGGGACATCGGTGACACTGATCGTGACAGTCGCGGGGTCCGAAATGTTGTCTGGGACAGCCGTGGTGCCATCGGTGATGGTGTAGGTGAAGGTCTCAGCTAGGATCTCGGGATCGGCGTTGCCGTCGCTTATGTAGGTGAACAGGCCATCGGCGACGTGAGTCAGTGTGCCACCGCTCAGGATGACCACCATGCCGGGAGTGAATGGCACCCCAGCAACCTCGACGAACGAAGGCTGGCCGGTCTTGCCGGAAATATCTGGCCCGTGTCCGTTGTCCGCGAACACGTCGAATTCGACCAGGGTGTCGCCCTCGGTCACTATGAAGTCGTCGTCGTTGGCGACCGGCTCGAGATCCTGAACTGTCACGTTGACCGTGACAACCGTCGTGGCAGTTCCGTCGGACAGGAAGTACTGGAAGGTGTCGGTACCCGTGCTGCCGTTAGCCGTGTAGGTAATCGTACCACCGCCGGAACCGAGGTCGCCGATGTCGGCGGTCACCAGGGCGCCAGTGGCCGTGGCTGACACGCCAGTCAGGCTGATGGTGTCGCCATCGGCATCGCTGGAAAGATTCGCCTCCCCGCCGAACGCCGGCATCGCGGACTCGAGGACGTGCAGGACGAACGAGCTGTCCTTGTCCACGGTGATCTCATACGGGTCGGCGTCCGCCACCGGGGCGTCGTTGACGTTCGCAAGGACAAGGTCGACCATCTCAGTCGCCGCAGTCAGGCCAGCGGCATCTTGCAGGTCTACCGTCAGGATGTCCATCAAAACATCGATGTTGCCGGTGTACTCTACGGAACCGTTGCTAGCGTCAAGCAGGGCCTGCAGGTCGGCTGCCGAACCCGTGAGGGTCAGGGTAGCCCCACCGACGCTGACGGTTACCCCGGTCGGCGTTCCCGAGACAGCCAGCGAGCCGGCGTCCACGTCAAGGGTAAGCGTCAGGGTGTCGCCGGCGTCCTGGTCGCCGACGGTGATGCCGGTGATCGTGCCGGCGGTTTCCTCAGATAGGGTGTTAATCGAGGCAGGAGCCATGAGGGTCGGCGCCTCGTTGACATCCGTCAGGTTTAGCGTCACCTCAATGCCGGGGCCCCAGTCGCCCTGGTCATCTTTGGCGCTGACCAAGACCGTGTACGGAGAGGCTGACATCTCGAAGTCGAAGTCGGCAGTGGTCGTGATCTGGCCGGTACTGTCGATCTCGAAGCCTGCGTCGCCGCCGACAATATCGAAGTCGACGATCGTGCCCGAATCGTCGGGGTCTGTCGCGGTGACCAGTCCAACCACACTGACTGGGGCGACGCCTTCGGGGAATTGGAGCACCTGGTCGGGATCGACGTTCGGTGCATCGTTCTCGCCGGTGATCGCGATCGTGACCGTGGCGAGGGAGATCGTCGGGTGCGACAGGTTGTCGGCGGACGTGTCCTCGATCCGGTAGGTGAAGGAGTCGGTGGCGGTGGCGCCGTCGTCGAGGTAGTCAAACGCGCCGGCCGGGTCGTAGGTGAAGCTGCCGTCGGCGTTGAGCGTCACGTTGGCGCCCGAGGTCAGTGAGATTGTGGCGCCATCGACGAAGGCGGCGCCGTTCGCCTCGGTGATCACAAAGCCGACGCCTTCTGGGTCGGCGTCAACTCCGTCGCCCGTGTCATCCGTCAGCAGGTTCTCCGAAACAGTGCCCGACTGAGTCACGCTGTACTCGTTGTCGGTCGCGATCGGCGAGTCGTTTTGCGGATCGATGGTGATCGTGAACGACTGACCGGTAGTCTTTGTGGCCGCAAGGGCGCCGCCATCGAGTTCGCCGTCCATCACCTCGTACGTGACTGTGACAGGGCCGGTCCCCTCACCGCGATCGTTGTGGGTGAAGGTCAGCTTATTGTCGGCGATTTCAGCCTGTGTGATCGGGAGCGCAGATCCCGTAAACGGAACGCCGTTGACCGACAGCACGCCGATGTCGGGCGTGACACCGGTGATCATGATGGTAAGTTCGTCGGCGGGGGTTTCCTCATCGGTGTAGGTAAAGTCCGTGATACTCACGGGAGTGCCGACGGTGTCGACCTCTTCGGGGACGCTGACCGTTCCAGGGCCATCGCCATCGGACGGGGCGTCGTTCACCCGGGCGATATTGACCGTAAAGGTGAGGTTCGGAATCAGGTCGTCGCCCTGGCCGTTTGTGACGGCGAACTCAAGGATCGCCACATCGCTGCCCGGCGTTGCGTCCACACCCAGCGAGTAGATCTGGATGCCGGTGTGCAGGTTGGACGGGCCGCTGGCGTCGGTGTCGTTAATGTCCTGCTGGGTGAAGCTGGTGATTCCAACCGGGGTGCCGGCGATGCGGTTTCGGATCTCGACCAGATCATCGCCGTTGCTGTTGTCGGCTCGCTTGATCGAAACCAGCGTGTACGTAATGTCGGCGGGGTCGATCTCGGGGTCGGCGTCGGTCACGTTGAGGACCGATGTCGTGATGTAGTTCTCGTCGGCGTTGTGGGAGCCTTCGAGGATGCTCAGCCCCTCGTTCGCCTCAATCACCAGTGGATCGTTCTCCGCGATCACGTCGATCATGACCGACAATGGGGCGGAGTCCACGATTCCATCGTTGACTACGAATTCGACCGTCCGTTGCGCGGTGCTCGGGGCGTCGGTGGTGTTCTCGAACTTGACTGAGCTGAGGAACGACTGGTACTCGGCGGCCGTGGCGGCGCCGGTCAGGATGATTTCCGTGCCGGTGTCCGTGATGTTGTCCATAACGGTGAAGCCGGCCGGCAGCATCATCTCGTCAAAGCTGAGCACGTCACCCGGCGTCGGGGCGGTCAGGGTGACCGTGGCGTAGGCCATCATCACCGACGGGCCATCGCCGTCGGTAACGGTTATGTTGGGGATCAGCGCGACCGCCGGGTCGTTCTCTGTGTAGGTGATCGTCGCTGGCGGCATCATGTCGTCGGTGTCGAGCACCGGCGCGTCGTTTACCGGTGTGATGTCAACCGTTACGGGCAGCACGTTCGAGGCGCTGTCGCTGGACCCCCCATCATCGACCTGGATGGTGATCGACCGGGAGGCCTGCATGTTGATGTTGTCGGTCGGGTCGGTCGAGGTGCTGCGGTAGGTGATCGAAGCGATCGTCGCTTCAAAGTCGGCCAGGTCGGCAGGACCGATTAGTTTCAGCACTCCGCTCGTGCCGTCGTCCGAGGCGTCGACTGTGACGCTGCCAGTCGGGGTGACCTCCAGCAGGTCGCCCGCTAGGAAGTCGGTGATGGTGATGGTCGCCGAGGCAAGCTGCAAGTTGTCGACATCCGAGAGCGAGATGCCGCCTGCCAGCAGGACGCCTGGGTTGTCTCCTTCGGTGTATGCCACCATGAGAGGCCCGGCTGGGGTGACTTCTGGGGCGTCATTGATCGGCGTCACCGTGACGTTGATCGTGCCGCTCTGGTCGGGCAGGGCCCCGTCCGCGACATCAAACGAGAATGAAGTTGAGCCGCCCTGGCTCGCGTCCTTGATGGCGACGTTGCCGCTTAGCAGTTGCAGGTAGGTGAACGTATCGTTCAAGCCGAGCGGGGTGCCGTTCAGCAGCAGCGAGGCGTCAGTCGGGAGCGATGTGATCTCAATCTCAATATCCGCGGGCACTCGGTCCGGGTCGACGATTGAGAGTTGCGCACTCGTCAGCGTGAACGTGGACTCCTCGTCCATCGTGAAGTCATTGGTGGATAGCTGCAGCGCGTCGTCCACCGGATCAATTGAGATGTCGACCGTAGTGTCGACCGTGTTGTCGCCGTCGAAGACGGTGAGCGTCAAGGTTGCGTCGGTGTCATCGTTCAAAACGCTGGTGTACGAGATGTCGCCCGCGACCAGAGCCGCCTGCAGGTCGGTCGGAGAGCCGGAGAGCACCAGCATGCCAGTGCCATCGCCACTGTCGACGGTGACGCCAGCCGGCGTTCCAGTGACGTTGAGGGCGCCGGAGTCGACTTCTAGGGTCAGCGTGACGATGGCGGTGTCGGCGTCGGTGACAACGAACGCGGCGTCAGCAATCGGCGTCTGGACATCTTCGTCGACGCTGATCGAGGCCGGGCCCGCCACCACCGGTGGGTCGTTGATTTCGTTGATGTCGATCGTAGCCACGTCGGTCGCGATGGTCCCGCCGTCGTTGTCATCGACACTGATTGTCAGCGTGTCGGCTGGTGTGTTGGCAGCGCTGGTGTAGAGCACGTCGCCTGATTCCCAGGCGGCAACAATGTCGCCAATCGATCCAACGAGCACCAACGACGTCGGAGTGCTGGCGGCATCGGCTACCAGGGCGCTTGTGCCTGACAACGCGATCGTTCCACTACCGACTGCAAAAGTGACAGTGACGGGGGCGGAATCGGGGTCCACGATGCCGAAGCCCATGCCAATAAGCGGCGTCTCAACGGCTTCTTCCACTTCCAAGCCGGTCGGCGCGCTGACTTCAGGATTGTCATTTACCGGCGATACCGAGACGCTGAACGTTGCGGTGAAACTGGCTGCGCTGCCGTCGGTGACCGTGAAAACGAATGAGTCGCTGGTGGTCTCGTCGCCATTGTGGGTGTAAGTGAGCTTGCCGGCGTTGATGTCGGCCTGAGTGAACGTGTCCATCAAGCCCAGTGGGCCGACTCCGGCCAGAGTCAGCGTGCCGGCCGGAATCGAGTCAACCGTGTAGGTCAGCGTGTCGCCGATGTCGGGGTCGCTGTATTCGAGGTGCAGAGCTTTGGTGATGACGGCCGATCCGCCTTCGATGACGGAGAGCGGCTGGTTGCGGACCTTGAACAGTGGGTCGTTCACGCCGGTGACGTCGACCGTTACGCTGGCGGTGTTGCTGGCGATACCGTCGCTGAGGGTGTAGTCGAAAGTGATCGAGCCCGAGGCGCCAGCCGCCAAGGTGTTGAGACTGGCGGAAGTCGAGGGATCGAGGGTGAAGTCCCCGTTCTCCCACACCAGCAGCGTGGCGCCGCTAGCCAGGGCAACGGGCGTTCCCATGGGATTGGCGACGTCATCAATTGGGACGCCCTCCACCTCGGAGACCGTTAGGGTGTCGGACTCGGCGCCATCGGCCGGGGCGTCTGGATCAGAGTCAATCCCATTGCCGTTGTCGGCGAGCAGGTTGCCGCCGACGGTGGTGTCTTCGTCGGTGGCAAAGGAGTCATCCTTGGGTACCGGGGCGTCGTTGACCGGAGTTACGGTAAGCAGGAACTCGCCGTTGGTAGTCGAGTTCGCGTCAGGGCTTTCCAGGCTCGAGGGGTCGGAGCCGTCAACGTCACCGCTGTCACGGACGATGAACGTGAAAAGGCCGGAATTCCCCTCCCGACCGTCGTGGTACACGAACACGCGCTGCAGGCCGGAGGCGTTGTTCAGGTTTTGCTGAGTGAAATAGGTCTGGTCAAATCCGCCGCCCGCGGGGCCGATGGTGGTGCCGTCGACCAACTCGAGCGAGATACCCGGCGAGAGGCTGGTGATCTCGTAGACGATGTTCTCGGGGGTGCTATCGTCTTCGGCGTCGGTATACGTAAGATCGCTTGAACGGATCCAGCGGAAGCCGCCCTCGTCAATGGTCTTACCGAGATTGATATCCTCGGTTGGCGCGTCGTTGACGGGGGTGATTTCAATTTCAAACGTGAGCGAAGCCGAATCGACGCCACCGTTTGCGGTGCCGCCATCGTCTTGCACGGTCACCGTCACGGTGGCCGTGCCCACGGCGTCGAGCGCCGGGGTGTAGGTCAGCTTCCCGCTGGCGTCGATGGCGGGCTGCATCGAGAAGAGCGAGTTATTGTTGTTGGTAACCGTGGTCGTGAGCAGGTTCTGCCCTGCTTCGATGGGGTCGAAGCCGGTCAAGAAGTTCTCGACTTCTTGCAGGCCAGAATCCTCCGCTGCCGACTGGTCACCCGCCAGCGCAAAGGTCGGCGCGTCGTTCACAGGTGCGATCGCGACCTTGACAGTCCCCGACAGGCCGTTGGTAGTGGTGAACGAGAAGGTGGCCGTATCGGGGCCTTCAATTGCGGAGTTAGGCGTGTAGGTAATTGCGGGGCCGGTTGCCTGGACGGTGCCCTTTGTGTCGCCGGCAGTGACGCTTGTCACATTCGATCCGTCAACCGTAAGCGTAAACGGGGTATCCTCGAGGACAACAATCTCGTAGGCAGTCGTCGATACGGCCAAGGACTCCATCGGGCTGCTGTCGTCGAAGAAAGTTGCGCCGCTAGTGGTGGCGCTGAGCGTGAAGCCGCTGATTCCTACGTCTTCAGCAGCGCTGTCAACGATGGTTCCACTGGCAGAGATTATCGTGTCGGCCGAGCCGTCACCGATTAGCTGCAGACCGTCGAGGCTCGCCGAGCCAGCGAGCGAGATGTTCTCTGCGTAAGTTCCGTCGGTGACAAAGATTCGGTCAAATGTCAGGCCGTTGTTATCGACGGCGTCTGCTGCCGCAGCGGCGATGGCTGCGCCGATCGAGGTGAACGTGTCGACGTTATACTCAGCAGTCGCCGGTGCGCTGGAATCCGTGTGGGTGACGTTGACAATGTCGCCAGTAGTAAGGTCGCCTGAGAGGTCGGTGTCAGTTGCGACATCTGCGAACGTGAAGTTCCCTACCACCAGGTCAGCTGCAAGGGGGACGCGCTCTTCCAGTGGCTGGAAGAACCGCATGCTGCCAACCCGATGCCGCGCTCCGACGGACGCCCGGCGCCGGAAGGTGGGGGGGGCTAGCGCGTCGGAGAACATACTCAGCACTGCTGCCCACAGCGCTGAAAAACGCGTCATGTTGACCGGTACGAATCGCGTCGGGAACGCCTTGCGCCACCGCTGGATCCGAGACTCCCGCTTCCGCTGCATCGCATACACGCGGACTTGCGAACGCTGGCTGATGCGTTCGGCTTTCGTCCGGGCGCGGGCGGCACGGCGAGCGGGGCGGTTGGCGAACAGCGACCGAGAGGTGCGGCGATGCATGGTGTAGGCGTCCTAAGTGATCTTAAGTGAGCTGTAGATGAAGTGATCGCGGTTCTTGCACGGCGGCCCTGGTTTCGCGGGGCCAACTTAGGGCGCCCAGTGCTCCAAGAGCTTCGGAGTAGGTTTCGACAAGACAACCGATGAGATCGCCACGTTGCAGTTGCCACGCATCCTTGCGTGTGAGGAACTGCGGCTGCTCGTCCCGCGATACAGGAGCTTTACTTGTGGAGGTAGGGAGGGTGTTTCGCGTCATGCGGCTCGCTCGCTCGCGGCCCAATCCCGCGGGCTTGGGTAGTTCGAGCGGAACACTTGGAGCCGCAAACTCACGCTAAACCGTATCGATTGGGCAAGCAATTAGCATTTTGTTTACACCCAAGCCGAGGAAGCGATACGCCGCGCGCAGCAATCGCAGAATCCTGCTGAAGCAGAGATGGTTTGCGGACCCAGGCCACGTCGACCGCTGGCCGCGAACGTGGGCGCGTAATCCTTGCGCCGTTAAACCCGGTCTAGGTTTCTCAGGGTTCGAAACACCTGCACGAGGAGCGACACTCGGTCGTTAACCTTGAGAGATTCGAAAACACGGTGCAGGTGGGCGCGGACAGTGGGCGTTGAGATGCCCAGCGCGTGCGCGATCGCTTGATCGCTCTTGCCGGAGATTATCCGTGCGACGATGTCGGCCTGCCGCTCGCTTAGCGAAAGCTCTGCGCAGACGAGTTCCCACTCAGCGAGGTCAAATAGATCAGAGCTCGCGATGGGATGCTCGTCTTGCTGCTTGCTTCTTGCGCCGCTCTCTTCCATCGACTCTGCCCTCTAAGTTGTATCGATTGATCTGTACGGCCATCGCGCCTTACCTATGGCCGATTCAAGTGGGCCTTGTGGTGAAGGAATCTGAGAGGCTTTGGGCCGAAGACGAGACGCCAGATCAGGTGAAAATCAAGGATGGGGGGTCGCGTTGGTGAGTCGCTTGCGAGGGGACGCGGTAGGTGCGGCTCTCCGTTCCACACTTGAGCCTATACGATTGGCCGCATGCATTCAATTAAGAAACGATGAATTGAAGAAGGAAGCTAGACTTTACCTGATTCTTGCAACCTCTCGCTCAACCCACAGGGGGAATGACTGGCGCAGGCGCCACTGGTGGGCGAGAGTAGGGGCCAGGGGTGCCAGAGTCGCACAGGGCTGCCGGATCAGGCCGGTGGGAGTGCGAATCGCCTGAAAACCGGCGGGAGAAACGACGTGTGTCGTTAGCGGAGAAAGGGGTGGCTGAGGGGTCTCGAACCCCCGACCTTCGGAATCACAAGCTCCGATCCGCCGTCTTGCTAAGCGTTTTTTCTGCCTCTACTTACGCTGATCCAAAACCGCTGACTGACACAGATTTGATACATTTCTGACACAGATTTGAACCACTTGGGAGCCGGAAAGCAAGCTTCGTATCCGCACAGGACGATGAAACCTGTGCAGGTTAGGGGGGCTCGACTGTGACCGAGGTTGTGACAACCTCAGCGATTTCAAGCCCGATGAGCGTTAGGCTGAAAACCTCGCAGCATACGAGTTGGTACACTGACCAGCCTATAGCCAAGTTAGCCCCACCGGGGAGGTCGAAGTGTCGCTACCGAATTTCCGCTATCACCCTGATCCCGTCGCCACGGGCAATGTCGTTGAATCCGAGGCAGAATGCGTTTGCTGTGGGACGGCCAGAGGCTTCATTTATACCGGCCCAGTGTATGCAATTGAGGAATACGACTGTTGTATATGTCCGTGGTGCATCTCAGATGGTTCGGCTCACGAGAAACTCGATGCGAGCTTCACCGACGAAAACGGTATCGGTGGGGGTGGCATGTGGGATGAGGTATCCGAAGAACTGGTCGAAGAAGTCGCCTACCGCACCCCTGGGTTCTCCGGATGGCAGCAAGAACAATGGTGGACACATTGCGAAGACGCAGGCCAGTTCTTGGGACGTGCGGGACGCAAAGAGTTGGAATCGCTTGGGCCTGACGCCATTGCTGCGATTCAAGATTCGACCGGCTTGAATGATGGGCCAGAATGGCAGCAATTCTTCAACGCATTGGACAAGGACGGTTCCCCAACTGCTTACGTCTTCCGTTGCCCAAAATGCAATGCCGTAGGTGGCTATCAAGACTGCGACTGAGTGGAGCTAACCACCGGCTGCAGTTGACCGGCGACGCCCGCGCTGTGACGTTGTCGTCGGTTTGGAGCCTACTCCCCGCGGGCGGCCGGCAACAGAGCGGAGAGACGTTCGGCGGCCGTCACTAAACTAACAGCGGATTGCCCAATCTCGGCGACTTGGTGCCCAGTTCTTCGACGCGTCGGCGTGAAACTCCTACGCACTCTTCAGCAGGCTCTCTGCGGTTGACCGCTTCCAATCGATTGGACAGTACTCAGTGGTTTTGATTGCTTCCCCAAAAGTCGGGGGGAGCGACCCGTGAAATCAAAAAGTCGGGGCCCGAAGGGCGAGAAAACCGAATCGCAGCCTTTTATTTTTTAGAGGTACTATCTCTAAGCTCTCAATGAGGGACTACTAGAGGTAGCTATTGAGCGTTGTCTCTTCTCAGTTCTTCTTCTCTCTAAGGGAAGGTAGTCACCAGTACCGGTACTTGACTAGTCACGTTCTGGAACCGGACTAAGTGACTAGACACTTCCGGACGATTTCAGCAGTGGACGATATCGAAGACCGTCGACTTTGGCAGACCGTAGATCTTGCCAACGTCACCGAGACTACACCGCCGATACATCGACTTCACCTTCTCCCGTAGCTCTGGGGTGATCTCTCGCCGGCCCGGTCTGCCGATTCGCTGGCCCGCTTGCTTTCGATCACGGCAAACGAGTTGGCACGTTAGCTCATTAACCTCAGCCTCGGGCATGGTAAGCGGATGATAGGTCACGAAGTCACAGCCGAAACGTTGCAGCTTGTGCGGCATCCGGCAGAGCCTATGAACGTGCCACGCCACAACAGGGCATTGCATGGCGACAGCCATTGCAACAGCGTTGTTGAGTCCGATTCGTTTCGGGCCGACACGCCGGCCGTCGCAGCCCCGATCAATGAACTTGCCCGCAACTTGCAACCCGTGCGAACTCGCCCACCGATGCATCTCGCCTATCGTTGCATCGGGTGAGTGTCGAACCGACCCGCGATCCGGGCTCGTTCGAGAGTAGAGGACAACGGCCCCGGACTCCTTGAAGTTGTACGAGTCGCGGTCAAACAGATTGCCCGCCGTGGCAGTTCCTGGTATCATGTCGGCACGCAAAGACGCTAAGGTAATGGTGGTTTTTGTGTGTAGTAGAACCTGCTGCTAACAGGTTTCGAGCCCCGCGACTGCTCCAACAGTCGCCGGGCTTTTTTCTTGCTCCTACTCTTCTAAGAATCCCATCTCTCGGGCGAACTTAAGAAGCTTGCTGATAGTCGGTTGCTTCCATCCGACGTAGCCGGTTGCGTTGTTGTACTTTCGGTCAGTGAATATCTCAGCGATCTCGACTTGCGAGTGATTGGCGTAAAGCTCCGCCGCTTTCCTTACCAGTCCGCTCTCGATGTAGTAGCGGCGGGTCTCGGCGGGCTTGGTCTTTCGTCGGTCAATCTTCTCGCCCATCGCTCGAAACGGCTTTTTGCTGAGATCGCAAGGAAGAAACTTGTCAAGGGGTGTGATACCCTGTTATACTCATTTTCTCATCGCTGTCAATCAATGGATCGCGTTTCACACCGTGTTTTATAGGGTGAAATGCTTCCGGGGTTGGCAGGATAAATTTCCGGGTGAGGTTTGGTGCAAACCGCCCACCGGTGGGGTGATTTGTCCAATCGAGTGGAGTCCCGGAAACGGGATTCCCAAGTTGCGGCTGCAAGGTCCTGCAAGATTCGGGAGCGTTACCGCAGGTTGCTCAACGCCCCGCCAACGAACGAACACAACTCGCGTGAGTCCATGGAAGCGACAACAGAAACGCCGGCAGTTCCCTCGGTAGTCACCGCCCTTGAGGCGTTAGGCGATCCGCCCAAGGACTTCGAAGGAAGCAAGCTCACCGAGCAGCACCACAGGATCTATCGGGCGAGACTCGCAGGGAAGCCGGTTAGGGAAATCGCCCAGGCAGAGGGAGTAGATCCCTCTACCGTCTGGCGTAAGTGCAAGGCCGTGGAAGCTGAGGCGAGCGAGCAGTATTCAAAGCCCGTCCTCAACATACTCACCGAAGAGCTAGCGAGGCTGACGGATCTAGAGCAGCAAGCCCGGCAACTGGCTGAGTCGAGCAAGAGCGACCGGGCAAAGCAGGCGTACCTAGGCGAAGCTCGCAGGTCAGCAACAGCACGGCAACACTTGCTAGTCACAACGGGCATCCTGCCCAAGAGCCCGGAAAAAATCTATCAGGTCATTGCCGACAATCGCCCCCAAGAAATCCTCAGTGACGACGACAGAGGCCCGACCATTCCCCGGGATCAAGCGATCTCGCAGCTAATCGGGAAAATGGCGAACGCCCGGAGCTTGTAATGTCAGCAACACTCACAGACGCACGACGCGAGCAAGCAATCAGGCTGGCTGAGAACGGGGCACGCTCGCTTATCGAGCGGCAGCTACAGGCGAAACTCGCCCAAATGATCTTGGGCTTTCAGTTCAACTACATAGCGGAACTTGAACGGCAAAATCTGCTGAACGAACCAGACGCGTTTGAGCGTCTGCCTGCGATTCTGGTTGATCCGACATTCGAAGCACGCATTGCGGGAGAGCTATACCGAGCCTCTAGCGTGGCGTTCGAAGCGGGGGCAGTTGTAGCTCTCCACCAGATGGGCTTTGAGGCGACTGCCCCCAGAGTTAGCAAACTTCGGGGCAAACGTGCCCGAGTCGAGGTACTGAAAGCCTTCAAGCTGAAATTCAGGCTAACTAATGGTGCGATAAACCTCAAAATCCTTGAGCGTGCCCAAGCGATAGCCCACCAAGCCGTCAAAGCAACCGTAGAAGCTACCCAACGCACCCTCAAAGAACTTGCCCTAGCGGGCGGCATTACAGCCGGGGCAGCGATTGCCAAACTCAAGCGACAAAAGTTCCCAACAAGCTTTGCCGGCAGGATCGCAGAAACAGAGGCACACGCTGCTTACGAAGACGGGCAGCACGAGACGTACAAGAAATCCGGAGTCTTATACCACTCTTGGATTACCGTAGGCGATAACCGTGTCCGCCCGTGGCACGTCACCAACGAAGCCGAGGGACTAGTGCGGGTGGGTGATCCCTTCCCGAGCGGCCAGGTTCACCCGGGCGATGGTCCGCTGTCGGTGAACTGCCGATGCTCGGTGATTCCAGAAGTCCCCTCTGCCCTAGACCTTATCCCGTGGGATGGCGGCTAGCGAGATCACGTCAGGTAAGGCCTGGGCTTGTTGAGAAATCGTTGAAAGACTGCGTCAACCATTCTCTCGCTGTCTAGTCCTCTTAGGAAGTCGCGAACGCAGTCAAAGCGATTCTCGTTCGACACTTCTGCCTCGCGGTCACATAGGTTGGGCCAACCAGCCTCCTCGCAGTACTTGTCAAGCGAGTACCCCAGCTTGCAAAAGTCGGCGTAGGTCGCGTACTGCAGCGGGTCTATTTCAGGTCCAGCGAGGGTGTAGCACTCCCAAACCATGGACAGCAACTCGACCAGCCAATCTTTGCTACTGGCGAGCACGCCATCTTCAGGCGGGTTAGGCAGGTTGGGGTGCCCCACTTGGAAAAAGTGCTCCACAAAGCCATCGATATCGCCCGCAGTAGAGCCGTAGAGTACTGGGGAGTGACCTTCGTGGGTAACGGTGTTGCGAGCATCAACGAAAAACTTGTCTAGGCCGCTAGAGTTCAGCTTGGCGTCGAGGGCGCCGAACCAAGTATCGAAACTAGGAATCGCTTTGCCTGCGTGTTTTACCGCGAAGTAGATGCACCGGCCCCCATAGGCGAACGCACTGAACATGTAGCTGACCCGATCGTAGTCCTCTTTCTCCTTAGCCATCTCGTCGAAATAGAATGCAGCCTGCTTCACGCAGTACTCAACGTTCTCAAACTTATTGACCATCAGCCGCTTTCGGAAACTAGGGGCATAGCCTGCGAACGCGAATTGCTTCGCAGAGGCACGCGGAAAGAGTACCCGTGGTCGCAAATGGCTGCTACCAGCTTGTGTGTATGAAGAGACTTCTTTTCGATTATTTTTCGAGAAGTTTTTTTTCGCAGACTTTTTTCTAGGCGGCTTTGAGGTACCGAAAAACGGTAGCCCGGCTGATGCCCATCGCCGTTGCGATCTCTTCGGCGTTCAAGCCCTTCTCTCGCAGCTTCTGAGCCCGCTGAGGCTTGCTCTTGGTCGTGCCCGGTTTTCTTCCGAGGTACTGGCCACGAGCCTTAGCCGCTTCGATGCCCGCCTTCTGGCGTTCGCGTCGAGTTTCTTGCTCCATCTGAGCAACAGCGAAGAGCACGCTTGCAACTAGCTGGCCTGTAGCTCCGCTAAAGTCGAGCTGCTGCGTCACGCTCACCACGCGTACCCCTGCCTCTATCCAAGAGACCAGGGTGTTAATGCCGTCCTTAAGAGAGCGTGAGAGGCGGTCCAGCTTGTAACAAACAATGGTCTTCACTTCACCTGCGAAGACAGCTTTCTGAAGTTGCTCGAAGGAAGGACGATTCAGGTTGTCACCTGATTTCTTATCAACATAGAAGGTCGCATCGGTGATGCCGTGGCCCTTGAGCCAACGCTCGATCTCGGCCTTCTGGCCCGCCTCATTCTGACCAACAGTCGAGACACGGATATAGACGGCAGTGCTCATGATCGACCTTACTAAAACCTTACTGTTTTCGTCTCAGTAGAGTGTACTCAAAATGAGACCAATTCTGCAAGTGGTTTTCGGCAAAGAACCCCTGTTTTCAAGAGGCTAAACCGAGGCAACCCTATTTGAGACCGGCAGAAAAGTTGGCTTCAATCTTCGTTGTTGAAGAAGTGATTGGCTCTTTGAAATCGCGTGCCAATTTGCCGCTCAAATCGTGTGCCGAGAATCGCGTGCCAAAGAGGGGGTGGGGGCCGTGTCCAGATTTGGCACGCAAGGTGCGAAAACTGCCTACGTGTGTTTTTTGCGAGTTGCGATTTTGGATATAGCGAGAAGGCACAGCAACTCTACATGAAGCGGCAGCGTTTGAAGGTTCTAATATCTTCAGCGTCTAGGGCGTACCATTCGCCCCTAACATGCTTTTCTTCAAAGCGATCTTTCCAGAACTTCTCAGCCAGGAAAGGAACGCGAGTCTTGATCTTGTGCAACATTTCGCTGTGTTCTGGCGAACCCGTAGCTAAGTTCGACCGACGCCGGTCTGTGTCATTGGACTTGCCAATCTTGTAGTTCTTCCCCTGCTTCATTAGGTATACGTACTCGTCGGCAGCACTATCTTTGGCGGTTGCTTCTGCTTTGGGTGCATCCGATATTGCCCCCGCAACAGGCCGGCAAATCCCTATGACATCATCGAGACCGGAGGTTGCGGAGCAGTACTCGACGAGCTTCTTAGCAAAGGCCGCCTGCCCACCGAATTTGTCGAAGGTCCTGCAATTCGGCATCTCGGGGCATTTCTCGGCATACATCTGCACCTCTGCTTGAGTTGGATACTTTTCGTAGTGACGAATCATTTCAATCATTGCTAGTGCCAACTCATCGAATTCCAATGATGGTTGCAGAGAGTTCGGCTTGTAGCCGGCCTCTTTAACTGCGTCAGACCAGCGTGCCCAGTACTTTCCCCTCCAGTCACTCACCCTAATCCCAGTCACGCGTTCAAACTTCTCTCTCCCCAAAGCCTCGCCATCGACTGCGGATCTACGGATTTCATTTAGGATGAATTCTTTGTTCATGCCAAGAACTGAGGTGACGGAGTAGGGGGAATCTCAATTGCCTTGAACGGTGAGCACCATTTTCCCGCCAGTATACGGAAAAACCCGGCCCAGAGGATCGCTCCCCTAGACCGGGCTCGGAATGCTCTCATTCGGACGCTAGGCCCGACGAGATACCAAGGCCCGGGGTTGTTCAGGTCCCGGGCCTCGCTTGCAGGCAACGTTGCCCGACAAGATTAGAGGCCCCGGCAGCGGCTGAGGTTGCTACCGGGGCAGACCGGGCAGACTCCAAAAAACCCGGTTTCATTTGTTCAATAGGGGGGCGAATCGTGGCGGGCAGCGTTCCCAAGGATTTAGAATCGCTGTCCTACAGAGTCCCTTAACTCTCTGATTCACTCTTCGCCCCCCGAAACCGCCCCCACATGTCAGAGGGGCGGGAGCCGGACCCAAGGAGGAATCACACCTTGGCGGCTGCATGCGTATGGAGCCCTACTTGGCGTTCGCACGCTGGCGGCGTTCGTAATCCTCAACGTCTAGCAACAGCCGCCGATACGTGCCTTGGTTGGGGAGCCTCTGCCAACGCTCTTTGCTCTGGGTTACGTCCCGCACGATTCGGCTACGCTCTAGCTCGCCGAACGAGTAAATGAGATTGCCGGGCGACTCTCTGGCGGCATCGTGGAGCGGCATACGCTGGACGGTTTGCGAATCCATTGCCCAAGCGTTGCCGTAGCTCTTCGCCATTCGACGCTTGAGGGTGTCGATTGCATTCGAGAGGCAGTCTGCGTAGACGAACACCTTTGACTCGGGCACACACCGAAAGACGAAAACGTCTGCGGTTTGGTCTCGCAACTCGCCCCGAAGCTTGGTTAGCTCTGCCTCAAGCTCGGCGATACGCTCACGGGTTGCTGAGTTGTCCGGGCCTACGTCCTGCTCCCGTTTCGGTGCCCAAACTTCGAACCCGTAAACGTCCCCGCTTTCTTTCTCGACCGCTGGGGCGGGGTTCTGCTTCAACATTTCATGCTCATTCCAGAAGCTTGCGGGCTTGCTGGGCTGAGCAGGTGCCCCGGTGTCGAGTAGCCGGGAGGTTTCGGGCTGTGTTGTGGGCATGGTCATTCCGTTGGGTTAGTTCCTGCTTTGCCATGGGAAGCACCGATCAAGGCATGAGTTGGCGTCCAGTCCCGTGGTTTGCTTGGCAACGTGCTGCCGTGGCTGCTGGTCAGTGATCGGGAACACTCCGGACCGGTCAAAGACCGAGTTGGGGTCTTCGTTCTCATCCTCAGGCGGGGGTGGCACGACAGCTTTGGTGAGCGTGCTGCGGAAGCTGCCATCGGGCAGGCGTTCCATAAGCTCTAGATCGCTGCCCGTGCCGACGTGCTGGCCGTTCACATAGACCGGGAAGCGTTGAGGGGTGAGAGCTTTGAGGTTCTCGCGTTTCTGCGAGTTGATAGGCTGGCCACGATAAGCGGCGAGCTGCTCAAGCGTCGGTATCTCGGGCATCCGGTGCCCCCTTTTGGCGTTGGGTTAAGGTCTCGTGAACCAAGTCTTCGTATCTGTCGACGGCGAGCCCAAGGCTCTCGCATAGCCCTTGCTGAATCGTGATGAGCTTGAGCAGGTTGAGCGAACTAAACTGCAACCGCTGCTCTCGCGGAATCAGGCTCGCCAGCTTGTGACGGTGCATGTTGACCAGCGAAGCGGGGCAGACCTGTAGAGCGTGCATTACCCGGGCGTTGTCGGGCAGCACGCCCCGAGCAAGTGCCACGGCCTCATCTCGATCCGAGGCGATCAGAAAGGCCCCTGCGGCCTCTCCCGCAACCGTGCAGGTGATCGCGTAGAGCTGGTCCGAATCTGGTGTCTGCCCGACAGTTTCGGTGCCCATCGGCTCCGCTCGCTTCCGTGTCAAATAAAGTTTACGTGTAAATTATTTATACGCAAACTATTTGGCAAGGCAAGAGCTAACTTGCAAGAAGCACCGCTTCTAATTCCAAGACGGCTTCGAAGAGGCGATCATAGTGCGTGTCGACATAGTGCCGTTTCACGCCTTGCTCTGAGTGAGCGAGGAAGAGCGGCGTTAACGTCGGGTCGCGTTTCTCGATCTCGTTTGCGGCGGTCTTTCGAAGGTGCTTGAAGCTCCGTTTGTGGCCCTCTAGTTTCGCCTGCTTCATTGTGCGGGCAAAAGCCTTGCTTACCGCATCGTGCAATGAGAGCTTTCCTTCGCTGTTGATATACTCTTCGACTAGTGGATTGCCGGTGTTCCCAACCAGCAACGGCCCCCGCTTGGTGCTCCGTAGGATGCGAAGCTGTTTCAGCGTGCGGGGCCAAAGAATATTCCTTGAAGGCACGCCCGTTTTGTGTCTGGGGCGGGTGACGATCCCCGTTTCCCAGTCGATCATTTTCGCCTCTAGGGTCGCAATCTCCCGTTGAGTCGCACCAAGGTTGAGCCCTAGCAGCATGAACAAGCGGGTTCGCTGCGTTGCGACGCTGAAAAGTTGCTTGAGTTCGTCCGCTGTGAAGAACAGAGGCTGCGGCGGGTCAAGTTTGACCTTCGCGTACGAACGTAGGTCTTTGGGTGGGGCCTCAAGATAGTTTTCGTCGACGAGCCAACGCAGCCACTTGCAGAGGATGCTTAGACGCTTCTTGAGAGTCGCCCTGCTAATGCTGCCTTCGCCCCCGCAGTCCACGAATTCCCATTGCTTGTCTCGGTACTGGTTGAGGATCGTTCCCGTTAGATGGTCAATTGAGTGGAGCCCCGGATAGTTGGCGAGCATGAAATCTCGAAAGGTGCCGATCTTGATTCCATCTTCCGACCACTGCTTTAGCGACAGCTCGCCCCGCTCGGCGAGTTGCCTGCGATGCTCGACCCACGTCCGGATGAGGGTGAAGATTCCGTCTTCGGTAGGGCAGGGGAGGGCGGTGCCCGGCTTCATAGCCTGCTCATAACAAAGCCCGATGCCCAAGATGAAGGGAGAATCGGGCAGTTCGGCCACCTGTGGAACGCTCGCCACCACGGCCCGTTGAGGGGCGGGCTTCGGTGCGACGGTCAGGGTGCGGTGAGACTCAACCGGAAGTGAGGGGATCACGCCAGCGGGCAGCAGGTTCCCATTAGGCCCGTAAGGATTGGGGCCGATGCCGTCGAGGTAGTCGCGTAGGCGTTCCCACTCGCGATAGGCCGCAAGGTAGCCCTCGCGGTCCTTCTTGCCGTTGGTTCGCGTCTTGAGGTAGTGGCGTTTGCCCAGATAGGTCTTGGCCCATCGCTTGCGACTGGGGAGCCAAGTGAGTTGGTACTTGAACGGCATAGCTGCGGCTTCCTTGGTTCGAAGGGGCAGCCAGCGTAGCCGAATCGGCGAGGGGGTTCCTTAACTATTTTGGCAGTGCCGACAGACCCAGTCGGGACCACTTTGGGAGCCCTTGGGGACCACTTCGGGTGCCGAAATGAGGAAGCCCTACGAAACGCCAAACTCGGCGAATCGTTGTAAGTCTAAGCTGAGAAAGGCTTAGCAAGAGAGCCGTAAGGGTGGCTGAGGGGTCTCGAACCCCCGACCTTCGGAATCACAATCCGACGCTCTAACCAACTGAGCTACAGCCACCGCGAGAATCCAGAATCCTATCGCGCGGGGCGCAGGTCGGTCAATCCGCCTGCCGCGGGCTGCGATTCCGGGCGGTTTCTAGCGGTGCAGCAGCGACCGCAGGCCCGCCATGGCGGCGGCGCCGACGGCCAGTCCGGCCGCGAACGAGGCGCACAGCGAGGGCAGGTCCAGCGTCGTGAGGTGGGCGAGCAGCATAGCGTTTCTCTCTCGGGCAAATAGGCAGCCGGGGCGGCCGGAATATCGGACAAGCGGCCCTCAGGGAGGTTCGCCCCGCTCTGGGAAGAGATCGGGCCCCGCAAGCCCTCAACCTTAGCTATCCTGGCCCCCCGCGGCAAGCTGGGCGGGCTACTCCGCGGGCCCCTGGAGCCACCGCCGGTAGGCCGCATCCAGCTCGTCGGGCGTCTGGCCGAGCCGCTCAAACAGGTCGTCGGAGTTGGCGTCGCCCTCGTAAAGGCCCCTCAGGTGGGCCACCAGCGGCTCGCGGAAGGACCCGCCGTCGGCCTCCATCAGATAGGTCGCCAGCCCGGCGGACTGGCTGTACAGCGGCGCCAGGTCGGGCCGGCGCTGCAGGTCCAATTTTCCGAGGGGCGCCAGCTCCGCCAGCGGCACGTAGAACACGTCCACCAGCAGCCGGTGACGCGCCGCCGGCAGCCGCCCGCCGTTCGGTTCGCCGATGGTCCAGTCCCCGCCGCTCTCCTCGGGCGGCGTGAGCGACTCGAAGTAGCAGGCAATCCCCTCGACCAGCCAGAAGCCGTGTTGCAGGCCCACCTCCTTCCGCGAGCGGACCGACTCCTTGAACAGCTGATGCACCGCCTCGTGGTACAGGGTCGCACGGTCGATCTCGTTGCCCGCGTAGAAGTGGGCCTCCCGCAGGTCGTCGAAGTAGATGCCGAGCGTCTCGCCGATGCGGGGCTGCTTGTGCTGCAACGCCGCGACGTACTCCTCCTTCGTGCGGTGGAAGATCACGTTGTACGGCCGCGACCGCTGCCGGGCGGAGCGGGTCCCGGCGAAGCGGGACTGAACCTCGGCTTCGCCCAGGTAGTAGCCGGCGAACATCTGACGCCACGCCTGGAACAGCTGCTCCAGCTCCGCGGCGATCATCGCGCCCGCTTCCAACGAGTGGTTGGTGGTCACCAGGAAGTGGTCGGTCCGGACCTGCCAGCCGCGGTCGATGGTCGCGTGCCGCAGGGCGTCCTCCTCGGCGGTGCTCCAGCGACGGCCGTTGCGACGCTCGCCCGCCTCGTACCGCGCGATATCGTCCTGCTTGATCCAGCCGTGCTTGGCGTGCCACACAAAGCCGCGACCGATCTGCCGGGCTTGGTACGGCGTCAGCCACTGGTCCTCGTGCATTTCATAGCCTAGCACCCGCCTGGCGATTTCATTGTCTGGATCGACGGCCAGCGCCCGGCTGGCTAGCTGCAACGCGGCGGACGATTGGCCCATCCCCGCCAGCTCGGCGGCCCGCTTTACCATCTCGGCGGCTTGGGCCGGGTCCGCTTCAACCGGCCCCGGTCCGGCCGAGTACAGGTCCGGCACGACCGCCAGCGCCTCCCCAGACGCGAGGCGCGTCGCGGCGGGGGCCAGAGCGGCGGTTGCGAGGATCAGCAGTAGGAGCCAAGGGCGGGGCATGCCCCTATTATAGCTCACGCTTCGTTGGCCAAATTACCGTCGCGTGAGGCGTCGCCCGAGCAAGCCGTCCTCGTGGGGCCACCGGCGTAGGTGTTCCGGGGCCGCCTGCTGTCGCTTGCGAGTCGAGGCTGCTCACCCCCGGTCGGCGTCTTCCCGCTCTCTCTTTGCCTTCCCCCAGAAGGCCAGCCCGCCGATCGTGAAAACGAATGGCAGGAAGAGGGATCCGATGACGTAGCCCACCAGGTTAGCGGTGTCGGTCGCCTGATCGGCGTCGGCGATGATGTTCTTGACCCCGACCACCCCGGTCAGCGCGGCCATGGCGAAACAGACGACCGCGGCGGTTCGCATAGTTTGGTCCCTAGCCCTCTGAACTCATTGCCCATCCGAGCTTGCCGCTGTCGGGAACGCTCACGGCGCCCGCGGTCACCGCGTTGATGGTTTCGACTGGCCCCCTCCGATGGTTTCTTCGGCGGCGACTTTTGTAGCTCTGTAGAAATCTTATCGTTGCTAGCTAAACTGTAGGTAGTGTTGTTTCCGTACGGTGTGGGTGCGAACGACGAAGTCTCCCATCGCGTTGCTGCTTGCCGCCCACGAGCTGGGTCGTCGGACGGTGCGTCGTTACTGGCATCACCGTGCCCCGAAGAAGTTCACGCTCCCTCAGC
>NZ_SIHJ01000004.1:220489-466391 GCF_007859765.1 Posidoniimonas corsicana
CCACCCGCTACGGGCAACGCGCCCAGGCCGAGACCACCATCAGCATGCTCAAACGCCTCCTCGGGCCCCAGCTGCGAGCACGAAAAAAGCCCATGCAGCGACGCGAAGCCGCCCTCAAGACCCTCACTCTCAACCTCATGATCCTCTAAACATCTAGAAGCTTTCTACAGAGCTACAAAACTCATCCGCGATGCCGACGCCTTGGATAAGTAGCACGCGTGCCGGCAGACCACCGCCAGCAACGCTATTGGACCACAGCAGGTGGCCGGTTTCGATAACAAACTGGCAGGCGTGGCGAAGTCTCACACCAGCGGCACGCCCGCGTCCAGCAGCCGCTGCTTGAGCACCGCGGCGACCATCTGCGGCTCGGGGCCCAGGTCGATGCGGAACTGCCGCTGGGCGACCGTGTGCTCGGTGGTGTACAGCAGCACGGCGTCCTGCTCGCCGACGCGGGCGGCGTCGACGCGGGACCACTTGAGCAGTCGCGAGCGGAGCAGGCCGTGAACGCCGACGCCGTCGGCGGTCATGGCGTAGCGGATCGGCAGCAGGCAATTGGCCAGGGTGGCCAGCAGCAGCGCGAGCGCCAGCAGGCCCGAAGCGACGCTCTGCAGCGTGACGCCGGCGGTGAACGCGGCGGCGGCCACCACGGCCAGCAGCGCGGCGGTCCGGACCGGCCGCTCGCCGGCCTCCCAGCGGGACCAGGAGAACTCGCCGACTGCGCCGTCGGGGCCGGCCGGCGGCGTCGGGCGGGGATCCGTGGCGGGCGTGGCCATCACTGGGCGGGCAGCAGTTCTTGGACGATGGCCGTCATCGACCGGATGCCGGTCGAGAGCGAGCCCTCCGGGTCGGGGTAGAACTTGGCCGAGTGGAGCGAAGGCGGCGGGCCGCCCGCCTCGGCGTACGCGTCCAGCCTGTCTTGCGGGATCGTGCCGAGCTTGAACATGCAGATCGGCACTCCGGCGATTCCGTAGCGGCTGAAGTCCTCGCCTCCCATCGTCGGCTTGGACGGCTCCATGTTCTCCTTGCCGATCGCTGCGCCGACCGCGCTAGCGACCCGCGCGGTGAGGTTCGGGTCGTTGTAGAGCGACGGCGTCCCCTCGGAGATGTCGACCTCCGGCTCCGGCGCGCCCGCGCTCTGGGCGGCGGCGAGCGCCTTGCGGCGGATCGCCTCGCCGATCTGCTTGCGGACCGCGGGTGAGTAGCTCCGCACCGTGAGCTGCAGCTTGCACTCGTCGCCGATGATATTGTGCTTCGTGCCGCCGTGGATCGAGCCGACGGTGACCACGGCGGGCTCGATCGGGTCGAGCTCCCGGCTGACGATGGTCTGCAGGTCGAGCACCAGCTTGGCCGCGATGACGATCGGGTCCGCCGTGGTGTGCGGGTAGGCCCCGTGGCCGCCGCGACCTTTGATCGTGATGTCGACGCTGTCGACGTTGGCCTGGGAGTAGCCGCTCAGGTAGCCCGCCTTGCCGGCCGGGTAGTCGGCCGCCACGTGCAGCGCCACTGCGTAGTTGGGCCGCGGGAAGCGGGCGAACAGGCCGTCGGCCAGCATGGCCTTGGCGCCGGCCCCCCGCTCCTCGGCCGGCTGGGCGATGACCATCAGCGTGCCGGACCAGGCGTCGCGGTTGGCGGCGGCCCACCGGACCACGCCGGTCATGTTGGCCATGTGGATGTCGTGCCCGCAGGCGTGCATCACGCCGACCACCGCGCCGCGCTTGTCGGTGGTGCGGACCTGGCTCGCGTAGGGGACGCCGGTCTCTTCGATGACGGGCAGCGCGTCCATGTCGCAGCGGAGCATGAGCGTGGGGCCGTCGCCGTTCTCTAGCAGGCCAACCACGCCGTGGCCGCCGACGCCGGCAGCGACCTCCAGCCCGGCGGCGCGCCACTCCTTGGCGAGCCGCGCGGCGGTCTGCTCCTCCTCGTACGAGAGCTCGGGCGATTGGTGCAGCTCTTTGTACAGCCGGACCACGCCCGGCAGGTTCGCGTCGAGCCAGCCGTCGATCTGGGCGGCGGACGACGACTCCGCCGCCGCGGGCGCATCGGCGACGGCTTCGGCGGCGTTGGCGGACGCGGGGGCCGCGATCAGGGCGATCGCCAGCAGGCGGGCGGCGGGGCGTTGGATCATGGTGAAAATCCCTGGGGGCTCGCCCGCCGGCGGTCGCTGCGGCGGGGCGCTACGTGGTGATCTCGTGACGCTCCAGAAAGTCGGCCGGGATCTCGGCGGTCTTCTGAGCGACCAGCGCAAAATAATACAGCGGCGTGCCCTCCATCGACAGCCGGTGGCGGTACCGCTCCAGGTGGTGCAGGTCGAGGTACTCGGAGAAGATCAGCTCGCGGATAAACCGCGAGAACCCCGACTGGTCCGAGCGATCGAGGAAGGTCTCCTTGATGTTGAAGGCGACCCACCCGCCCACCTCAACGAACCGCATCGCCTGGAAGAACGCCGCCGCTGGGATGTCGCCGAACCCGAGCGCCGCCACGCTCGTCAGGCAGTCGACCGACCAGCCGGACAGTTCGTCGATCTCGTCGGCCGAGAGGTTGGTGAAGTCCGACACGTAGAACTCGTCGTACACGCTGGGCCGGTCGCGGAGGCACGCATCACGGGCCTGGGGGATGATGTCGGCGCCGATCAGCCGCGCCACGCCGTGCTGCTTGAGCACCTCGCCCATCATGCCGTTGCCGGCGCCGAGGTCGAGCACCCGCAACTCGCTGATGCTCTGCCCAACCGCGTCCAGCGCCTGCTTGAGCTGTTGACCCACCTTCTTAGGCGAGTTGCACTTGAGGCGGTCGTAGAAGACCTGCTCGTAGAGCCCGGGCTTGGGGTAAATCTTGTCGTAGTCGTGGAATCGAAGCCGGGTTTTCTTGTCGCCTTCGATGACGAAGAAGCTGACCTCGTCTTGTTCGAGGTGGTGCGCGTCATGAGGGGGGAATTGGATGCGGTAACGGTGCGACATGGGATCCTAGTGGTGGGAGGGACGCCTTCGGTCCCCTTAACATAGAAGAATCACCCAGGGGCGGCCACCAGGCTAGCAGACCGTGGGGCCCTGTCGCGGCGGCGCCGCGGGGCAGGAATGACCCGCTGATGGGGGCCGGCGCCAAGCGGAACCCGTGTGTACGCCTCGGCTTGCGGTCGCTTTTCGCAGCGACGGCCCGCAGCCCGAAACGCTTTGCCGTTAGCCTCGCAGCTCGCGGACGACTACCGGCAGGATGGCCCGCATGGCGCGCGACCGGTGGCTGATCGCCTTCTTTACGGCGGGGCCGAGCTCGCCGAAGGTGCGGTGCAGCTCCCGGATCTCGAAGAGCGGGTCGTAACCGAACCCGTTGGCGCCGCGCGGCGGGTCCACGATCACCCCGCGGCAGACTCCGGTCGCCTCGCCGCGGATCTCGCCGGCGGGGTCCGCCAGCGTCACGTGGCAGTAGTACTGCGCGCCGCGCTTCTGCGGCGGCAAGCCGGACAGCTTCTCCAGCAACAGGCGGTTGTTGGCCTCGTCGTCACAGTCGGGGCCGGCGAACCGCGCGGAGTAGACGCCCGGCTCTCCCTTCAACGCGTCGACCTGGATGCCGCTGTCGTCGGCCAGCACCCACTGGCCCAGGCGCCGCGCCTGCTGGACCGCCTTGAGCCGCGCGTTGTCGGCAAAGGTCTGGCCGTCTTCGACGACCTCGATCGCATCCGGCAGGTCGGCGAGCGTCTGCACCCGCACACCGTGCGGCGCCAGTGCGTCGGCCAGCTCGGCGCCCTTCTTGGCGTTGTGGGTTCCGATTACGAGCGGCGGCGAGGGCATAGCGCGGCGTGCCTGTGGTGCTAGGCGGGGCGTTCGTGCGAGTGCTCGGCGGGCTCGTTATCGCCCGCGGGGGCCGGTGCGGGCGGTTCGGCCGGCGGCGCGTCCTCTTCGGCGGTGGACGCGGGCGCCTCGCCTTGCGACTCGCGTTCCAGTCGGTCGATCTCGCGGTCGATGCGCTCGACCCGCTTGCGGTACACCATGATGCCGACCACGATCAGCACCGCGACCACGATAACGGTGACTAGTTTTTCCGCGTCCTGAATAACCGGTTCAATCCAGGGGCCGAACAGATACCCCAAGCCGAACACGATGCCCACCACGAGAGACGCCGCGACCAGGTCCCACAGCAGGAACCGCAGGTACGGCACGCGGGCCGCGCCGGCGGCGAAGTAGACCGCCCCCCGCACGCCGATCAGGAACCGCGTGCCCAGCAGGATCTTGAACCCGTGGTTCTGCACCACGTGCTCGATCTTCTCCTCCTCTTCGGCGTTGATGAAGCGAGAGATCAGCGGGTGCCGCATCAGGAAGCCGTGCCCCAGGTGCCGGCCGATCGCGTACATGAGCGAGTCGCCTAGCAGCGCGCCCATCAGGCACGCCCCGAAGGCGACTGCCGGGTCGAAGTGTCCCTTGCTGCTCAGCACGCCCGCCAGCACCAGGGGCGCTTCTTCGGGGATGGGCACGCCCACGCCAGTCAGCACCAGGAATGCGACGATCCCCCACAGGCCCACGCTATCGACTAGGAAATCAAGCAGCATCCGTCTGTGGGGTCGCGGGCTGGTGGGCGCCTGGGTGGGGCCGATGGCCGGAGGGGGGAACCGAGCGTTACGCCGCTGTGGGCAATCCGGCATTGTAGCCATTCGCAGGGCGATCTGTTACCGCCTTACCACGCGGAAACTTCGGCCCCCGCGGGTCCCGCCGGCGTGTGGCTACAGATCGCTCAGCGGCCGCCAGCGGTCGTCGGGGAGGTTGATCGCCTCGAGGCGGACGCTGCTGGCGTGCTTGCCCGGCAGCACAAACGCCGCCCCCACGCCGGGATGCGCTTCGCAGTAAGCCCGGGTCGCTTCGGGGCCCATCACGTAGAACGCGGTGGAGAGCGCGTCCGCCTCGGCGCCGGTCGGGGCGATCACGCTGACGCTGTGTGGCCCGCTGGCCGGTCTGCCGGTGCGTGCGTCCAGGATGTGCCCGTACCGCTTCCCGCCGGAGACAAACCCCTGGGTCGCGGCGCCGGAGGTGGAGAACGCCTGGTCCATCAGCGTGAACTCAGCTATCCGCAACTGGGGCCGCAGCGGGTGCCGCAGCGCCACGCCCCATCCCGGCTGACCGCCCGGCCGGTCGCCGCGGGCGACCAGCGTGCTGCGGCCGCCGTGCAGCAGGAAGTCGTCTGCTAGCTCCAGCTGCATCTGGTCGGCGGCCAGGTCCAGCGCGTGGCCCTTGCCGATGCCGTTGAAGTTAATCTCCACGCCCTGCCTGTCGAACGCGACGGTCTGCGCTCCCTCATCCAAGCGGACGTGCCGCCAGCCGACCAGCTGCATCGCGGCGGACAGTTCTTCTTCGGTCGGCACGCGCGGCTCGCGGCTGTAGAAGCCCCACGCTTTGGAGAGCGGCCCGGTGGTGGCGTCGAACGCGCCGTCGGTGTCGCGGTGCAGCCGGTCGCAGGTCTGGAGCAGTGCGAACATCTCGTGATCGGTCTCGGCCGGGCCGTACTGCGCCGCGTTGTTTAGCAGGCTGATGTCGCTCGAATCGCGGTAGACGCTCAGCCGGTCCTCCTGGCGGTCGATCAGGTCGAGCGCCGCCATTCCGGGGCCGGTCTCGTTGCGGTGGGGGCTGGCGACCAGCTGCACCTGGAAGTCGCATGCCATCGCACGCCGGGTAAGCGAAAGCACGCAGTCCGGCATGCCGGGGTCCGCCGTGCCGGCTTCGCCTCCCGCGGCGCCGGCGCCGATGTCCGCCAGCGCGTCGGCGGCCGCCTTGCCCTTTAGAAAGTCGCGGCGTGAGGATGAATCGGCCATACGGGCATTATAGCCGTGTGCTACCCGCCGGCGGGCAGACGGTACAGCTCTACCCGGTCGGCCGCCGCGGGCGTGGCGATGGCGCTTTGCAGCACGGGCCCCGATGGCAGCGATCGGACCCAGCACTCCGGCAGCTCCAGCGGGTTTTCTGGCAGCGCGACCGCCGCGCCCGCCTCGGCGTTGAGCGGCGTGGTGAAGGTCGGCAGCGGGAAGCCGAGGCCGGAGCCGAGCAGCTTGACCACGGCCTCCTTGTTGGTCCAGAAGCGGAAGAACGCCCGGTCCTGCAGCTCGGCCGGCTCGGCCTTGAGCTCGTCGACCTCCGCGGGCGAGAAGTACCGCTCGGCGATTCCGCCCGCCCAGTTGGTGGGGCGGACCGCCTCGACGTCGGCGCCTAGCTCGCCATCGACCGACAACGCCGCCAACGCCACGCCCGCGGAGTGCGACAGGTTGAACCACACGCCGCCGTCGGCGACCGACGGCTTGCCGAGCCCGTGGTAGCGGAACGCCACCTGGTCGGCCGCCCGCCCCGTGGCGCCTGCGAGCAGCCGCCGCAGCCCGCACCGCGCCGCGACGAAGTGCGTGCGGTCCTCGCCGAAGTGGAAGCGGTTGGCGCGGTCGATCTCGTCCGCCGAGAGCAGCCGCTCGTCGGCGGAGTCGGACGCCGCAAGCGACCAGAGCCAAACCCTCACGGTGCCGCTAGCGAGCGGCGCCGCCGGGTCGCCGATCGGCCAGTCGGGCAGGTCGCTCGGCGGGAGGGGAGGGCGCCTGGGCATACGGGTTAGCCCTCCCCCAAGGGGGGAGGGAGGGTCGCTGACTAGACTTCCTTCTCGTCGATCCAGCTCATCAGGCGGCGGAGCTGCTGGCCGGTCTTCTCGATCGGCAGGTTCCGCTCGCGGCGGCGGGTCGCCTTGAAGCCGGGGGCGCCGGCCTTGTTCTCGAGCATCCAGTTGCGGGCGAAGGTGCCGTTCTGGATCTCCTCGAGCACCTTCTTCATCTCGGCCTTGGTCTCGTCGGTGATGATCCGCGGGCCGGTGGAGTAGTCGCCGTACTCGGCGGTGTTGCTCACGCTGTACCGCATGTAGTTGAGGCCGCCCTGGTAGAACAGGTCGACGATCAGCTTCACCTCGTGCATGCACTCGAAGTAGGCCATCTCGGGCTGGTAGCCGGCCTCGACCAGGGTGTCGAAGCCCGCCTTGATCAGCTCGCTGAGGCCGCCGCACAGCACGGCCTGCTCGCCGAACAGGTCGGTCTCGGTCTCTTCGGCGAAGGTGGTGCGGATCACGCCGGCGCGGGCGCCGCCGAGGCCCTTGGCGTAGGCCAGGCCGATCTGGAAGGTGTCGTCGCTGGCGTCCTCGGGCAGGGCGATCAGGCAGGGGACGCCGCCGCCGGCAGTGAACTCGCTGCGGACCAGGTGGCCGGGGCCCTTGGGGGCGACCAGCAGGGTCTCAACGCCCTTGGGCGGCTCGATCAGGCCGAAGTGGATGTTGAAGCCGTGCGAACACATCAGCACGTTGCCCTTCTCGATGTTGGGCGCGATGTCGTTCTTGTAGACCTCGGCCTGCACCTCGTCCGGCAGCAGGATGTTGATGACGTCGGCGGCCTTGGCGGCGTCGGCGGCGCTCATCGGCTCGAAGCCGTGGCTCTTGGCGAGGTCGTAGTTCTCGCCGCCCGGACGCTGACCCACGACCACCTTGACGCCGCTGTCACGCAGGTTCTGGGCGTGGGCGTGGCCCTGCGAGCCGTAGCCGATGATGGCCACGGTCTTGCCCTCAAGGGCCTTCATGTCCGCGTCCGCGTCGTAGTAGATCTTGGCGCCCATTTGGTCGAGTCCTCGTCTGTCTTGTCTGAGTAATTGTGGGGAAACCACAAAGGCACGAACGACACAGGGGGAACTCGACGCCGGCGGCGGGTCGGGTGCGGCTCGCTGTGTCCCTGGTGTCTTTGTGGTTACTGGGGTTGGTTCAGCTAGAAACGCCCACCGCCGCCTTCAGGCCGGTCGAGCCGAGCGGGCGGTTGACCGACCGCACCATCGCGATCCGCCCGGTGCGGGCGACCTCGAGGATGCCGAACGGCCGCATCATGTCGATGAAGGCCTGGATCTTCTTCTCCTGGCCGGCCAGCTCGATCATTATTTCGTCGGGCGCGACGTCCACCACGCGTCCGCGGAAGATGTCGGTCAGCTCGCGGATCTCGGCCCGCTTGCCGCCCTCGCTGCTGACCTTGATGAGCATCAGGTCCCGCTCGACGTGGTCCTGGGCGCTGATGTCGGTCACCGTCACGACGGTGACGATCTTCTCCAGCTGCTTGCGGACCTGGTCGAGCACGCTGTCGTCGCCGACCACCACGAAGGTCATCCGCGACAGGTGCGGGTCTTCGGTCTCGCCGACCGCCAGGCTGTCGATGTTGTAGCCGCGGGACGCGAGCATCCCGGCCACGTGGGCCAGCACGCCGGGGACGTTTTGCACCAGGGCGGAAAGGACGTGACGCATTGCAGAACCAGCAGGTTAGGGGGCGGGGCTCGCCAGCAGCGGCGAACCCATGATCTTAGTTGGGGGCCCATTGCCCCGCAACCGCCGGGTTTTCCTCGAAAACCAGGGCGAAACCTCGCTGTCGGGACAACCGGCCGGGGGTGCGGGTTCGGTGGGGGGACCCGCGGCGTTACCCGGCCACGCGCATCGCGATATCCAGCAGGGTCGCCAGGTCCAGCGCGTTGTGCCGCCGGACCTGCTGCATCTCGTCGTCGCGGCCGGTGCGGACGTACGCGTCGTAGGCCGCCGGGATCTGGCCGCCGGGGATGTCGTCGCCCCGCGGGCGGCGGCACACCTGGCTCTCGATGGTCTGCAGCTTGCAGTCCGGCAGCACCCCTTTCCACTTCCGCCGGGCGTGGTGCAGCAGGTCGACGTGCCGCGGCTGCCGCAGCTCGCGGCGCTTGTGGAGCAGGTGCCGCCGCGACCGGTCCAGCACCATCGGCCAGTCGAAGCTCTTGCCGTTGTAGGTGACTAGCACATCAACCCCGTCGAGCCGCCGCCACAGGCTCTCCAGCACGGCGGCCTCCTCGGCGTAGCTGCGGGCGAACAGCAGCTCGACCGTCGGCTGGCCGTCGATCCACCGCAGCAGGCCGACCAGGAACAACGCCGCGCCCGACAGGCCGCAGGTCTCCAGGTCGAGCAACGCCGCGCGGTCGGGCAGCGCGCTGACCAGGTCGCCCAGCTCGCCGTCGGTGTCGGTCGTCGCCAGGTGCTCGAGCCGCCCCGCCACCAGGCCGGGGCCCTTGGGCCATAGCTCTCCGAGCGGGATCGTGTGCAACGCGTGCGCGCCGAGCTCGTTTTCTTCGATGGCCGCCTCGGCAGCGAACCCGACCGGCGCCGCCTGGTTGGCCGCGGGCGGCGTGGCGGCCGCCGCCCGCTTGGCGATCGGCGCCGGCGCAGCGGGCAGCTGCTGCCGGTTGAGGGCCTCCAGGCGTTGGCGGAGCGAGTCGCTGAGCATGCCCCGATTGTACCGCCGGCTCGGCTAGCGATGTATGCCGGCTGGGCGGTCGCCGCCGACGCCGAACGACTCGCCCGCGACCGCGCTATGGACTGCTCGGAGGTCTGCTAGCTGGGCCTCGGCGTGCTGCTGCAGTTGACCCCAATCGACCGCTTCGGGCGGTGGCGTTTGGCTGGCGGCCAGGCACCGCCACATCGCCGCCCGGGCCTGAGCCGCCAGGATCAGCCCCTCGACCTCCAGCACCCGCGACGCGGGCGAGTAGCCGGTGAGCTGCCCGTTCAGCTTCAGGCGGCCCGCCTTCTCCGCCAGCCAGGCCATCGTGGCTTTCGTGCCGCTGGCGGCGGCGCCCCGGTCGGCCAGCAACTGTTTGACAGCCGCCTCGCCCGCCCGAGCTAGTCCGAGCTGCCGCCCCGCCGCGTCGGCCAGCGCCGATCCCTCGTTCGATCGCTGCACGCGTTGGCAGAGCTCCCGTTCGGCCACCAGCATGGCGTGGTGGTCGTTCAGGTAAACGTCAAACGGGTTGCTGAGCATGGACCGGCCCGCAGGAGTGGAGGTGCATTGGGGAATTGTAGGCACAGCTCGCGTCGGGCCAAGAACCGGCAGAACCACCCCAGCCGGCTTCGGCACGTTCGTTTTGCTGGCACGCCCACTGCGGCGAGGGCCGGATGGCCGCCGCCCAGGCTATCGTGGAGGCTGGCCCGCGACGCGCCGGCCGCCTCACCCCCCCCGGAGACGCTGCGATGAAACACCGCCTGCTGCTTGCCCTGTTTTCGGCGTTGCTGCTCGGCGCCCCAATTGGCTGCGAGAACAAGGAGAAGGTGCTCTAAGTCGACGCGCCCGGCCTGGAGGTCGACGTCGAACGCAACGTCGACACCGGCGAGGTGGAGGTGAACGTCGAGGAGGAGTAGGCACTCTCAGCGCTGAGTTGCCAGGGAATTTAGGCGATGCCGCCATTCACCGGAACGACCTGGGCCGTGACCCAGCCCGCGGAGTCGCTCGCGAGATGCGCGACGATCTCGGCGATCTCCGGCGGCGTGCCGATGCGCCCCAACGCGGCCATCTTGCCAAGCATCGCGATCTGATCGTCCGACTTGCCCTCGGAAAACAGCTCGGTATCGGTTGGGCCGGGCGCGACCGCGTTGACCGTGATCCCGCGTCCGCCGAGCTCCTTGGCGAGCACGCGGGTCAACTGCTCGACAGCCGCCTTGGTGGCCGAGTAGGGCCCGTACGCGGGCAGCATCATCCGCGTGGTGCTCGACGAGAGGTTGATGACCCGCCCGCCATCGGCCAGCCGAGTGCTCGCCAGCCGACACATGTTGAACACGCCCTTCACGTTAATGGCGAACACACGGTCAAACTGCTCGTCGGTGGTTTCTTCCACCCGCTGGTAGATTGCCACGCCCGCGTTGTTCACCAGGATGTCGACCTGGCCGAACTTGGACTCGGCCGCGTCGAATAGCTGGGCGGCTTGGTCTGGCTGGCTCACGTCGGCCTGCACCGCCATCGCTTGGCCACCTGCGTCGGTGATCTCGCCGACCACTGCGGCGGCATCACCTTCGCTGGAGGCGTAGTTCACCGCAACGCGGGCGCCCTGGGCGGCTAGCTTCTTGGCGATGGCGGCGCCGATGCCGCGCGAGGCTCCGGTGACGATGGCGGTCTTGTTGCTCGGCATGCGGTGAGCTTTCCTGGTCGCTGAACTGTTGACTTCCAATACGCTTCGCGATGCGCACCTGAGTTCCCCTTCCCGGCAGGGGGAGTGGGATCGTTCATGCGTGGCAATGGTCCTTAGTGATGTCGCTCACTCATCCGTCACGCACCCCTCACTAGCGCTCTTCACGTTCTTGATGTACTTGTAGAGCGTGCCGCGGGTGGCTTTGTACTCGGGCGCCTGCCAGGCGGCTTTGCGTTTGGCGAGCTCGTCATCGCTCACGTCGAGCGTGATCAGGTTGGCCTCGGCGTCGACGGTGATCTTGTCGCCGTTCTGGACCAGGGCGATCGGGCCGCCGACCTGGGCCTCGGGCGTGACGTGGCCCACGATGAAGCCGTGGCTGCCGCCGCTGAAGCGGCCGTCGGTGATCATCGCCACGTCCTGGCCCAGGCCCGCACCCATGATGGCGCTGGTGGGGGTGAGCATCTCCGGCATGCCGGGGCCGCCCTGGGGGCCCTCGTAGCGGATGATCACGACATCGCCCCTGTTGATCTTCTTGTCCTCCAGGGCGTGCAGCATGTCCTCTTCGCTGTCGAAGCAGTTGGCCGTGCCGGTGAAGGTCAGGCCCTCCTTGCCGGTGATCTTGGCCACGGCGCCGTCGGGGCAGAAGTTGCCGCGCATGATGCGGAGGTGGCCGGTCGCCTTGAGCGGCTTGTCGAGCGGGCGGACGATCGACTGGCCTTCCTTCAGGCCGGTCAGGCTCTCGAGGTTCTCGGCGATGGTCTTGCCGGTGACCGTCATGCAGGAGCCGTCGATCAGGTCGGCCTCGAGCAGCATCTTCATCACCGCCGGCGTGCCGCCCACCGAGTGCAGGTCCTCCTGCACGAAGCTGCCCGACGGCTTCAGGTCGGCCAGGTAGGGCGTCTTGTCGCTGACCTTCTGGAAGTCGTCGATCGACAGGTCGACGCCGACGCTGCGGGCCATGGCCAGCAGGTGGAGCACCGCGTTGGTCGACCCGCCGACCGCCATGATCAGCACCATCGCGTTCTCAAACGCAGCGCGGGTCATGATGTCGCGCGGCTTGAGGTCGAGCTCCAGCAGCTTGCGGATCGCCCGGGCCGCCTCGTGGCACTCCTTCTGCTTGTCTGGGTGCTCGGCGGGGATCGAGGAGCTGTACGGCAGGCTCATCCCCATCGCCTCGATGGCGCTGGCCATGGTGTTGGCGGTGTACATGCCGCCGCACGCGCCGGCGCCGGGGCAGCTGTGCTGCACGATGTCCTTCCGCTCCTCCTCGGTGATGCGTCCGGCCAGCCACTCGCCGTAGCACTGGAACGCGGAGACGATGTCGCGCTTCTCCTGGCCGTCGCCGCTCTTGGTGAACCCGGGCTTGATGGTGCCGCCGTAGATCATGATCGCCGGGCGGTTCAGCCGGCCCATCGCGATCAGGCAGCCGGGCATATTCTTGTCGCAGCCGGGCAGGGCGACCAGCGCGTCGTACCACTGGGCCTGCATCACGGTCTCGATGCTGTCGGCGATCAGGTCGCGCGACTGCAGGCTGTAGCTCATGCCGCTGGTGCCCATCGAGATGCCGTCCGACACGCCGATGGTGTTGAACCGCATGCCGACCAGCCCGGCGGGCGCCATGCCCTGCTTCACCTGGCCCGCTAAGTCCAAGAGGTGCATGTTGCAGGTGTTCCCCTCGTACCACATGCTGGCGATGCCGACCTGTGGCAGGTTCATGTCCTCCTCGCTCATGCCGGTTCCGTACAGCATGGCCTGGCTGGCGCCCTGAGACTTGGGTTGGGTGATCTGGCTGGAGTACTTGTTGAGCATGGGAGGAGTATGGCCGGTGGTTGGTAGCGGGTGACTGGGGACTGGTAGCTGGGGATGGGCTGTTCGGTCAGGGCGCCGGGAGGCCGGCAATCCGGCGATTTTAGCCTGAAAGGCCGCTGGGGGCGACGTGCCCACTGGCCTTAACCCGGCGGCGGCGGGCCGCTAAAGTCCGCCCTATGCGAGTCCTCGACACCGAACCGGACCGGAAGGTTCCCCTCTGGCGGCGGCTGCCGCCAGTGGTGTGGGTGGTGCTCGCCCTGCTCCTGCTGCTGCACGGGCCGCGGGGCGCGTTCTGGGCCGTGCTGCACCAGGCCTGGGGCATGGTCGCCACGCTGCTGGGCGGCGACGAGGTGGTGATCGGCGTACTCGGGCAGACGGCGCCGCTGGCGCTGGCCACCGCGGTGGTCACGTTCCTGTACTGCCGCGAGTGGATCACGTTCGAGAGCATGTGGTCGCTCATGGCGACCGCCGGCATCCTGATCGGCGGCGCGTCGGCGGGCGTGCACCTGCGGGCGCTCCTGCAGAGGGTGGCCCCGCCCGGAGCGGTTGAGCATGCCGACGCAAACGCCGCCAAGGGCGACTTCGCGGTGCAGAGCCTCATCCTACGGACCCGCCTGCACGGGGGCCGGCTGCCGGCGTCCGAGGCGGTGCGGGTGCTGACCGACCACCGCTACGTGAGCGAACTGGGCGCCGCCGGCGTGCTGCCCAACCCCATCCCGCGGGTCGCGTTGCTGCCCGAAGGGACCAACGCGTTGGGCATCGTTGGCCGTGGCGTCAACCAGCTGCTGGGGTACCTGGTGTTCTACCGCCCGCGGATGTTCCTGGCCGCGTTGATCGCGGGGGGCTACCTCGGCTGGGCGTCGCACCGCCGGCTGGAGGACGCCAGCGACCGCGCGATCGACTGGCGCCACGAGCGTGAGAGCCGTCGCGCCGCGTGACCGGGCCGGTGACGGATCGGCGGCGCGGCGGTAGGATGCCCCGCATGACGCCTAAGTTCCTCTATTTTGATCTCGGCAACGTCCTGATCCGGTTCTGCAACGACCGCATGGTCCGCCAGATGGCGGCCGCCGCCGGTGTTGAAGAGGGCGTGGTCCGCGAGGCGGCCATGGCCACCGGCACCCCCGCCGACGTGCAGTGGCGGTTCGAGTGCGGGCAGCTGACCCCGGACGAGTACTTCGCCTGGTTCTGCGACGCCACCAGGTCGGCGCCCGACCGCGCCGAGCTCGAGCTGGCCTGCAGCGACATCTTCGAGCCGATCCCGGAGTCGATGGAGCTGGTCGCAGCGTTGGCGGCGGCGGGCCACCGGCTGGGCATCCTGTCGAACACCAACGCGGTGCACTGGCCGTTCCTGACCGACGGGCGCTACCCGCAGCTCAACGACGCGTTCGAGCTGCACGTCACGAGCTTCGACGCCCGCGCGATGAAGCCGGACCCCAGCATCTACCGCCTGGCCGCCGAACAGGCGGGCTGCGAACTGGGCGAGCTGTTCTTCACCGACGACCGGGCGGAGAACGTCGCGGGGGCGGCGGCGTGCGGGATCGACGCGGTCCGCTTCGAGTCGACCGAGCAGCTGGCGGGCGAGCTGCAACGCCGCGGCGTCGCTTGGTAAGGCCTCCGCGCTCGGCGCCGGTCGATGCGGCGGACGCATGGCAGCTATGCGGACGCGGGCCCCTTGCTGGCGCGGCAGAGCCCCGTAAACTGGCGAGACGGGCCGGCGGCGCCGGGCCCGGACAATACGAATCCCCTCCCTGCACCCCCCTACGTGAGGTCCCCCCGATGAGCGTTCTCGTCCAGAAAGAAGCCCCCGATTTCACCGCCCAGGCGGTCATGCCGGACGGGACGTTCAAGGAACTGAAGCTGTCGGACTACCGCGGCAAGTACGTGCTGCTGTTCTTCTACCCGCTGGACTTCACCTTCGTCTGCCCGACCGAGATCATCGCGTTCTCCGACGCGGCCGCCAAGTTCGAGGAGAAGGGCGTGCAGATCCTCGGCTGCTCGGTCGACAGCCACTTCTCGCACTTCGCGTGGACGCAGACCACGCGTGACGCGGGCGGCATCGGCAAGACCGGCTACCCGCTGGTGGCCGACCTCAGCAAGCAGATCGCCCGCGACTACGACGTGCTGCTGGACGGCGGCGTGGCGCTGCGGGGCCTGTTCCTGATCGACAAGGACGGCGTCGTGCGTCACCAGGTGGTGAACGACCTGCCGCTGGGCCGCAGCATCGACGAGGCGCTCCGCATGGTCGAGGCGCTGCAGTACTTCGAGAAGAACGGCGAGGTCTGCCCCGCCAACTGGAAGGAAGGCGCCCGGACCATCAAGCCCTCGATCGACGAGAGCAAAGAGTTCTTCAACGCCGAGTACGCCAAGTAGGCGCTGGCTGGAGGGCGCTGGGCGCTAGTTTGTCCGGGGCCGAGCCCTCCCTCAGATCGGCAAAAAACTAAAGGCGGCTGCCCCGCGGGGCAGCCGCCTTTTTGCGTTTCAACTCAGTTGTCCGGTCGGCGCCACTGAACCAGCGCCCTCCAACCAATGCTCCGAACTAGCAGCCGTGCTTCTCGAGCTTCTCGCGGAGCGTGTCGGCCGTGAACGGCTTGACCAGGTAGTCCGAGACGCCGGCCTGGATGGCCTCCAGCACGCGCGACTTCTCGGCCTCGGTCGTGACCATGATGATCGTGACGTTGGTGTCCTGCTTGCGGATCTCCTGGATCACCTCCAGGCCGTTCTTCCGCGGCATGTTCCAGTCGGTCAGGACCAGGTCAAACTCGCCCGGCTTGAAGGCGTTGATGGCTTCTTCGCCGTCGGCGGCCTCGATCGCGCTGGGCACCCCTACCGCGTTGAGCGAGCGGAGGATGATCTTCCGCATCGTGCTCGAATCGTCGGCCACTAGAACTCGTGTACTCATCTTCGGAAGCTCCTCGCAGTAGTTCGCGATTCAAGGGCAGGTGCTGCGGGGCGTTGCGCCGGGGGGCACACGCCTGCGCCGAGATTTGTCTCAACGAACCGTAGGTCGCTTCCGGGGGCAGTCAACCAAAGTTGCGGCAACATGGGCCCAACGGCGGTCGGACGCTCCCAATCGGAACCGCGGCCGGGCAGATCCGCCACAGCCGTCACGACCGGACCACGGGCGGCGCGGCGGCCGGAGCGCTGGACGCAAAGAGAGAAAAGGGGGCGGAACGCCGGGGAGTTAACCCAGCAGGCGGGTGATCTCGTCCCGCAAGGCGGACTCGATCTTGCCCTTGAACATCATGGCGGTGAACGGCAGGTCGCCGCGGACGCGGACGTCGTTCTCGTTGACCACCAGGTCGCCCTTGATGCCGACGCCCATCGTCTTGAAGCCGAAGTGCAGGGTGTCGCCCTCCCACTGCTGCTCGACATCCTTCACCATGTCGGCGTAGTGTTCCTTGACCTTCTCGGAGAAGCTCTTCAGACGCTCGTGCGCGTCGTCCTTGGACTGGCCGTGGGGAACCGTGACGTCGAATTGGGGCATCGGGGCGATCCGTCTTGAAGGCGCCGGTAGTGACGATTGAGACGCCAGTGTAACCCGGCCCGTGACGAGCCGGTAGGCCGCCCCGCGCGCCAGCAGCCCTTGCATGGGCCGCCGCCTGTTCTCCGGGACGCTTCCACGGCGCGTCACACCGGAGCGTTAGAGTTCTGCCGCAGAGAGCAATCAGCCCCCCTCGAACTGGGAGGGGTCCTTCACTTCCTCGTAGGTCAGCCGGTCGGCGCCGTGCCACAGCGGCAGGCCGCGCTCCGCCCGTTCGGCGAGAACGCCAATCTTCTCCCGGCTGCCCGGCAGGGCGACCGTCGCGGAGTGCACCGCGTCGCTTACCTCATCGGGTTCGTAGTCCCAGTCACCATCGCGAATCGCGTCTAGCACAGAACGTTGCACAGTCGTTGTCCTCACAGTTTTAGCGGCGCCGCCCGGGACGTTCGGTCCCGAAGCGCACGGCCGCTGTGCGCCATCCTGAGGATCCCTCTCGTGAAGCCCCCGGCGTCCGATGCCCGGGAGCTGCCGCGGCCCCGGCGCGATACCGGTCCGCATACGCGATGGCTTCGCGGTCTAGAAACCGCTGCAACAAGGCCGGCCGCCTGGCTGAAAAGTAAACGACCCGCACCGAGCGATCAACGACGCCCTGCGCGGTTCGGGGAGGCCCTGTTGGTCACACCACTATCGCCGAGTATCGGGATTGCGATGCGGATGTCAAGTTTTTTCCGCTGCGCCTAAGGGCCGATTAACGCATGCGAACGCCGCGCCGTTGCGGCCGCGGCGGCGAACTCGGCGACCAGTTCTTCCCTCACCAAGCCGCCGCGTCCCCCCTCGCACACCGCGCCGCGCACGCCTAGCAGGTCGGGGAGCGAGGCCCCGAGCGTGGCGACATGCTGCGCCGTGACGCCGCCCGCCAGCACCAGCCGCAGGCCCGCGCGGCCGGCGTCGCCGATGAGCTGCGACAATTGGTCGCACCTCCACAGCCCGGTTAGGGCTGGCCCCGACTTGTCAGCGGTGTCCACCACCAGCCAGCGAGCGGAGGCGGCGGCTTGCAGCCGAGCGAGCAGTTGGGCGTTGGGTGGCGCGTGGTCGGCGTCGGCGTACAAGGCGGGCGCGAGCCCGATGCCGGGCGGCAGGGCACCGCGGAGCGCTGTCAGCATCTCGACCGCCGACTGCGTCACCGGCAGGTTGACGCCCACCTTCACCAGGCAGGCGGTCGACTCGTCCGCCCAGGCGGCGAGCTCCGCTGGGGCGAGCTCGCCGAGGTCCCCCGCCGCGGCGGTCACGGGACGCCGGCTGCCTACGAGCCGCGCGATGGAACGCACCACCTCAGCGTCGGCTCGGCCTAGCGCTCCGCGCGCCGGCTCCTTGACGTCGATTACCTCCGCGCCGCCGGCGAGGGCGGCGGCGGCCTCACTGGTGGAGCGGACGCTGACCAGCAGGCTCAGCGGCGGACGGCGCCAGTTGCTTAGCGGCACGGGGCGGGCTCTTGGTGTCGAGGGATGCGGTCGGCGCGATTGTACCGATGGGAGCGGTTGGGCCGCGAGACGCATTCGCCAGACCGCACCCTGCGCTTGAGCGCTGCCGGCCAGTTGGGTCCTACGCTTGCCTGATGTGCGTCATGACGTCGCGTTCCCTACCTGACCTCCACCTGAGCGTCAGGGCAACTCCGATAGACGAATGTCAGACCGGCCGTTACCTTTAACCGACACTCCCGCCTGGAGAATCTGGGGGAGTCCTACCAATGGATCGAAGTCGGAAATGTCTCACGAGTCCCACCACGCCGCCAGCGGCGGTGGCAAAGTTGTCGGCGCGATTGTGTTGTTGGCGGTCGTCTATGTCGGCACGCTGATTGCGGGATTGCCGCAGAAGGCCACCGAGCTCATCGTCGCGAGCAGCGCCGCCCACGCGACGGACGCGCACGCCACCGACGCCCACGCGGCCGACCCTCACGCTGCCGACTCGCACGCGGTTGAGGGCGACGCTCACGGGGCCGCCGACTCCCACGGCGCCGAGGCGGACATTGTCGCCCCGCCGGTCTGGACCGTCATCCCGTTTGTGCTGCTGCTGGGCGCTATCGCGGTGCTGCCGCTGATCCCGTTCACGGAGCACTGGTGGGAGTCGAACCTGCACCGGTTCCAGCTCGCGACGGTGCTCGGTCTGCTGACACTGGCCTACTATGGATTCCTGCACGAGAAGCCGATCGAAGGCCACTTCCCCGCCCACTACGTGGCCGACTACGACGCCACCGGTTTCAACTGGGAAGAGATCACCGCCATCCTGGGCAACGCGGTCGCTCAGGAGTACGTGCCGTTCATCGTGCTGCTGTTCAGCCTGTACACCATCTGCGGCGGCATCCGCATCGAGGGCGACCTGCAGGCCAACCCGATGACCAACGCCATCTTTATGGGCGCGGGCGGGCTACTGGCCAGCTTTATCGGCACCACCGGCGCGGCGATGCTGTTTATCCGCCCGCTGCTGGAGACCAACAGCGAACGAAAGCACGTGGTGCACACGGTGGTGTTCTTCATCTTTATTGTCTGCAACTGCGGCGGCTGCCTGCTGCCGATCGGCGACCCGCCGTTGTTCTTGGGCTACCTGGCGGGCGTGGACTTTTTCTGGACGATGAGCCTGTGGCCGGCCTGGCTGCTGTGCAATGGCCTGCTGCTGGTAGTCTACCTGCTGCTGGACGAGCTGGTGTACTATCGCCGCGAGACCGAGGCCGACATCACCCGCGACATCCGCAAGATCCGCCACATGAAGTATATGGGGCTGGGGCTCAACGGCCCGCTGCTGCTGGGCGTGGTGGCGGCGGTGGCGTTCCTCGACCCGTCGAAGACCGTGCCTGGCACCGACTGGCACCCGTGGCTGTACCTGCGGGAGCTGGTGCAGCTAGGCCTGGTGGCGCTCTCGCTGGCGTTGGGGTCCAACGCGGTCCGCAAGGCGAACACCTTCAACTACCACGCGATCCAAGAGGTGGCGGCGCTGTTCATCGGCATTTTTATCTGCATGCAACCGGCGCTGCAGATCCTGGGCCTCAACGGCGAGTACCTGGAAGCCAACTTCCTGAACTCGCCGTCGCGGTTCTACTGGGTGACCGGCGGGCTCTCCAGCGTGTTGGACAACGCGCCCACGTACCTGGTGTTCTTCAAGACGGCTCAGGTTCCCGGGGTGGGAGGGGCAACCGCCGGCGTTGACGTGAACACCCTCACGGCCATCAGCCTGGGCGCGGTATTCATGGGCGCCATGACCTACATCGGCAACGGGCCGAACTTCATGGTCAAGGCGATCGCCGAGAAGTCGGGCGTCAAGATGCCGAGCTTCTTCGGCTACATGGCCTACAGCTGCCTGATCCTGCTGCCGGTGCTGGCGGTGGTCGGCTGGCGGACGTTCTAAGGATCCCCACGCAATCAACTCAGCGACGCCGGTCGGCTCTTCCTAACGGCCGCGCCGTCCGGCATAATTCGGGTTTCCCCAGGCCGTAGGCGTCCGCACAACTCGACAGAGAACCCTTGTCTTACGAACACGTAAAGAGCGACGCCCATCTGGCCGAGGTGCTGGAGAAGCTCCGCGGCGCCAAGCAGATTGGGTTCGACACGGAATTCGTCTCCGAGGACACGTTCCGCCCAGAGCTGTGCCTGGTGCAGGTCGCCTCGGAAGACCTGATGGCGGTGATCGACCCGCAGCCCATCGCGGACATGCGGCCGTTCTGGCGGCTGCTGGCCGAGGGCGACCACATCACCATCGCCCACGCGGCGCGTGAGGAGCTCAACTTCTCGCTGACCGCGGTCGGCGCGCCGCCCGCCAACCTGTTCGACACGCAGATCGCCGCGGCGTTCTGCAGCAACGAGTACCCGGCCGCGTACAGCTCGGTGGTGAGCCGGTTTGTCGGCCGCAAGGTGGCCAAGGGCGAGCAGCGGACCGACTGGCGCCGCCGCCCGCTGACCGAAGACCAGCTGAACTACGCGCTGGAGGACGTGCGGTACCTGTTCGAGCTGCACGACAAGATCTCCGCCAAGATCGCCAAGTACCACCGCGAGTCGTGGCTCGAGGAGGAGATGGAGTCGTTTGTCGCCGAGGTCACCGCCGCCCGCAGCCGCAAGCGGTGGCGTAAGGTGTCGGGGATCGGCAACCTCGGCCCCCGCAACCTGGCGATCGTCCGCGAGCTGTGGGAGTGGCGTCAGAGCGAGGCCGAGCGCCGCGACATCCCGCCGCGGCGCGTGCTGCGGGACGACCTGATCGTCGAACTCGCCAAGCAGAAGAACGCCAAGCCGGAACGCATCCGCTCGATCCGCGGCATGCAGTACGGCCAGCTCAAGAAGGTGACCCCCGAGATCGCCGCCTGCGTGCAGCGCGGGCTCGACGCGTCGCTCGACGAGTTCAAACGCAAGCGTGGCCCGGCGCCGCCGCCGCAGCTCAACCTGCTGGGGCAGTTCCTCTCGCCGGCCATCGCCAGCGTGTGCCGCGGCAAGAACGTGGCGGCCAGCCTGACCGGCACCGCCAGCGACTTCCGCGACATGATCGCCGACCACCTGGGCTACGGCACCGAGGACGGCGAACCGCCGGCGCTGGCGCAGGGGTGGCGGGCCGAGCTGATCGGCAACCTCATCAATGACCTGCTGGATGGCAAGAAGAGCATCCGCATCAAGAATCCCAAGAGCGAGCACCCGCTCGCCATCGACGGCGTCGACGACGAAGAGATCGACGACGACGATGATCTCTTGGGCTGAGCCGCACACGGCCGGGCGCAGGTGATTCCCGCCGGCAGAGGGGCGCCCGTCGCGGGGCACATCTGGGCTGTAATGTAAGGCCGCACACCAAACGGCGTAGTCTGCGCCGCCGCCCGGCGAACCGTTTGGGCGGGGTTGGCGTACCCCTGGTTTGGCCCCTCGGCTTCACTTTCCCGCGGCCGCCGGCGTCGGCGCTCGCTTGTCGGTCTTGCGGGATTTACAATACCGGGGACGATCTCCTACCAGGATCAGGAACGCGAGATGACCGAATCCCTCTGGTGGCTGAAGCAGAGCGACCTCTTCCGGCGGCTCTCCTCGGAGCAGTTGGCGCGGCTCGAGGCGCAGAGCACCCGACGCACCTTCGCCCCCCGCAGCCCGCTCATGCTGCCGGCCGAGGCGACCGACAGCGTGTTCCTGCTGACCGAGGGGCTGCTGAAGGTGTCGCACGTCAGCGGCGATGGCCGGGAGTCGATCCTCGGGTACATCGAGCCGGGCGAGCTGTTCGGCGAGCTGGCGATCCTCAACGACGCCGACCGCGACGACCACGTCGAGGCGGTCGAGCGGTCTTCGGTGGTGGCCATGCCCGCCGCCGAGGTCCGGGCGTTGATGTCCGAGCACGCGGACCTGGCGGTAGCTGTCACCAGGCTGGTCGGTCTGCGTCGGCAGCGGATCGAACGGCGGCTGCGGAACCTGCTGTTCCGCTCGAACCGCGAGCGTCTGCTCCACCTGTTGTTGGACCTGGCCGAGCAGTTTGGCGCGCCGACCGAGGACGGCGTCGAGCTGCGAGTGCGGCTATCGCACCAGGACCTGGCCGGCCTGATCGGCAGCACACGCGAGTCCGTGACCGTGCTGATGGGCGAGCTCAAGTCCGCCGGCGACGTCGGCGGCGGTCGGCGGCGGGTGGTGCTGCTCAACCCCTGCCGCATCGCGCGGGCGGTGGGTAGAGAAAAGGTCCGCCTGCCCGAGAAGACGCTCACCGGCAAGCCGAAGCTGGTCCCGTGCCTGGAGCGGGCGTCGAGTTGAGCCGCGCTAGCGGCGCCAATCGTAATGCGTCGCACAGACCGGTTGGTTGCGCGAACCAATAATCAAGTAAGCGTGCAGGGGGCGCACGCGGCGAACCAGTCTTCCCCGTCGACTTCAACCGCACCGCAACGGCATGATCAGCCATCCCGAAAACACCGACGCCTGGGCCCCCTGTGAGCCCGGCTGCCTGCAGTCGCTCGGCGAGCGTCTGCGGCGGCGCCCCTCTGTGAGCACCGCGAAGACCGCGGGCGTGGCGATGGCGGTCTGCGCGGCCGCGGTGCTGGCGGTCGGTCTCGCGGTCAACTCGGTAGGCGGCTCGGAGCCCGAGCCCGCGCCGATCGCCTGCCACGACGTGGCCGCCCATCTCGACGACTATGCCTGCGGCGCCTGCGAGGCGGAACTGCGGGCGCGGATCGAGCTTCACCTGTCCCGCTGCGGCAAGTGCGCGCACCACCTGAAGGAGATCCGCACCGCCGACGCGGTCCCGCCCACGGGCCGGCTGGCGCTGCTCGCCTCGATGTGGAACGCGTCGGCCGACGACGGCGTGCGGTCCAACTAAACCGGCCGCACAAATGCGACGTAGTAGAACGCCCAGCCGGTCAGCGCGGTGAGCGTCATGTCGATCGCGGCCAGGCGGGCCCAGAACCGGTGGCTGCGGCTGTGCTCGCCGGGCGCCGGCGGGTTGGGGAACCGCCGCAGCGCTAGGAACGCCACCGCCGGCCACAGCACGAACGAGCTGACCGCGAACACCAGGTGCAGGTACAGCACCCGCCAGACCAGCGGCGAAGCCGAGCCGCCGAGTTCGCCGGCCGCGCGGTCCTCCCAGCCGAACAGCCGCATCTCGATCTCGAAGGCCAGCACCGTGACCAGCAGCGCGGCAGTCAGCGCCGTCTGCGTCCACTTGTGCACGGTGAAGCGCCCCCGCCGCGCCTGCACGATGCTCCACGCCATGACCACCAGCACGACGGCCATGGCCAGCACCACCACGTCCAGCATCAGCGACGCGCGGGCGCCGAGGAAGCCCTCGGGGCCAGGGAAATCGATCTGGGCGAGCATGGTTAGGTTAGCCTGCGGCGTGGTCAACGAGGGGGGCTGGGCGGATTCTAGCCCCACCCGCCGGTCCGGCGGTAGACGGGTTTTAGCGCCTGCGTCGGCGACCGGTTTGGACTATGATGGCCGCTTGCCCCGCGGCCGCGTGGCGGAATTGGCAGACGCAGCAGACTTAAAATCTGCCGGGGGGTAACCCCCGTGGGGGTTCGAGTCCCCCCGCGGCCACTGCATTTCAAGCATTTTTCGCTTCCTGACGCTCTTCGCTCGTGTCGGAGCTCTTCGGGGTGTCACCCAAAGTGTCGCCCGACGCCCGCCACAGCTCGCCGGCGGTCGATAGCGCGTCCTCGCCGACGTAGTAACCCATCGTCGTCTCGATCGACGCGTGCCGCATCAACTCCCGCAGCGTCGCCGGCTGCACCCGCCGGGACCACCGGCGCCCGAACGCGCGGCGCAGGTCGTGAGCACTGGCAGTCTTGCCCGTCTCGGCGTTCGTGACGATGCCGGCCTTCTCGCCGAACTTGGTGATCGTCTTGCCGATCTCCGACACGCTACGAACCATCGCCGAGCCGTCCTTGCGTTCGGGCGTGAAGACGAACCCGGTGTCCGACGGGAGCGGCAGCAGCAGGTTCACCGCCTCGGGGGCGAGGGCGACCACCTGGGCCTTCCCCGACTTCTGGGCGGACGCCTCGAATCGCAGAACGCTCTGCTGGCCATTCAGAGCGACCGAGACGCGGCCGGGCACGTGATCCCATCTCAGGGCCAGCGCCTCGCCGAGACGCAACCCGGACGTCCACAGGCCGCGTAGCAGGAGCTTCCACGAATCGGCCGCATCCTTGCCGACGACCTTGGTGACGGCGACCAGCATCCGGTCAAACTCTTCGCCCGTGATCGGCCGGCCCTTCATCTTGGCGCCGCGGCTCGACTTGGGCATCTCGAACAGCGGGACCTTGGCCAGCAGGTCTTTGCGGTGCGCCCACCGGGCAACCGCCTTGAGGTGGCGCAGGTGTCGGCCGACGCTGGCGGGGGACAAGTGGTAGGTCTCGCCGCTCTTCCGTTTGCGTGGCTTCCGCAGTTCGCTCACGAACGCGGTGACGCGGGCGGTGGTGAGGTCGCCCACCTGCTGCGGACGGCACAGCGTCTCGAACGCGTTGAACGTCGAGGCGTATTGCACCCCGGACCGCAGCGTCAGGTCCTGCAGGTTGTGGTCCTCCCAGAACTTCCGGAACTCGGGCCACGGCATCCGAGCGGAACGCTGGTAACGGCCCTCCTGCAGTTCGGCCTCCCACTTCGCGGCGACCTTGATCGCCTCTTTCTTGGACTTCTCCCCGGTGCTCCGGGTCTCTTCCTTGCCGGTCAGCGGGCAGCGGTACCTCATGTAGAAGTACCGCCGGCCTTTGTCGACAACGTGAACCTTGATCACCTCCATAGCTCATCCTTTCACGACTAAAGCGCCTGGCCGCGTAGTGCGGTCCGGGAAAATTGCGATCGATTCGCATAGCGGAATAAACCCACAGCCGCGAACCGCCGATACCAACAAATACTCACGACGAGGGGGGCTACCGGTCTCAACCTGCCCAGCGAGACCGGCCCCCTCGATCGTTTCTCCGGCGCCCTCTGCGCCCCGCGTCTTGTTCGAGGTAACGCCATGCAAGCACTCCCGCGCTTTGACCGTTCGTACATCCGCACAGTGGCGTTTACCACTAAGGCTCGACATTGCGCGGAACGATAATCATTAGCGCACGAACGACGTGCAGTTTGTTTCGTGCGGAGACGACGCCGTAAGGCAGCAATGCCGCCTGGGCAGGACGGCGTCCATTCCGCCACCGATTCACCCGCGCCGCCGGCATCGGTCCTTCAGTCGGCGGCGCGGGCCTCGGGTGGCTACAGCCTAGGCCAGGTGCCTGAGGTCTCGCGTCGGCGCGGGCTCGCAATCGTCCTGCTCTTCGTCTTCAAGCCCCTTAAGACGCTGGAAGCTGAATCGCTGAAACCCGAGCATGTCCTCGACTCTCCAGACAAGCTCTTGGTACTGGTTGGCGACCCGCTGCAGCTCGTACAAGATTGCTGCAACCAAGTCTCCGTCGAACTCATCCGCATCGACGCAGCAGTCGAGCGGCAGCTGAATATCCGAATCGCATCGCATCGATGGCAGTCGGAGGTCATAGATTGCTGACCGTGCCGAGCCGCGCTCGGATCGCTCGTGGTCGTAGGTGATTAGCACGTCACAGCACGCGGCCAACGTGAGCTTGGCGGCCAGGCCGTGGCGTTGCTCGACGGTTAATCGCCCTGCCGGCGTTGGCGTCGCCGGCAGTGACTCCAGGGACTCCATCGCCCGCAGAGCATCGGTGTTGATGGAGAAAGCCCCCGATCTAGGGTCATAGGTGAGAACGCATCCAGGGTCTTCTACGGACATGGCTTAAGCCTCCATCGCTAGTTCGGGGTAGGTCGGCAGGTCATCACCGCGGGCTTCGCCGGATCTCATGGCGTTGGCGGCCAGCTCGTCGAAGTGGCTGCAGATTTGCTCAATCTGACGCATCGTCTTCAAGCAGAACGCCCGGTTGCCCGTGGCGCCGTGGCAGATGCTGCACACCCGCTCCCACCGCTTGCTGAACGTGTTCTTCTGCGCGATCGTCAGAAAGCCCTGGTGCGTCAGGTACACGACAGTGTTGGTCGTGTTGCGTGACGCCTTGCCGCTCCAACCGGGCGACAGGCGGGCCAGCTTCGTTACCCGGGACTCTACCGCCGCCCTAGCGAGCATCGCAGCGGGGACGTAGTAGCCGGCGTCAGCGAGGTGGTGCGCCTGCTGGATCAAGTCGTGGGACACAACGTCAGCGGCGTACAGCGGCTTGAACTTCGGATGCCTGGTGAGCATCCAGACTGTGAAGAGGCGGAACCGTATCCGCGCGTTCCTGAAAGCGACCATGGGTTGGCCTTTCCACACCAGCAGAACGCCGGTGCAAATAAAGAAGCCCCGACCCTCACGAGCGCTCTAAAGGCGGCACTACCCGCCCGGCCACGGTCACCCGTCCGCGCATGGGTTGCCCCACGCGCACGACCACACTCGCAAGGGCTGGGGCTCCTGAATAGTGTTTAGTTCTTAGAACTCTTGGCTGGTGCTTTGCAGACGTAGCGGCGCCACCAGGAACGCTTCTTAGAGCCCGGATTTTGCCCGATCTGGGGGGCGGGTGTCAATCCGATTCCTTGCCGCAAGGAGCGATTGTTAGTAAGGTCCAGCGGCGCTGACTGCCGGACAGATTTCCAATGCGAGAGGGCGATAGGTAATGATTTGGATGGGGGAGACAGTTGCTTTCTTGTTGAAGTGTCCGGTTGCCACTGCCTTGTTGTTCTGCTCAACAGGCTACGCGGGACATATTGCTGTTCTTGACACTGGGACGCCCCCCATCCCTAGCTCTTGGTCCGGCAACTCGCTAATTGGAGGAACAAGCCACTACCAGCACCTCGCCGGTGCGATTTCAACTGATCGCGCCCACGTAGTCGATGCTGTTGAAGCCTTCCTATACTCGGGCAGGGGCCTGCTTACATTCGCCATCACCGGCGTTGATGATGATGGCTTACCCGATGACAGTAACGTGATCCACTCCGCAACAATCGTGATTGCTCGAAAGGGTGGAAGCAGCCACAGCTGGCAGGGACCAACTAACCTCCGTTGGCATTTGCCAGCTGGCGACTACTGGCTCGCGCTCTTGCCTGACATTCGCTTCCAACACGCTTCAATGCTCGGTCACGCGCCGCACCCGACAAGAACTGCCATAAAGAGTGGGACCTCCTCCGGGGCATGGCATTACTCAACGTGGGGTAGCGGCTGGAGAGTGACAGCGATCCCCACCCCCACCCCCACCGCCGCATCCCTAGCCGCCCTCGCGTGCGTTGGGGCGTTGAGCCGGCGGCGGAGCTGGCTTTGGCCGGCGACTCGGTAGTTTCCAGGGTGTTCAGGTCTTCCCTCTGAGGCAGAGCAATGAAGTCATTTGGCCTCCGTAGTGTGTTGGTCTTATTCGCGTTTATCGCATTGCTGCTGTCGCACGTGTCGACAAGCCTAAGATTGCGAGAAGCGAATCGAGAACTGGACGTTGTTCGCCGAAACTACGGGCACATGGTTGTTGAAGACCCGTCGAAGATCAACGTGGTGTCACTGGCGCAAGAACGCGGCGCGTTTCGCTTCATCATCCCGTCCGGCCAACGGTACTATCTTCACTTATCGGAAACGACCGCTGAGGAGAACGCTGAAGCTCCATCCGGCAGGCCCAAGACGACGATCGCACTGAATTCCTGGGTTGACGGCGAAGACACAATTATCCGATTCGGCCTGTACGTTGATCCCGATACCCAGACACCCTATTTGAGAGCTGCGTCTCAGAATCAAGGGTATTTCACCTACCGGCCGGACGACTGGCCGAGCGGGATTGCGCTAGCACCTTCGTACGAGTTTAATGCTGATGCGAAGCTCGAATTGCCGCCCGACGAGCCCATCTACCTGCTGCGAGCCAAGTCGGAGCACACCGACCGGGGAATCGTGTTGTGGCTGGAGTCCGATACGCACTACAACTCACGTACAGTTGAGTAGTGCCGCTCGTGCTTAGTGCACGCACGACGCGGACGGCTCGCACCGGCGTGATACGCTTGCGCATCTCACCTAGCGCCAAACCTCCAGCGCCCGGACCACAAACTGCGCCCCGCCCTCCATGGCGGCGGGTGCCGGGCCGCGCCCGCGAGTACTCTGCGCGATCTGCGCAACCGCTTGCTCACACCCGCAGCTCGCGATGGTTGGACTCTTAGTACAGCGAAATGGGGGGCAAGAGTTGGTATACCCGTCTCGGGTCGCCCCGCCTATGCAGTCTATGTCGGCAGGGCCGACCGGGGAGTTCCGCCACCCAAGCCCCTGGAAGCGATGTCAAAAATTGCCATCGATACGGCCTTGGTCCGATCGATCGTCGCTGTCGACTGCGGGGAGACCCGCCTGCCCCCCGACTACCAGCAGGCGGCTGAGCAATTCATCTGCGACCAACTCAGGCGCCGCAGGGGGTTCGGGGTGGAACAGGCCGATATCGATCGCCTGCAGCAGCTGGGCCTCAGCGATGATGACGCGAGGCGTCAGGCAGTAGTTGAATCCCTGGGGGCGGAGTGGTCGGCGGCGAATGGTGGCTGGCCCATTGTGGCAAGGGGCCTCTGGTAAGGGCGGATTGGCGCTCGACCCAATTCACAGGTGCAACGGTGAATCTCACCTCCGCCGTCTACTGCAACTGTTGGCGGACGGCGCGTCCAACAAGAAGGCCGCCAAAGAACTCGGGGTATCCTTGCGGACGCTGGAGCTGCGGCGGCAGAAGGTCATGCTCAAGCTTCACGCCAAGTCCGCGTTTCAGCTTGGGTTTCTGTTTGGCAAGCATGAGTAGATAGGGGCGCCCCCATACCTGGGGGATGGATTCGCAGGCGGCCGCCCCTAGGATGGGAAGCGAACCGGCTTGGGCATCGGAACTACTTTCTCTCGAAAGGAGGCCCCAAAATGGCTAGCGTCCTCATACCGCGCCGCGTTCTCGATAGCATCGACAGCGTCCATTGTGAGTCCGCCGGCGCCGCCGATCTGAGAACTCTGGATCGCTCAGAGCAGTTCTGCGACAAGTGGATTCACGTCCACAACGAACTATCGGTGGACGAGACCCTTGTCGAGCAATTCGAGCAGCAGGGGATTTCTGAGTTCGAAGCGCAGCGCAGGGCTGCGGCGGCGTTGTCCGCAAACGCATGGGAGCAGCTCACTGACTCTCCAAGGGTCGTGGTGCATCCGGTGCCACGCTACGCAGACGAGCTGCGACCGTAGGACGTGAACCCGGAGGGCCTCCCATGGATACTGTGCGCATCCCCCACGGCGTGCTCCGAAGCATTGACGGTGTAGCCTGCGAGCCGCTTGAGTGGAGCGTGTTGGACAACCTCAAGCGGGCGGAAGACTTCTGCGACGCCTGGCTTCGCCGCCACGCCCATCTAGAGGCGGACGGGCCACGGGTGCGCCAGTTAGAACGCGCCGGATTCTCGGAACGCGAGGCGATGCGGCGGGCAGCGGCTGCGCTTGCGGCGAAAGCTTGGGCGGAGGCCGAGGGCGGCCCCGCCGTCAGTGCTACGCCGATCCCTGAGTTTGTAGAGGGCGGCTGTATCTCACGCTGAGTTCAAGCCGCGCTGCGCTAAGGCGGCCAAAGAGCGTCAGAAGCGCAAGCCGGCGGATTCTGTCCCGGCAACATTGCCGGGACAAAACGGCCAGGCGGAGCGGTTGCTTCGCTTTACTCGCTGTCGTCGTCGCTGCAGTAACTTGGCCAAAGGTCCGTTGGCGGTACGCCCAACGCCTCTGCCGCCCGGTCAATCGTTCTCCGCTGCGGGCGGCACTTGCGAGACAGCATGTTGCTAATCGCAGATTGACTGACCCCCATTTGCTCGCCCAGCTCTATTTGCGACTTCCCCTGCTCTTGCATGAGTTGACGCACTTTATCAGCAAAGGCCGCTTCTTGTTCGTCCATCTCGGCTTCACGAGCCATCGCGTTGGCGCTTGATGCCGCGACTCGCTCGCGGTCGGCGACATCTACGCCAGAGCTTGGGAACAGCGCATCTACTATCGTATGCATCGCTAGGCGCCGTTCTTGCTCCGAAGCATCCGGCGAGCGATGGATCTCCATCATCTCTCGTATGACTGATTGAATTTCAGGGTCACACTCATCGAAGGCATTTTGCACTTCGAGGAAAACCTGAATATTGGATTCCAGTAGCTTTGAAGCTGTAGTCGACATAGTTCCCTTCCCCTTTCCTGCATCCATGCAGCTCAATAACGGAACCATCCGTACTCAGTAGCCGTGACGTTTCTTAAGGATCGTTAATCGCCCCCGGAATGCTGACAGTTCAGGCGAAGTCCAGTTTTGTGCCTTCTTGGCTACTACTGCCAACGTCCATATGCGCGTCATTGGATCGCCAGATAGTGATTTATCAGCTACCCAAAAGATGATTCTCAAATTGCGATGCCCACCGATGGGGCCAGATATTCGCAGCTCTGCAATCCCTTCCCCGCGGAGCGCCTGAATCCATTCCCAGTCCAGGTCCATTGCTTGATTCGTACTGCCGACCTGCTCCCCCGGCCAGTAGGCGAGCTTTAGAGCGTGCCGCCTAGCCTCTTGGTAATCGCCGTACCGTGGGAACAACGCAGCAGCATCGCGAATCGCTGACGGCCAAGGCTTGACGTAATAGGAGCCAAAAAGCGATTCGCCCACTGAAATGGTCCTCAGCATTACATAAATCGGGCCTCCGGATGGAATAGTATAACAAAACCAAGACGGCGGCCACTGGATTATTACATTTTCGAGGCGGAGGCCCCCCCAGGTTGCGGCAAGCTGCATTCCCTGTCAGTGCTATCGCAACCCCGCGCCGGCCGTTAACGCGCTGACACGCGGGGCACAGTCCAGATTGCCAAAGAGAGCCGCTAGTCCGAGCTAGCGCCGTCGACCTCAATCTCGCCACCCGGAAACACGTCCGGCAGCCACCCCGGCGCCCGCCAGTCGACACCCCGCCGCCGGGCTTCCTCTCGCTCGTCCCAGCCCTCCCTGATCTCGGCGCATCGCTGCCGGATCTCCTCGGGTGTGGGGTCCCGCCGCTGGCCCAGTGTTGCCACGGCGCGGCGGATCATTCACCCGGCCCCGCAACCACCGCCTCGGCCTGCTGCGACTTCCAGTCGGCCCACGCGGGGTACCCGATCGACAGCGCCAGCAGCCCCTCGGGGCGGACGTTGGTTGACCAAGCGCCGAGCGCCAACAGCTCTTCCGGACCAACCCGGTAGTTAGCGCCCAGCAGCATCGCGGTTGTCTGCTCGGCCTCGATCTCGTCGACCTCTTGCTCGGCCACCATGGCCTGCCAGGCCCACTCGGTCGCGTCCCATAGGTACTGGTAGGGCTTCGCGGGCGGCCCGGGGACTAGGTCCCGCGTTACCCGATCTCGCACCAGGCGGGCGGGCACGCCGCACTTCGGATCGCCCTGGTCGTTGACCTCGCGGACGATCGGCAGCGCCCACTTGTTGCCGTCCGCGAGCGACACCCAGTAGCCGGGCAGCAGATCGCCGCCGCGCAGCTGCTCGGGCGTGGGCTTCTCTGCCTTGATGAATCCGAGCCACCAGCCGGCGGGGGTCTCGGCCCACTCCTGGGCGTCGTCGTCGACTTGTAGCGTGTGCTCACCGAGCGCCGATCGGTCCGCCACGAGCAGGCCGGTTGTGGCGCCGTCCGGGCTCTTCGACTCGACTACGCCAAGCTGGGCGCCGTCCAGGTGGCCTAGCTCCAGCTCCCGCAGTCGGTCGCCCGTGGGCTTTGTGGGTTCGTCCGGTAGGAAGTACAGGAATCCTGCCATTGCTTTACACTCCGTTGTGAAGGTGGTTGGTTACTCTTGGCGGCCCGCCCCGCCACCCTTCTCGACGCCCTCGGCGATTCGTCGCAGATACTCAAGGCTCGTTCCATTTGGCACTTGCTCGACGCTGTTCAGTAGGTAGGCCGCCGCCGCCTGCTCCGTCGCTGGCGTAAGCATCCCGGCCCCGATAGCGCGGGCCATGGCGATGCTCTCGGAGCCGGTCCAGTCGCTCCAGCGGTCGCCCCACCCGAGAAACGTTGCCGCAGCCTCACGCCCCTGGCTGAGCCGGTAAGCCCGCTTCTCAGCAATGACGGCGTCCATGAGCAACTCAGGCTCGGAGGTGAGCGAGTCCCGCGCCGCGGTGGCCCGGCCGGTCGCAGACTCACGCAGCGCCGCGGCCCGTGCGATGGGGTCGGAGCCCAGTACGTCAGCCCGCAGCGAGGCGCCGCCCGATCCCGATATCGCGGAGACCTGGGCGTCGAACTCGCCTATCTGAGATGAGATCGCCCGGAAGCCCTTCACCGCCCGCTTGTTACCCAGCACGTCGAACGCGCCGGCGCCGGCGTCGACCTGCGCCTGGATGCCGGCAATCGTTTCCTTGAACGTCCCTTTGCCGAGCTTCCGCTGGTCGATGGCGTCCAGCAAGTTGGCCATCTGCGTTGCGGCTTCGTCGATGTTCTTGGCCTTTTCCTCGACCAAGACCAGGCCCGCCAGCGCTGCGTCGCCGCTGAATCCCAACTCTTGGGACGCCGCGGCGAACTGAGACGTCGCCAGGGCCGTCTGTGTGGCGTTGGCTTGCGTCGCTGCTGACGTTGCGAGGATGCGGTCGGTGGTGCCCTCAACGCCCACCTTGCCGCCGTAGAGGCCCTGTGCCTTCCGCAGCGCGCCGCCGAACCCGACCAGCCCCTCGCTCTTAACGATCTTCTTCTCCGCGAGACTGGCCAGGAACTCCTTTTCAGCGTCGCTGAATCCCGCCGACCCCAACGAGAACGTCGCGTCGGAGGCCGCCCCGATCTCGCTAAACACGCCACGCGCAACGAGCGACCTGGCGAACCCCAGGTTCTTCTGGAACTGCTTAGGGTCGCCGTTGCTGATCTGCTGCAATTCGCCAATCGAACCAAGACCAGCGAAGGTGGCGTCGGCCGCCTCCTGGGCCTGCTGCTCCATCTCGGTGAGCGCCTTAGTCACCGTGCCCACCGCGCCGGCAAGGCTTACGTACCCGCCGACTAGCGAGGTGATGTTGCCCGCCATACCGGGGCCGACCGCCTTCTGGCCCGACGTGCTCACGCGGTCGAGTTGGCGCTGGTACTTCCCGGCGAGCTTTTCGGCGTCCTCCATCGACAGCCGCCCGGCCTTCACGTGCTTGGCCAGTGTCGCCATCTGCCTGGTGACACGCTTCATCGGCTCGGCCTGCTCGGCCAGCTTCCGCGCCTGACCAGCGGCGCCCTTGAAGCCCTTGGTGATCTCGTCCAGTTCCTTGTCGGTCTTGCCCAGTTCAGTATTGAACCGCTTGATCCCCCGGACGTCGCTGTCCGTTTTCAACATTACTCTGGCCACTCTTAACCTCCCTGTCGTTGGAGTCCCACTGCCAAGTCAGCGTCCGCGCCGACTTCCCAGCAAAGGGCTCTGATTCGTTCGTCAATCGGATACACAACAGGCGACGACTCCAGGTCAGCCGCCAGCACCTCCGCGATGACCGCCGTGTTCCCGCCGGCCAGACGCCCCGCGTGCCGCAACAGGTCGTCGCCTATGAGTTCCAGCGGCCAGTCGAGGCAGCTAGCCAACGGCATCTCGCTGGCTTCCACAAAGCCGTGTAGCTGGCTCAGCTCAGCGCCGCCGATGCGTTCGCCGTGGGCGAGCCGGTGCAGCACAGAAGCGAAGCTAGGGCGGTTGTTGGTGGGTTCAGCGTGCATGGTAAGACGCCGCCATTTTTGCGGTGCAGTCGGGGCAAACACCTTCGCCGACGTAGTGCCCCGGCGGGATCTCCGACCTCCGCCACTTCCGGCCGTGGCGCCAGGCGCCGCATTCGCACTTGGCGACTAGCTTGCCGGTCCGTCGGGCGTAGTACCGCTCCTGGTAGGCGAGTTCGGTCTGGACTTCCTTGGCCAGCTGACGGTCATAGCGCGGTTGCAGCCGCGCCTCAGCCTCCGCCCTGGTTTCGGGCTGGTACGAATCGGGGGCGCCGCACGGGAACTTGTGGTGCCATCGCTTCACCGTGTCGAAGACCACTTGGCCGATAGCCGCCAAGCCGGCCCCGCCGTGCTGGCGGACAATCGCGTCGAGAGTCGCAAACGTGAACGCGTCGTCGTCCTGGCTGCACGACACGATATCGAGCGACTGCAGCAATGCCTCAAGCTGCTCGTCCGGCAGCTCCGCTGGCTCCGCCTGGCCCAACGCCCACCGCACAACCTCGGCGGCGTTGTAGCTGTCGTCCGGGTTCCGTGGGATCTCGTGGGCGTGGTCGCGGAAGTAGATGGTCGGCTTGCCAATCAACGCCGCAGCGGCCTGTTGCGTCAGGGACGCCAGAGCGGCCTTCTGCTGCGTCGAGTTCGGTTTGGTGTCTTTGGTCGTCGTGGCCAATTTGCGGCCCTCCTGTGGCTTCCTAGGCGCGCTCCCGGCCCCGTGCGGGGAGAGAGAGTTTAACCGAGGCTAACTTTTCAGATTTTGGTATGAGTTCTTCATTCGAAGGTGGGCACCCTCACGTTTTCAGCAGGGCTAGCGAGGACCCGACCGATACCCTACCCACCCCCAGGGCAGGTAAGGCCCCGCCGCCGTGAACTCAAGCACGACGACGGGGAACGTTGGGCGAGCGTCTGCTTTGGCTTTGTTGCACACGCGATCGCTGCCTTTCCTTAATTCGCGATCGCGATCGACTCGGCCGCGTTGCTCCTGACAACGCATTGCAGCAGCCCAACCCGAGGGCTTTAGGCGGGCCAGCCCAGCACAGTGCGGCCGTCGGACACGCTTCCGAAGAAGCCCTGCAGCTTGTCGGCCGCGAACTTGGCGGCCGGCGGCAAGGGCTCGTTGCACTCATCCGCCCAGCCGCCCTTGATGTACTGCGACAGGCTCGTGCCGGGCTGACGCAGCTTCTCCGCGGAGGACGCGTACTCGTGCGCTAGCCTCTTGAACAGCGGGCTGTTCACGGCGCCGAACTCATCGATGCTCAAGCCCAACCCGTCCAGCGGAATGCGGACCGCCGGAGAGTCGGAGTAGTGGTTGAGCATTAGGGCCAATCCGCTGCCCGGCTGCCGGGTGCTAGTTAGGTTTCGGGGGGACATTGCGTTTCCTTTCGCGTGGGTAGAGTTAGCCGCCAGCATCGGCCTGGTAGTGGGCTGGTAGACGTCGCCGAACAGGCCGCCGACGGTCAGAAATGGGTCATCGCACAGGAAGATCGACCGCAGGCTCTTAATGCGGTATCGCATGCGGCCAAGCGTTTCGCTCCCGTCCTGGTTAGCGTCGTGGTCTGCCCCGAGGGCGTCGGCGTCTTCCTGGGCAATCGCCAGGACGTAGCCGCCGAGATCCTTCTTGCCGCCGAATGCGATGTCGGACAGCTTGAGGTCAGCCCACACGGCCTGGTAATCCGGCGCCAGGCGGAAGTTTCGCCACCGGCCTAAGTAGCTCCCGAGCTTGTCGACAAACGGCAGGGGACGGCCAAACAAGGCTTTGACCCCTCCGGCATTGCCGAGCCTGACCAGTTGCTGCAGGGCCTCGGCGTCGACGGTCGACCTGCCGTCGCTCGCCTTGGCCCCCATCGTCAGAACCACGGCGCCATAGATGGTGCGGTCGACCTTGGATGCGAATTGGTTGGGCGAAGGCATTGGTAAATCCCCCTCCAGTCGCTGGCGTCGCCGGTCTTACCGAGCGTCGCGGCCATCTCGCGGCGGGAGACATCCTGCTGGCGGCTGTAGCTGCTGGCCAGCGACAAACACCGCTGGTAGGCTTCTGTCGCCTCCCGCAGTTTCTCACGCGCCGCAGCGGCAGCTTTCTCGCAGGCTTGCACCAGCTCGTGGGCGGGTTTCGTCTTGCCGCGTTGCTCCTCTTCCTTGGCGGCGAAGTCGTTGTTGTGGTGGGCGTCATAGGCGGCCTTGCGCTGCTCTAGCGTGTCGATCATTTGGGCGACGTCCGCAGCCGTGGCGTCCGCAGCAACGCGGGCCTTGGTGAGTTCGTCGTCAGTGACCTGGCCGCCCTCGACCAGCCTCACGCACAGCCCGATGAGGGTGCGGCGTGCGGCTTGCGAGTCCTGCCGGAGTTTGTCCGCTGCGGCGCTGCTCTGGGTGGCTTTGGCTTTCAGTCCGACGTTCTGGGTTTGAAGCATCTGGGTCATGGTCTTGGTCTCCGTTTAGGTTGGGGGTTTAGAGGTAATTGACTTGGCGGCGGTCCGTCAGGAACGCGTCCATGTCCCGCTGGCAGTCGCTAAGCTGGTCTTTGATGCGTCCGGCCTTGAACTTGGCGGCCTGGACTTCCTGCTCTGCTGCCCGCAGCTCGGCCTCGATTTCAGAGAAGCGGGCTCGCCACTCTTCGAAGGTGGTTGGGGTGGTTGTCATCGTCGGCATTGGTGAATCCTTTCGGGTTCCGATGTTGCCCGTGGCAACGTGCCGCTGGGCGTGGTGTTGGTCAAAACGGCGCCGGCTCGGCGTTCGGGTCCAGGGTGTGGGCCTCGCGGGCGAGTGCGACGCCAGGCTCGGACCGCAGGACAGCGGGGTCGTTGGCGGTTGTGCTGGGGGTGTGCAGGCCGCCGCGGGCGCGGAGCCGGGCTCTGACACGCGCCGCAAACGGGTTGGCGGGCGAGAATCGGGGGCTCTGGCTGACACAATTCGCTGAATGCCGGGAATCGGCTATTTGTGTCGAATGTCGAAGGGTAGAGGGGTTCATTTTCGGGTGACTCCCTTAGGAGTCGATTTCACAAGTAAGTAAGTAAACAAATGACCCTATAGACACATTGACAAAAATCGCTGTCGCTCGGGATTCGCTGATTAATGTCCTGGGGAACCTGGGCAACTAACCACGAACTCACGCTTGGGCCGGCCTCGCTTCCCATCGTTCGCAGGCGCCTTCCACTCGCCCAAGCCGGACGCGTGCAACTCGTTGAGGGCTTGCTCCGCGTCGTCGGCGGTCGCGTACTTAGCCGGCTTGTTCCGCTGCAGGTCGCGTGGCGTGACAACACCGCCGAACCGATCGGTCAACCAATGGGCCAGCCGCTGCCGATTGCGTACCTCGCTGTTGGCCTCAAGAGCCCTGTAGGCCCTCAGGGTCTCGCCTCGCTGCCACCGCATGACCGTTAGCGCCGACCTCATCGTGTCGCCGTCGATCGTGAACGGGTCCACTGGCTCCTCAGAGGCCGCACGGACGCAATGGAAGACCATGGCCACCCGGGCCGCAGCGCCCTCTAGCTTGGCCAGGGCGGCCGCCTCCAGGTCCTGGGCGAGTTGCCGCTCTTCCTGGATCTCCTCGAACCACTCTTTGAACTGGCCCCGGGCGCCGTCATCGAGGCCGATCGACTCGGGCACAATCTTCTTGCCGTCGAACCCGGCGGGCTGCAGTTCGGCCAGGTCGGTGACCAGTTGCGAGTAGGTGAAGCTGTTGACTCGGTCGCCGTCGACCCACTTGTGCGTTCGGTCGTCGGGGAAGGTGAGCAGGAACCGGGCCAGCAGGCCGTTCTCGCGGTTCTCCTCGCTCATCGCCTGATTGAAGATGGATGGCTGGCAGCCGCCGGCGATCGACAGCAGGGGGCGGCGCAGGAAGACGGAGGCGGACGTCTTGCGGTCGTGTCGGTAGGGCTGAGCATTGTAGGCCGAAAGGTAGAACGGCACGTCTCCGGAGACCTTCCCGCCGCCGCCCGCATAGCGGTCCATGTTCCCGAGCAGCGACGCTAGCTCATCGTGGAGGCAGAGCAGCCCCCGCGGATTGTCCTTCAGCAGGACGGCCAGCTTCTCCGTCGTGCAGTTGCTGGCTACATGGCGGTGCTCAATTGGGACCGCTGGCGGCTCGGGCTTCGGCTCGTCGGGGCTCTTCCGCCATTCTTTCAACCGAATCTGAAAACGGGCGTTGTCTTCCTCATACTGCTCCAGCGATTCCTGGTGTGCGTCCGTGCAATCAAAGTCGAGGTTGTTCAGCGGGCCTGCTGCCGCTGATAGGGCCGGTGACTTACGCGAGCCGCTCCGCCCGATGTTGGCCGTGAAGATGGCGCAAACCTCCGACCACGACGGGGTCACCCTGACCTGACGGGCGTTCCCGATTGCCGCAGCACAGGTCGCAAGGGCCGGCAGGGCAATCGTTGAGGGGCAGACGTCGAGGGCGCTGGCGGCGCTCTCCACGAACTCCGACAGCTCGGCCGGCAGGGAGCCCACCGGATAGGGCTGGGGCGGCGGTATGGGCTCGGATCGCTTGGGTGTCTTGGGCGTCGGCCCGGGGACGTCACCAAAGTCGCGCTCATCATCTGGCATCCAGTTGGGCATCCCCGGACGCTGGGGGGCGTCGCCGTAGCCCTCGCTGGCCAGCTGGCGTGCGGCTGCAGCGAAGTCGCCGTTATGATTCAGCAGGCAGTACGCGCCGAACTTGGTGTGCGTGCTGCAGGGCGAGCCGTTGGCGCCGGGGAATGGGTGGGCCGACGTCGAGAACACGCACAACAGGTCGTTACCGTGTTTGCTCTTTAGCCCGGTGGTCGCACTGGTACCCTGATCCTTGCCGGGGCGGGTCCAGTGCTGGACGTCGCCCATCGCGTGGGACTTCGTCCAGCCGTGCGGTACTAGGATCTCCTCCCACGAGGCGCGGGCGTTGAAGTCGTCACCGGGGGTACGGGCGGACGGATCGGCGTAAGTTGTTGTTGCCGCTTGGGGTTGTGCAGCATTCTTGCCGTAGTATGCCGCATCCGGCACTTTCATCTCGTCCGGCTCGACCTCAACAACCTCATTGAGCAACCGCGCCGCGCGGAACAAGACGCCCCTCTCCTCGACCGTGATCGTCGACAGCTCCGTCAGCGGCGGGCCGGCTACGTGCACGTAGGGGCGGCCCGACGGGTGCGCCGCGGGGTCACCGCCGGGGGCGATGGCGAAGCCACCTTGGCCGCGGGTTTCTATCTTGGTCTTAGTCGGCTCCCCGGGCTTATCCTGCAGTTCCTCGGGAGTTGCGAGCCGCATTGCTAGTTTTTGGTTGTGCTCGACGTGCTCGCAGCGGTAGACAACGTGTCGGCCCGGCCGAGGCGTCTTGATGATGCACAGCTTGGCCAGCAGGCCGGGGGCGGACCGCTCGACCTCATCGGCCCACGGCTGATAGCTCGCCTCCTCGTCGACGTCGATTAGTTCTGCGTTGCCGCTACCGGCGCCGTAGCAGATGCCGACGCCTACATTGTCCGCCAGGAATTGGGTGGCCAGCTCTGCCTCCGTTGCCGCCTGGGTCTGGAAACGCTTCCAGGTCCCGCGGGGTGTCTTACTGCCGTCGACGTTGACCGGTACCGGCGACAGGCCGGCGGCCAGGTACGCGAAGGCGTAGTCACTGGGTCGAGCGTGGCCGTTGAGTTCTGCTAGCGTGCTCAATGCTTGCCCTCCGTGGCCGGGTAGTTCGTCCACACGCACTCGACCCGCTGGGCCTTCACCTTGGCGCTAGACGCCTTGTTGTCGATTTGCCGCTCGTGACAGGCGAACCCGTGAGCGGCCGCCCAGTCGTCGTACAGCGTGCTGTGATAGCCGCTCAGCATGAACCGGCCGGACAGCCCGGCGAGCAATTGCAACAGCTCACGATGGTCGTCGTCGGTCATCTCGTTAGCGCCGTACTCGCCGACGCTAGACCGTGTCGACGCCAGGTAGGGCGGGTCGAGGTAGAACAGCGCCCGCGGTTGGTCTAGCTGCGTCAGGTACCGCCGGAAGTCACAGCTGCGGACCTCGACCGGGCGCAGCCGCTCGTGGCATTCGGCGAGACCATCGACCGCTGAGAGCCAGGCCGATACCTGCTCGTTCATGCCGCGACGCAGCCGCTTGGTTGGCGTTGTGTAGTCCCGGCCGAGCCCCTGGCGTGACTGGCGGTAACGGACGAAGAATGCGGCCGCACGCTCGACCGGGTCGTCTGCGTCCAGCTGCCGGGCATTTGGTTTTTGTAAACCATGGTTGACATTCTCGGCCGCCCGGAACTCATCCTCAGCCAGGGGCGTCAGGTCGACCAGCAGGCGGAACCGACCGAACATCAACGGGTCCCGCAGGACGCGATAGAAGTTGATTAGCTCGCCGTTGCGATCGTTGACGCTCTCGGCGATGCCCTCGGTGGGCGCCCAGTTCCAGAACTCGCCTAAGCCACCGGCAAAGGCGATGTGCCGATGGGTGTAGCCCTCGGGTGATTCGAGGTGCGATGGCGGGGCTAGGCTGTGAAGGAATGAGGCAAGGTAGCTCTTGCCGCCGTGCCACTTGACGGGCTGCGTCTTGATGGTGCTCATCCGGCGGCCCTCCGTTCGTAGTAGGTTTCCACCACTACCGGATCGAACGTCGCCAGCAGCCGGCAAACGGCGTCAAGGTACTCATAACGAGCATCGCCGGTGAGAGGCGGAGCGGGCCGATTGTCGTGGGCGTGCTCCCATGCAATTGAGCCAGCCCCGCGGGGGTCATCCCGCCGGAAGTACTCGGGGAGCGAGCAGAACCAATGCTCTGTACGGACAAGCTGCGACAGCTCTTCGACCGCTGCGTCTAGGACCTTGGGGTCTGTGTAGTCCTCGGTGCTGTTATTCATTGCTTCGCCCCCTTCCGTGAAAGGGTGCGGGCAATATCAACACACTGGCGCCAGACGCCCTGCCGATCCGCCGAGCGGACGCCAATCGGCGTGCCCTGGTAGAGCCGCAGGGCCGTGGCGTCGACCAGCTTGTCGCCGGTCAGGTGGGGCGTGATGCCCGGGGTGTGGAGGGCGGTCGGTTGGTCGACCCGATCAACATCCTGTAGAATCATGGTTAACGTCCTTGAGTCATGCCGGTTCCCCACTCCGTCGCCAAAACTTCGTGGGGGGCCGGCTTTTTTGTGCGCCGGCGCCGGACGGGGTAGGGGGGCTAGTCGGTCGCAGCAGCCAGCCGCTCGATGTACTCGATGCCGTCGGCCCCGCGGACAAACGCCCTCTTGCCGACACGCAGGGTCTTCAACTCAATGCCCTGCTGCTTGGCGTGCCAGCGGCGAGTGGCGTTGACGCCGGACGCGACTTCGAAGCCCTTGATCGTGTAGAGGCGGGCCGGGTCGATGAACGAGCGCTCGGCGGTCTGGGTAGCCATGAAGATGAACTCCGAAACGTGAATCGAATGAACGATTAACCGATGCCCGAAATCTCCGTGAGAAAAAATCGCCCGTCAAACACGGCGCATAGAAAGAGCCGCTACGTCCTAGACGTGCGGCTCGAAACGGCGTTTCTCAAGAATAAATCCGAGAGCGAATTATTCTTGCGCTGATTTATTCTTGCGGCGAGTGGTCGTGCCTTTCAGCCCCAGCGCCTTAAGGTCGCCGTGCACAGTATATGTCTGGATGGTGGGGTACTTGGATCGGAGCTTGTCCGCGATTACTCGGGGCGTCTTCGTTACGTTCTCCCACTGATACTTCACGTCGTCCCGTCGCGCGGCGACGGCCTTGGACTTGGGGCGCCCCCGCGACTTTCCGGCAGCCTGCATGGGGCGCTTTGCGGGCGGGGACTTCGGCGACGGTTTTTGCTCGCCCGCCCCAGCTGGCTCCGTCGTCGTCGCTTCTGAATCGGAGATGGGATCAGGCGGCGTGTAGAGAGGGTCTAGCTCGGGATGCTCTAGCTCCCACTCCATTCCGTGGGCAAGCTCGATGCGGGTAAGCTCCCCCCGGGCCGTCACGAAAAGCCGGTCGGCCTTTCTGCGCGGTGGGGATAGGTTCGGCAGGTCGATTGGGTCGCCATCTTCATCTTCGCCGGCACCCTCGGCCGTAAGCAGTGCATACAGCTCCCAGATGGCGGTGGTGGAGATGCCTAGCGAATCCGCATACGCCATGAAGCCCAGTCCAAGCTTCTCAAACTCGTGCTGATAGAGCACGCGGGCGGTCCCGCTGATCCGTTCCTCCGCCTCATCGAGCCATAGGTCAACGGCAATCGCCAGACGCTCGAAATCGCCGTACGGCGGTTCGCCGTCGAAGAACCGAACTGCGTCCAGGGCTGACGATACGCCATGCAGGAGCTTAAAGAATTGGTCGTGGTGAGACTCCCACCAGGACGCAAGGTGGCGATTCACCAGACAGCTATCGGTGTCGTACCGCACGCTCATGTTCTCATCCATTGAGCGCCAACCCGGCCGCCCGACCTGCCGGATGAGGAGCAGGCCGGGCAGCCGACGCGGGTGATCAAGCCCGCTAGCTGGCTAGGTGGTAGGTGTCACCTGAGGTGTCACCTAGATTCCGTTTATGCCTAATCGGCAAGGTTGAACGAAGTCAAAAAACCTCGGGAAATAAGCTACCAAAAAGCTAACGGAAAAACGAATTCGCACTTAAAATCTGCCGGGGGGTAACCCCCGTGGGGGTTCGAGTCCCCCCGCGGCCACCTCTTTGACCCTCCCGGGCCCCGCTCTACGGGAGTCCGATCGCGCCGGTTGGAACAGGTTTCTGGGTTCAGGCAGAAAGTGTTCTATACTTTGGGTGGAGGCACACATGCTAACTCTCACCAGAGATGAGATGCGGCTCTTGCGGCTCTTGGCTGAGGGGGCGTCCAATCGGACTGCCGCCAAGAAGCAGGGCATCGCGCTCCGCACCATGGAGCTGCACCGCCAGAAGCTGATGCGGAAGCTGGGCGCCAAGTCCGCCGCACAGCTGGGCTACCTATTCGCCAAGTACGAGCGCGAGTACGGCGAGTCGGCGTAGGCCCGGGCCGCCCCTGACAGGAGCGTCACGCTCGGGATGCGCGCCGGCAGGCGCTAGCCGGCCATCGCTTCGGCCGCGTCCTCGCTGGACTCGGTGAACATCTGCGAGATGATCTCCTCCAGCGGCGGGTCCTCGACGCTCACGTCGACGATCGCGTACTGGGCGAGCACGCGCGACAGCACGTCGGCGATCACCTCCCGCTCGACCCTCAGGCGGGCCTTGGGCGGGGCGACCTCCAGCACCTCGCCGAAGCGGGCCAGGTCGCTGGGCATGGGGTCGTCGCCGAACTGGAGCGACAGCACCTTGTGGCTGCTGAACCGGTCGACGATTCCGCTCAGCGAGCCGTCGTACATGATCCTGCCCTGCGCGATGATCACCACCCGCCGGCACAACGCCGCCACGTCCTTCATGTAATGGCTGGTCAGCAGGATCGTGACGTTGCGCGTCTGTTGGTAGTGCTTCAGGAACTCCTGGATCTTGTGCTGCGCGACCACATCCAGCCCGATGGTCGGCTCGTCGAGGAACAGCACCTCGGGGCGGTGGAGCAGGGCGGCGGTGAGCTCCATCTTCATCCGCTCGCCCAGCGACAGCTCGCGCACGGGCTGGTTCAGCAGCCGCCGCACGTCCAGCAGGTCGCTCAGCTCGTCGAGCGTGCTGTCAAAGTCCGCCGGCGCGATGCGGTAGATCTGCTGGTGCAGCCGGAACGACTCGGCGGCCGGCAGGTCCCACCACAGCTGGTTCTTCTGGCCCATCACTAGCGCGAACCGGCGGCGGTACTCGTTCGCCCGCTGCCACGGCACGAAGCCCATCACGGTGGCCTCGCCCTCGCTGGGGTTGATCACGCCGGAGAGCAGCTTGAGGGTCGTGGTCTTGCCGGCGCCGTTGGGCCCCAGGAACGCAATGAACTCGCCCGCCTGCACGTCCAGGTCGATCCCGCGCACGGCGTGCACGTCGCGGTACTCTCGGCGCATCAGCCCCCGCACCGAGGCCAGCAGGCCCTCCTGCTTCTGGTAGACACGGTACGACTTCTTGAGTCCGCGGATTTCGATGACGCTCATTGCCGCCGCATTATACGGGCGGTTGGTCCCCGTGGGGAGGCAGCCGTGACGCCAGCGGTGCGGCGCCCCGGGCTCCCGCCGCACGCGGCGTTGGGTTAGGTTAGGCGGGATACACTCCCGCCCCCCGATCGCGCCCACGCAGCGGATGCAACGACTACTCGACCGACTGGAACGACGCTGCGGATGGTTCGCCGTGCCGCACGTCACGCTGGCGCTGATCCTGGGCCAGGTGCTGGTGTTCCTCGCCGCCAACACCCAGCAGTCGGACGTGCTGCTGCGGGTCGACCTCAACCGCGACCTGGTGCTGCAGGGCGAGTGGTGGCGGGTGATCACCTACGTGTTCACCCCGCCGGGGATGTCGCTGCTGTGGGCGGCCATCTTCTGGTGGGTGTTCTACATGATGGGCACCGCGCTGGAGAACACCTGGGGCACTTTCCGCTACAACCTGTACCTGCTGGTCGGCTGGCTCGGGTCGACCATCGCCGGGGTGGCCATCCCGCAGACGATGCCGGAGAACCTGTTCCTGCAGCTCTCGGTGTTCTTCGCGTTCGCGCGGCTCTACCCGGACTACCAGTTCCTGCTGTTCTTCATCATCCCGATCAAGGTGAAGTGGCTGGCGCTGTTCCAGGCGGTCATGTACGCGGTGCTGGTCATCACCGGCGATTGGCCGACCCGGGTGCTGGTGCTGTCCTCGCTGATGAACTACCTGCTGTTCTTCGGCGCCGGGCATATCGCCGACCTGCGGGCGGATGCGAGGCGCAAGTCGTACCAGGCCAAGGCCAAACCCGCGGGCCGGCTGCGGCACGCCTGCGCGGTGTGCGGGCGGAACTCGGAGGAGGAGCCCGGCGTGGCGTTCCGGTACTGCTCGAAGTGCGCGGGCGGCGTCTGCTACTGCCCCGACCATCTGCACGACCACGAGCACGTCGCGGCTGAGTGAGGGAGGCTCGGCGGGGGTGGCTTAGCGGGGGTGGCTTAGCGGGGGTGGCTTAGCGGGGGTGACCGGCGCCCGGGCCGCGGCAGATTTGCACGCGGCGGGCGGCCCGGCGTACAATGCGGGGACCCTTTGCAGATCCTGGCCGCGTCCCTGCCGCAGGGCCGCGATACCCCGCACCCAAGGCGTTGTGATATGGCTCGTCCGACTCGTCGTTTCTTTCTTGGCGCCGCCGCCTCCACCGCCGCCGGCCTGGCGCTCCGCCCGGGGCGGACCTTCGCCGCCAGCGCCGCGAACGAGGTCTCGGTCGGCTTCATCGGCATGGGCTGGCGTGGCGGTCAGGTGTACGAGCAGTTCATGGGCGACAAGAACGTCCGCGCGGCGGCGTTCTGCGACCCGGACACCGACCACACGGCGAAGTTCGCCAAGGACCACCCCGACGCGGTGGTGACGCAGGACCTGCGGCGCGTGATCGAGAACCCCGACATCGACGCGGTGGTGGTCACCACGCCCAACCACTGGCACTGCCTGGCCGCCATCTGGGCCGTGCAGGCGGGCAAGCACGTGTACGTCGAGAAGCCGCTGGGCAACACCGTGTGGGAGGGGCGGCAGCTGGTCAACGCGATCGATCAGAACCCGCAGGTGATCGCCCAGATCGGCACGCAGCAGCGGTCCGACCCGCTGCAGGCCGAGGCCAAGCACTACCTGCACGGGGAGCAGAAGCTGGGCAAGCCGCTCTACGTGCAGGCCTGCCGGTTCGGCGTGCGGGAGCCGATCGGCAAACGCCAAGAGGCGCTCGTCCCGCCGAAGACCGTCGACTACAACCTGTGGCTCGGCCCGGCGGCCGAGGAGCCCCTCTACCGCGACAAGCTCCACTACGACTGGCACTGGGACTTCAACACCGGCGCCGGCGAGATGGGCAACTGGGGCCCGCACATCCTTGACGACGTGCGGAACGTCGCGTTCCAGGACTCCGTGGCGATCCCCAGCCGCGTGTTCGCGTGCGGCGGGCGTGTGGTCTGGGACGACGCGGGCAACACCCCCAACCTGCACATGGCCTACCTGGACACGCCGGAGATGCCGGTGTTCCTCGGCCTGAGCAACCTGCCGAAGCGCCCCGGCGCCAAGGGCCCGCTGCGATTCCGTGGCGTCGAGTCGGGGTACGTGGTGCAGTGCGAGGACGGCTACTACACCGGCTGGCGTGGCGGCGGACGCGCCTACGACGCCGACGGCAAGCTGCTCCGCGAGTTCCGCGGCAACGGCGGCGGCGGCCACACGGACAACTTCCTCAAGGCGGTCCGCGCCGGCGACGCGTCGCTGCTCAACGCGCCGGTCGTGCAGGGGCACTACTCCACCAACTGGTGCCACCTGGCCAACGTCGCCTTCCGCAGCGGCGGGCCGGTTGACGGCGACCAGGTGGTCGGCGTCGCGGACGGTCACCCGGGCTGGAACGCGATGCTCGAGCTGATGCAGGAGCACGTCCACTCGTACGGCCTCGACCCCAAGGACAGCGCGTCGCAGATGAGCCAGCTGCTTTCGATCGACCCGGGCAGCGAGCAGTTCACCGGCGCCGGCAGCGAGCAGGCCAACCAGTACCTGCGCCGCGAGTGCCGCCCGGAGTTCGAGATACCGGAGATCGCCTAGGCGGCCTCGCTGGCCGCGGCCGCCGGGGCGGGCAGCAGCGTCTGCAGCAGCGCGACCGTCCGTCGGGTGGCCCCGAGCTGGCTGGCCACGAGCCGCCGCGCGCGCTCGCCCACGCCGGCCGCGTACGCGCGGTCGCTCAGGCAGTGCCAGGCGAAGGCCTCGAGCTGGTCGGCGTCGTTCACCACGACCGCGCCGCCGGCCGCCAGCAGCGACGCGACGATGTCGCGGAAGTTGCGGGTGTTGGGGCCGAAGCAGGTAGCCACGCCGTAGGCGGCCGGCTCGATCATGTTCTGCCCGCCGCGGTCGCCGAGGCTGCCGCCAACGAACCCGATATCGGCCGCGCCCCACCAGGCGCCGAGCTCGCCCACCGCGTCGACGAGCAGGATGCGCGAGTCGGGGTCGGGTTCTTGGGTCCCGGTGAGTTCGCTGCGGCGGATCCACGCGCGACCGCTCTCGTTGAGGAGCGTAGCGACCTCGTCAAAACGCTCGGGGTGGCGGGGGACGAGCACCAGCCGCAGGGCAGGGAACTGCTCTGCGAGCCGCTGGTAGACTTCCAGCACGATCCGCTCCTCCGGCGCCTGCGTGCTGCCGGCTAGGAGGATCGCGTCGTGTTCGGCCAGGCCGGCCAGCTTGCAGAGCTCGGTGGTGCGTGGGTTTCGGCGGTCGGTCTCGGCGCCGTCGTACTTGAGCGAGCCGGTGATCTGGATGCTGCTGGGCTTGGGGATGCCGCTCCGCCGGCTGACGCCGGCGGCTCCCGGAGCAGCAACGCCAAGCAGGTCGGCAAACCGCTGGGCCGTCGCGCGATCCTGCGCCGCGATCACGTCGACCTGCCGCAGCACGCCGGCCGCCAGCGGCCGCACCCGGCGGTAGCCCCGGTAGCTGTTCTCGCTCAGCCGGCCGTTGATGATCGCCACCCGCGCGCCCTGCGCCCTGGCCGAAGCGATCAGGTTGGGCCACAGCTCGAGCTCCGCCAGCACCAGCAGGCTGGGCCGCACGCGGCGCACCGCCTCGCCAACGGCCCAGCCGAAGTCGAGCGGGCAGTAGAACACCGTGTGGCCGGCGCCGTACTTCTTGCGGGCCAGTTCGAAGCCGGTCTTGGTGGTGGTGGATATCACCAGCTCGCAGTCGGGCCGCGCGGCGGCCAGCTCGCGCAGCGTGATCGCCAGCAGGTTCACCTCGCCCACGCTCACCGCGTGCAGCCAGATGCAGGGGCGGTCGCCCTCGCGGTGGGGGACCCGGCCCAGCAGCTTCTCGGCGTAGCCCTCGCGGTACTTGCCGGTCCGCCACGCCGTCCACGCAATCACGGGCGAGAGCGCCGTGAGCACCGTCAGGTACGCAAAGTTCAGCAGCCACGCTAGCATCGGGGAGTCCTTTCCCACTCAGAGTAGCACGAATCGAGGATTCGTCAGAGCGAGATTTCTAGGGGCAACTCAATGGCTGTTATCAGCCGATTCTAAGTGACGCCTTACGTCAGCGGCGTCGGGAGGCTCCCCACGTTCTCGAAAGGCCTTCGCGTAAGCCTCTTGGATTCGGAGGTTTTCGAGACGCGTCTTCTCTTCGGACTCGCGTATCCGCGCGAGAACTTCTTCCCACTCGGAACGCTGCCCCACTAGGTCCCAAACGACCCAGTGTCCTGGCTTGCCGGGGATCCTCTCAAGATAGGGTGCGCCCCCATGGCCGGGAAGAAGCCACTTTCCGCCGCCGGTGTCTCCCTGCCAGCGGAGGTCATTAAAGTGGCTTGGGCCGAAATCCCACTCTTCGCGGAACAAGTACCCGAGTTCGACCAGCTTGTCGCGACGGTAGCGGAACTCTCGCCACGCCGGCTCGTCTCCGGAAAGCGGCCGACGCCCGCACAGGATCTCGACACTTGCCTGCTCCATCGCCCTGTGGTTCCATGCGATCTGCAGCGAGGTGCTGTGCAGCAATCCAACGGAACAAACAACCAGCACGACAAGAACTGAACACGCGGCGAGGCATCGATTAAGCGCTATCATGCCTACGTCCAGGATCGGCTCGGGACCGCTGCGCAAGCCCTACTGCGGCGTCTCTGTTCCGCCCTGATCTACTCAGGAGCAGGGCATCGTCATTTGAGACCACGCGGCCCGCCTCGGCGTCTTGTAGGCCGCGTTCGATCGAACGGGCAGCGGCGAGCTCACGCAGCAGCTCGTCGTATGAGCTGTCGTCCGGCTGGTTCTGCAGGATCGCGATCATCTGATCCTTGGCGGTCTGATGCTCAACGGTCGACATAGTCAGCTCCTAGTGTGCCTCAGGAGTCCATCTAGCTCCATTCTACCACGGGAGCATGCGGCGGTGGCAAACCCCGCTTCGGCCTACGGAGTCTTGCGAATTGTCCGCGGCAACGCCAACTCTGGACCAGCGACTCTGCTGGCGGGACGCAGGCAGCGTGGGACCACTGTCCAAACCGTGGCGAGGCAGGGCTAGGCCGCTAGTTCCCGTCAAAGAGGTTCAGACGCGACCCCTCGATCCGTAGCCGCTCCGGGGCGTCGAAGAGCTTGAACGGGTCGGTCTCGGGAGCAACGCGGAGCAGGGGTTCGTCCCGCAGCAGGATTGGCTGCGTCGGCTGGCCGAGGCCGAGGCGGGTTGTTGGGTCGCTCAGCCGCAGCTCGTGCGACGGCGTCTGGAACCCGACGCCCTGCAGGCCGAGCGTCGGTCGCGCGATCCGGAGGCCGGACCCCGACCCCAGCAGGCCGGACTCGATCGTGGGGACCGTGAGCGAGGCGGGGTCGAACGCCCGCGGCGCCTGAGCCTGGGCGGCGCCGCTCATCAGGAGCCCTGCCGAGGCGAGCACCGCGCCGAAGAGTGACTGGCGGTTGAGGGTCTTCATACGCGCTTCCCTGTTTCGTGGTGAACTTAGGTTGGTGGCGTCGCAGCAGTGGACTCTCTCGGAGGGCTAGGCGGCCCCGCCGGCCTTGCCGCAGCACTGCTTGTACTTCTTGCCGCTGCCGCAGGGGCAGGGCTCGTTGCGGCCGACCTTTTCCTGCGTGTTACGGATTGGCTCCGGCTTGCGCTCGCCCTGGTTGCTGGCGTCGATGCCCTCCTGCTGCTGGCGGGCGATGTCGGTAGCGCTGGGGCCGGCGTCGTGCCGTTCCTGGGTATTGTCGACCCAGGTGCTCTGGATGAACCCCTCGTCGAGGGTCTCCATCTTGAACACCAGGTCCGTCGCGTAGGCGCCGAGCGAATCCCACATCTGCTCGAACATCCGCATGCCCTCGCGCTTGTACTCCACCTTCGGGTCGACCTGGGCGTAGCCGCGGAGGCCGACGCTGCTCCGCAGGTGGTCCATGGCCAGCAGGTGCTCTTTCCACGCGCTGTCGAGCAGCTGCAGCAAGAGGCCCCGCTCCATGCGGCGCATCTCGGGGCGGAAGCGGTCCTCCACCGCCTGCGAAACGCGGCGGCGGGCGGTCTCTTGGTCGAGCTTGCCGAGCTCCTCGGTCGAAACCTCCGCGCCGGTGTTCTCCTTGAGCCAGCCGGACAGGTCGTCCAGCTTGCCGTTCATGCCGCTGACGCTGCGGAGCGTTTCCGAGTGGGCGTTGGGCGAACCGGCGAACAGCTTGTCGAGCTTGGCCATCGCCTGCTCGAAGACTTCGTTGGCCTTCTCGCTCGACTTGGCGCTGTGGGCGATCAGCAGCTTGGCGATCTCCTCGCCCTGCTTGTTCTTGATGTCGTCGACGGTCAGGTCGGCGTGGAAGCGGCGGTTGGCCCACTCCACCAGTCCCTCGCGGTCGAGGGCGCCCTTCTGGCCGCCCGGGCCGGTGCGGAAGCGGTTGAACGCCACCATGATGGCGTACTCCGCTTCGCGGGCGTCGTAGGCTTCGGCGGCCTTGGCGTGGGCCAGCTCGATGATCTGGTGCGGCTCCTTGTCGGCGACCTCTTCCTCGGTGAGCTGGATGGCGAACTTGTCCCACAGCCAGCCGCGGGCCGTGTTGACGCCGAACTCGCGGTCGAGGAAGCGGGCGGTCTCGCTGAGGTCGACGCCGGCGACCCACTTGCGGGCGTCGTCGACGAGCCGCTCGTCGAGCATGTCGCGGCCGATCTTCTTGAGGTCGCGGTCGCGGTAATTGGTGGCGTACCGCGTGTTGGCCCACTTGGCCAGCGCGGACCAGTTCCACTCCTCCTCGGCGTCGGGGGGCAGGTTCTCGTCGATCGCGTCCTGCACGTTCGACTCGGCCATCCGCTCGGCCTCGTCGTGGGCGATCTTCTCGGCCTCGTCGTACGGCGTGTTGCGGTAGTCGCGGGGGTCGAGCTCGGCGCCCAGCAGCGAGCCGGCCGCGGCGGCGAAGGTCTCGACGCCGTAGTTGGGCGCGAGGATCGTGCCGAGCCGCTCGTCGATCTGCTCGCGGATGGTCTCGAGCATGAGGTCGCGGCAGTTCACGCCGTCCAGGATCGCCTGGCGGTAGCTGTAGACCCGCTTCCGCTGCTCGTCCATCACCTCGTCGTACTCGAGCAGGTTCTTGCGGATCTCGAAGTTCCGCTCCTCCACCTTCTTCTGGGCGCCCTCGATGCGGCGGCTGACCATCTTGCTCTCGATGGCCTCGCCCTCCTGCATGCCCAGGCGTGTGAGGATCGAGCGGACCCACTCGCCGGCGAAGATCCGCATCAGGTCGTCTTCGAGCGACAGGTAGAAGCGGCTGGAGCCGGGGTCGCCCTGGCGGCCGCAGCGTCCGCGGAGCTGCAGGTCGATGCGGCGGGCCTCGTGCCGCTCGGTGCCGATCACGCACAGGCCGCCGAGCTGCTTGACCTCTTCGCCCTGCGGCTTCATGTCGTACTGCTGCTCGTAGTGCCCGACGCGTTCGTCCCAGACCTCGTTGGGCACGTCCAGCCGCGACGCGTAGGTGTTCTGCAGCTCGGCCCAGGCCATGGTCTCGGGGTTGCCGCCCATGATGATGTCGGTGCCGCGGCCGGCCATGTTGGTGGCGATCGTGACCGCGCCCAGGCGGCCCGCCTGCGCGACGATCTCCGCTTCGCGCTTGTGCTGCTTGGCGTTGAGCACCTCGTGCTTGACGCCGCGTCCGTTGAGCAGGGCGCCGAGCGCCTCGCTCTTCTCGATGGACACCGTGCCGACCAGGATCGGTCGGCCCGGCTTCTGGATGCTCTTCACTTTGTTGACAGGGATCACCTCGCGGCGCTTGGTGGCGTCCGCCACCTCGATCTCGACCTCTGACTCGGTTTCGCGGACCAGCTTGCCCGTCACCCAGTCGCCGCTGGAGGTCTCGACCGTGGTGTGCTTGTTGAGCCGCTCGATCTCGTCCGCGATGGCGACGAACTTCTCGCGCTCGCTGCGGTAGATCACGTCGGGGTGCTCGATCCGCTGCATCGGGCGGTTGGTCGGCACGCCGATCACGTCCAGCTTGTAGATCTTCCAGAACTCGCCCGCCTCGGTGAGCGCGGTGCCGGTCATGCCGCTGAGCTTGTCGTACAGCTTGAAGAAGTTCTGCAGCGTGACCGTGGCGAGGGTCTGGTTCTCCTGCTTGATCTGCACGCCCTCCTTGGCCTCGACCGCCTGGTGCAGCCCGTCGGACCACTGGCGCCCCTCCATCAGGCGGCCGGTGAACTCGTCGACGATGACGATGGCGCCGTCGTTGATGACGTAGTTCACGTCGCGCTTGTACAGGTAGTGCGCCTTGAGCGAGTTGTCGATCAGGTGCGGCCACTGCATGTTGCCCGCCGTGTAGAAGCTCTCCACGCCGGCCAGCTTCTCCGCCTCGCGCACGCCCTCGTCGGTCAGGCTGACGGTGTGCTCCTTCTCCTTGACCTCGAAGTGCACGTCCTTCCTCAGCGCGCGGGCCACCTTGTCGGCGCGCTGGTACTTGCTGATGTCGTCCTCGGCCGGGCCGGAGATGATCAGCGGCGTGCGGGCCTCGTCGATGAGGATGTTGTCGACCTCGTCGATGATGGCGTAGGTCAGCGGGCCCTGGCTCTGCTGCATGTGCTTGGGGAATCGGTCGTCCCCCTTGGCCGCCATGCGCATGTTGTCGCGCAGGTAGTCGAAGCCGAACTCGTTGTTCGTGCCGTAGGTGATGTCGCAGTCGTAGGCCTGCTGGCGTTCGGCCGCGTCCATGCCGGAGTAGATCGCGCCGACCTTCAGCCCCAGGTTGGTGAACAGCGGGCCCATCCACTCCATGTCGCGGCGGGCGAGGTAGTCGTTGACGGTGATCACGTGCACGCTGCCGCCCAGCGCGTTGAGGTACGCCGGCAGCGTGGCGACCAGCGTCTTGCCCTCGCCGGTGACCATCTCGGCGATCGACCCGTCGTGCAGGATCATGCCGCCGAGCAGCTGCACGTCGTAGTGCCGCATGCCGCGGAACCGCTTGCCCGCCTCGCGGCAGACGGCGAAGGCCTCGACCAGGATGTCGTTGAGGGTCTCGCCCTTGTCGAGCCGCTGGCGGAACAGCGTGGTCTGCTCGCGCAGCTCCTCGTCGGTCATCGCCTGGTACTTGGGCTCCAGGGCGTTGATGGCGTCGACCCGCGGCTGCAGCCGCTTCAGGTAGCGGGCGTTGGCGGAGCCGAAGATGCTGGTGATCAGCCGCTCGAAGCGACCCAAGATGGCGTTGACGATCCCCGAGAGGATCTCCCAAACGCGTTCCAGAATGTCCATGTTCTCTACGGGTAAGCAGTTGCCGCCACGGCCAGGCGGGTCGACGGGGCGCCTTGGGCGGTAGGTTGGTTCAGCTGGGCTGGGACGCCGAAGGGGGGCGTCGGCGCAGCTCTGCCGGGCCCCGGGGCGTCCGGGGGGCGCAGATTCGCGCAACTCCTAGCAGCGCAGAAGTTTATTGCGATTGGGGGAGGGGGTCAAGGTGAACGGCCTGCACCGCCTGCAACGACGTTTCCGCCTGCGCCACAAGCTATTCGCGTCTGCTAGCGGCCTCTTGCGCTGCTGCGCCGTCCCCGGACCTAGTTTTCACTTGTTGGAACGGCCCTCCCGCGCCCCCAATCAGCCCCGAGCGAACCGATGAGCACGAAGAAACTCAACAAGCGCCAAACCCACTTTATCGACCCCGAGGTGCAGGGCGCCCTGAGCCGGCGGATTGTCCTGCAGTGGGTGTTGTTCACCGCGGTCTCGGCGCTGATGGCCTTCGCCCTGACCTGGATGGGCGACCCGTTCGTCCCGGTGCAGGACGTGCTGGTCGAGACCTGGTGGCGGTACGCGCCGCTGCTCTTGGTGCTGGTCTGCATGCTGCCCATCTTCGTGATGGACACGATCAAGCTCTCCAACCGGTTCACCGGGCCGGTCTACCGCCTGCGGCAGGTCGCCCGCAAGCTGGCCGCCGGCGAGCGGCCGGAGAAGGTCGAGTTCCGCGGCGGCGACTTCTGGCGCGGCCTGGCCGACGACATGAACCAGGTGATCAAGCGGGTGGCCGAAGTCGAGGACGCCCGCCAGGCCGACTCCGAGGCGCAGCCCGCCGGCGGCGCCTGATCCGACCGAGCCCCACCCCGACCCCCGCCGCACCCGGGACCGACCCATGCCCCCCCAACCGACCCCCACACCGACCCGCCGCCGACGCGGCGTCGCGGCGACCGAGTTCGCCGTCTGCCTGCCGATGCTCATGCTGCTGCTCCTGGGGATGCTGGAGTGCTGCACCATGATCTTCCTGAAGCAGTCGCTGGCGGTGGCCGCCTACGAGGGCGCGCACACCGCGCTGGCGCCGGGCGCCACCGACGCCGACGTCCAGGCCGCCTGCACCGGCATCCTGAACGACCGCCGCGTTGTTGGCGGCGCGGCCCAGATCCTGCCCGGCCCGCTCTCGTCGCTAAGCGAGGGCGACTACGTGCAGGTCCAGGTCACCGCGCCCACGGACGCCAACGCCATCCTGCCGGCGCGGTTCTTCCGCGGCCGCGTGCTGCAGTCGACCGCCACCATGATGAAGGAGCTGTGAGAGCGATGCTCCCAAGCCAACCCAAGCCAAGCCGCCGCGGCGCCGTGATGGTGCTGGTGGCCGTGCTGCTGCCGGTCTTCGCGCTGATGGCCGCCTTCGCGATCGACGTCGCGTGGATGCAGCTGGTCCGCACCGAGCTGCGGACCGCCACCGACGCCGCCGCCCGCGCCGGCGCCAAGACGCTGTCGATGCGCCAGAACGTGGCGGTCGCCCGGGCCGCCGCCCGCGACGCCGCGCTCCGCAACCCGGTGGCGGGGCAGCCGCTGCAGATCAACGACGCCGACGTGCAGTTCGGCCTGTCGACCGAGAACGCCGCCGGACGGTTCGTGTTCGCCAACGGCGGCGACCCGATCAACGCCGTGCACGTCGACGGCCTCCGCACCGCGGGGTCGGCGGCCGGGCCGGTGAACCTGTTCTTCGGCGGGCTGCTGGGCGTGAACACGTTCCAGCCCGTCTCGACCGCGACCTCCACCATGCTGGACCGCGACATCGTGCTGGTGATCGACCGTTCCGGGTCGATGGGCCTCCGCGAGACCGACCGCGGCACCGGCAACGGGCAGAACTGCGGCCCGCTGCGGCTGAACACCCGCTTCGCGGCGCTCAACCTGGCGGTGGCCGCGTTCATGGCCGAGCTCGACCTCACGTTCCCCAACGAGCAGGTGGCGCTAGTCAGCTACAGCAGCCGCAACCGCGTGAGCTGCCGCGGTGGCAACCTGAACTTTGACGTCGCGGACACGCGGGTCGCGCTGACCGACAACTACGCGGCCGTCACCGGCGAGATGGACGCGTTCATGCAGAACGGCATCGGCGGCAGCACCGCCATCGGCGAGGGGCTGGCCGAAGGCCTCCGCGCCATGAACGGCCCCAACGCCCGCCCGTTCGCGTTGAAAACCATCGTGCTGATGACCGACGGCCTGCACAACTCGGGCTTCGAGCCGATCATCCCCGCCCGCACCGCGGCCAGCAACGACATCACCGTCCACACCGTCACGTTCAGCCCGGGCGCCGACCAGGCGCGGATGCGGGCCGTGGCCGCCGCCACTGGCGGGCGGCACTTCCACGCCGACACCACCGCCGACCTGAGCGCCGTGTTCCGGGAGATCGCCCGCACGCTGCCGGTCCTGCTGACAGAGTAGTCTTGTTCTCACCCCAAGGGGGAGGGAGAGCAACGAAGCCGCGGATCGCGGCGTGATCGAAACCAGCGAGAACACACACCATGATCAAGAAGCAACCAGCCGCTAATCGCCGCGGCGCCGTGGTCGTCGAGTTCGCGATCATCGCGCCGGTGTTCTTCATGGTGATCTTTGCGATGTTCGAGTTCAGCCGCCTGAACGTGCTGCGGCACACGGCCGACAACGCCGCGTACGAGGCGGCGCGGCTGGCGATCGTGCCGGGCGCGACCGCCGCGGACGCCGAGAACGAGGCCAACCGGATCCTGCGGATCGTCGGCGCCCGTGACGCGGTGGTCACGGTCACGCCGGCGGTGATCGACCGGAGCACCACCGAGGTGACCGTCGAGGTCGCCGTGCCGCTAAACACCAACGGCCTGGTGACGCCCCGGTTCACTCGGGGCCGCACGCTGCAGAGCCGTTCGACGCTCCGCACCGAACGGGTGTCGACGCGCTAGCCCGGCGGCTGCGGACCGTCCGGCGCTCTACATCGCCGCAGCGGGGCGGGGCACGAGATCGGTCTTCGTCCCAGGTTCGTTGCTGAAACCGGCCACCCTGCGCGGTCTAATGCAGGTCTGCCCCGATGTCTGCCGCCCTCATTGGCAACGGCCGCCCAGCTTTTCTCGGGGGCTACCCTGCGGGAGCGCCCCCGGCGCCCGGCGGTGTTCTGGTTCCCTCGAGTGGCCGCTGTCGTGTTGTCCGATCTGCGTGGTCGGAATCGGACAAAACCCCCGTCCCCGTTCCGGGGGTATGTACACGCAACCGTTGGATTTCAATGCACTTACGAACGAACCGGGCGGAGCTGTGCCCCGAGTTTTGTCCCCTTCGCTCGTGTTTTTGGACAAAACGAATCGGACAAAACCCTGCCGGCCGAGCTGGCGTCCGGGCTGACCCACGGCGAGGTTTCGAGCCGACGGTCCAGGGGCGGTTGCCACAGAGTGCGGGGGCTGCGTGTTCCTGGTAGTCGAGCGGGGCTAGCGGACCGCAGTCGACTTGCCGGCGGATTCACCACCCGTTCGTGTGCTGATTGGACGACTTTTTAAGTTTCCTACCCAGATTGGGAAGGATTCGAGGAAACAAACCGAGTAAAACGTGCGTCTATGCGCATGGTTTCCGAGCAAGATTCCTGCCGCTCGGACGACTAGCCGTGGCCCAGCCGAACGGGGCCGCGGACCGAATGGCTCGCCCTTCTTCCCCTTCCCTTGATGGAGCGTCCCCTATGCGATCACTCGCCCCACCTTCGACCCGGTTTGTCGCGGCGTTGCTGGCAGCCTGCGGGATACTGTCCGCGGAGCACCTCCTGGCCGCCGACGGCGAAGCGGCTGCCGACAAGAAGGCCGACGCGCCCAAATCGATGCCGATGCTGCGGGTGCAGACCGCCGCGCCGGTGGTGAAGGCGGCCGCCGAGGCCAGTGAAGGTGAGGCCTGCGAGGGCGAGGCCTGCGAAGACGGCGCTTGCGAGACCGACGCCGCCCTGGCCGACGCGGCCGCGGGAGTCGTGGGCGGGGATGGAAAAGTAGCCGTGCACCCAACCCACCACCAAACCAAGATCATCAGCGTCAACGGAGAGGGCCTCGCGAAGGCCGACCTGAAGAGCTTCTGCCTGGCGCCGGATGGCAAGATCCTGGCCGCCTGCGACGGCGACAGCGGTGAGGTGCGGGTGTTCTCGCCGGCGGGCGACTACGAGGACACCTGGAAGCTGTCGGTCAAGCCCGACGCGATCAACGTCGGCTCGGACGGACAGGTTTATGTCGCGGGCGGCGGCAAGCTGCTGCGGCTCGACTCGCAGGGGCTGGTGACGCACGAGGCCGCGTCGCCGCACCTGGAGGACACCGCCGCCAAGCGCGCCGAGATCCGCGAGCAGCTGATCGCGCGGCAGAAGCAGTCGGTGGAGGCGTACGCCAAGATGAGCGAGCGTTACGACGATCGCCTCGCCAAGCTGCAGGACAAGCGGACCAAGCTTAAGGACGACGGCGAAGAAGTGCCCGCGTCGCTCGACCTGCAGATCAACAACGCGGAGCGGATGGTTGAGCAGTGGAAGAGCATAGTCGACCAGCTCGGCGGCGGTAACCTGACGGAGGAGCAGCTCGAGCAGAAGGTGAACGACTCGCTGCGGAGCGCGTCCGCGGTGGCCTCGATCAGCGAATCGGGCGGCGATGTCTTTATCGCGACCCGCGAGGCGGCCGGCTACGGCTTCTGCGTGTGGAAGCTTGATCACGAGTTCACCAGCGGCGAGGTCATTGTCAAAGGCCTGAGCGGCTGCTGCGGCCAGATGGACGTGCAGTGCTGTGAGAACGGCATCTACGTGGCGGAGAACTCGCGGCACCGCGTGTACCACCTCGACGCGGCCGGCGAGGAGCTGGGCCAGTGGGGCCACGGCGCCCGTGACGGCCTGGAGGGCTTCGGCAGCTGCTGCAACCCGATGAACGTCGCGTTTGGGCCGGACCGCACGGTGTACACGGCCGAGTCCGGCACCGGCCGCATCAAGCGGTACTCGCCCGAGGGCGAGCTGCTGGAGCTGGTCGGCAAGGTGGACATCGTGCCCGGGTGCAAGAAGGTCTCGATCGCGGTCGACAAGTCGGGCGACCGTGTCTACATGCTGGACATCACGCGGCACCACATCGTGATGATGGAACGCGTGCCCGAGGGCGACGAAGCGGAGTACACCGAGTACCGCACCGTGAAGGCGGATGCGGACGAAGCGGCGGCCGCTGTCGGCGTCGACGCCGTGCTGACGTACTAGCCAACGGGTCGGCGCCCTCCCGCGGGTGGGCGCCGACCCGTGTTCATTCAATAAGGGGGTAGTCGATGCACCGGATTGCTTGGGGCTGCTTGGCGTTGATCGCCGCGGCGGCGCAGCCCGCCGTTGGCGCCGACGCGTCGGCGTCGTCCGCGGCCCAGCCGTTCTCGCTGGTGGTGATGGACCCGCTCGCCGCGCCGCTCTCCTGCCCGTGCGTCGAGGGCTACGCGCAGCGGAAGTACGAGGTGCTGGGCGAGCACCTGGAGAAGACGCTCGGCCGGCCGGTGACGGTCACCTTCGCCGAGTCGCTGGCCGGCGCCCTGAAGAAGGAGGGCTGCGACCACGCGGACCTGATCATCGGCAAGGATTCGGTGGTCCGGTCGGACGCGGCCAAGGCGGGCTACGGGCTGACCGTGCTGGGGCGACTGACCGACAAGCAGGGCGACTCCGAGCAGACCGGGCTGGTGGTGGTGCGCAGCCAGGACCAGGCCCAAACCGTGGGCGACCTTAAGGGTTACCGCGTGCTGTTCGGCCCGCCCGAGTGCGACGAGAAGTTCGCCGCGCCGCGCGAGCTGCTCACTAAGGCAGGCGTGAAGATCGCCGACGCCAAGCAGGCCGAGATCACCAGCGCGTGCAGCGACGGCGCGTGCAAGATCATCGAGTGGGGCGACGCCGAGCAGGCGGCCGCGGTGATCTCCAGCTACGCCGCGCCGCTGCTAGAGGGTTGCGGCACCATCAAGAAGGGCGACCTGCGAGTGGTCGGCAAGACCGAAGCGGTTCCGTTCATCACCGCGTTCGTCACCGACCGCGTCGACGAGCCACAGGCCGCGGCGGTGCAGCACGCGCTGCTGACGGTCGCCGAGGACCCGCAGCTGCTGATCGCGCTGGAGTCGATGCTCGGCTTCATCGAACCCGACGAAGACTACCTGAAGCAGCACAGCCGCAACGCGCCGCAACCTAAGAAGCAGGCCGAACCCAAGCCGAACAAGCAGGCGTGGAACGACTTCCTCGGCCCCACCCGCGACGGGCGCGTCGCCTGGTTGCCGGAGTCGCTCGCCGAGCAGCCCACGGTGCTCTGGCGGCAGCCGCTGCTGCGGCCCGGCATGGGGGGCGTGGCCGCGACTGATGAGCACGTCGTGATCGGCGACCGCGACGCGTCGAACAACCTGGACGTTTGGCGATGCTACTCCGCCCGCGACGGCACCCCGCTGTGGACCATCGAGTACCCGGCGCTGGGCGCGCTGGACTACGACAACCTCCCCCGCGCGACGCCGGTCATCCACGAGCGTCGCGTTTTTTTGTTTGGGGCCTTCGGTGACCTGGTCTGCGCCGACCTCGACACCGGCGAGCAGCTGTGGGAGACCAACATCCGCTTCGACTTTGGCGTCATCGACGAGCAGGTGTGGGGGACGTGCTCCACGCCGCTGCTGGTTGACGGGCTGCTGATTGTGAGTCCGGGTGCGGCGGACGCGTCGCTCGTCGCGCTGGACGCCGAGTCGGGAACGCCGGTCTGGCAGGCGCCGGGCGGGCCGCACGCATACGCCTCGCCCGTGCTGGCCACGCTAGGCGGCGTGCGGCAGGTTGTGGCGTTCGACAAGACGTCGGTCGGCGGTTTCGACCCGGCCACCGGCCAGCGGCTGTGGACGCTGACGCCGCCCACCCCGGGCGACTTCAACGTCCCTACGCCGGTGGTGGTGGGCGGCAGGCTGTTGCTGGTGAGCGAGAACAACGGCGCCCGGCTGCACGGGTTCGATGACCAGGGCCGCATTGTCGAGCAGCCGGTTGCCATCTACCGCAAGCTGAAGCCCGACATGAGCACGCCGACCGTCGCGGAAGGCCGCGTGCTGTGCGTGAAGGACCAGCTCTACTGCCTCGACGCCCGCACGCTGGAGCCCATCTGGCAGGGGGGCCGCCGGCAGTTTCCCGGCTACGCGCCGGTGCTGGCCACCGACCGCCGCGCGCTGACCTTCGCCAAGGGCGGGGAACTGCTGCTGGTCGACGCCCAGGCAGATGACTTCACCATCTTAGGCCGCAGCCGGCCCTTTGAAGCCGCCGCCAACACTACCCTGTACGGCTGCCCGGCCCTGGTCGGCGGGCGGTTGTACCTCCGTGGTCCCAACGAGCTGGTCTGCATTGACCTCGCCGACCGGTCCGACGAATCAACGGCCCGTGTGAGCCGAGTTGACTGAGCCAGTCCGGCACGGCGCCTTACTTGCCTGCCGGCCGGTCGATCGCGACAATGGGATCAGCCCGCCACCGAGCCCTCCCTGTTGTCCCGCGTTTTATGTCGCTCTCCGGACACCTGCTGACCGCCGCCCGAGACCTGCAGGACCCGAACTTCCTGCGGACGGTGGTGCTGCTGCTCGAGCACGGCGAGCAGGGCGCCCTGGGCGTGGTGCTCAACCGCCCCGGCGACAGTTCGGTGTCCGAGGTGTGGGACCACATCGACGCCGAGCCCTGCGATTGCGACCAGCTGATGAATGTCGGTGGCCCGGTTCAGGGGCCGCTGATCGCGCTGCACACCTCGCCCGACCTGGGCGAGAAGCGGGTGCTGCCGGGGCTGTTTATGTCCCTGCAGCGGGAGTCGATCGACCAACTGGTGCGGCAGGACGAACACGAGTTCCGGCTCTACAGCGGCAACTCCGGCTGGGGCGGCGGACAGCTTGAGGGGGAGCTGCAGATGGGCGGCTGGCTCACCACGCCCGCCCGCAAGGAAGACGTCTTTGCCGACTCCGACGAGCTGTGGCGGAGCGTCACGAACCGGATCGGTCTGGAGATCATGCTGCCCGGCAAGCAGCGGGCCCACCTGCCGGCCGACCCCAACTTGAACTAGGCCCGCATGGCGGACGCGTCTCCCGACTTCGCCGTCCGGCCGATGACCGCCGCCGACTACGACGCCGTGCACGCGCTCTGGCAGGCGACGCCCGGCGTGGGGCTCGACCCTTCGGACGAGCGGGCGCCGACCGAGCGGTACCTCCAGCGGAACCCGGGCCTCAGCCTGGTCGGAGTCGACAGCGAAGGGAAGATAATCGCCGCGGTGCTCTGCGGGCACGACGGCCGCCGTGGTTATCTGTCGCACATGGCCGTTGCGCCGGCCGCCCGCGGCGCCGGGCTCGGACGTCAGTTGACCGAGCAGTGCCTGGCGGCGTTGGCGGGGCAGGGCGTGCTGAAGTGCAACGTGCGGATCTTCGCGGACAACCACGCCGCGGCGGGCTTTTGGCGGCGGATGGGGTTCGCTCCGCGGCAGGACCTGAGTGTAATGCAACGCACCACCGCTGCCGGCGAGTGACGCGGCGCCAGCTAGCGAGCGAACCCGCGGGGCCTGGTTTGGCTCAACTCGATAGGTCCCAACAGCCGAAAGGCTACCTAGAGGTTGGATTCTACCGATCTTAACGCCTAGAATTGGCCCGATGAACGTCGTCCCGCCCCACAGCTGTCTGTGTACGATCCCGGCTTGAGCCCTGTGGCTTGAGCTGGGCCTTCTGCGTCCGCCGCGTCGTTTCCGGCGCGGCATCTCGCTCCGTCCGATCCCCGCCCGCCGTGCGCTAGCGGCGGCCCACAGCAGAGTGTTCGATCTATGGCGACCGACTTCCGACTCAAAGAGCGTCTCCCGCGGCTGACCGACCGGCTGGTCGAGACCTACAGCCAGCACGCGATCATCAACCACCTGGACCACTGCCCGCTGCCCAAGTACGAGGCCGTGATCGATTCGATCCAGGACCTCAAGGAGATCCTGTTCCCGGGCTACCGCCGCCGCGAGGGGCTGCACCACGGCAACATCGAGTACTACGTGGGCGACCTGGTCGACCGGCTGCACGACGCGCTCACCAAGCAGGTGGGCCGCGCGCTCCTGCACGAGGCGGGCGGGCACTGCGAAGACGGCACCGACTTTGAGGCCCTCGGCCAGGCCAAGGTGCTGGAGTTCCTCGACCGCCTGCCCCAGGTCCGCGCCCAACTGGCCACCGACGTGCAGGCCGCCTACGACGGGGACCCCGCGTGCAAGTGCCCGGCGGAGGTGATCTTCTGCTACCCGGGCCTCGAGGCGGTCACCGTGCACCGGCTGGCGCACGAGCTCTACAAGCTCGAGATCCCGTTCATCCCCCGCATGATGGCTGAGTGGTCCCACGCGCGGACCGGCATCGACATCCACCCGGGCGCCACAATAGGCGAGTACTTCTTCATCGACCACGGCACGGGGGTCGTGATCGGTGAGACCTGCCGGATCGGCGACCACGTGAAAATCTACCAGGGCGTCACACTCGGCGCGGTCAGCTTCCCGACCGACGAGAACGGCCAGCTGGTCCGCGACCAGAAACGACACCCCACGATCGAGGACCACGTGGTGGTGTACGCCAACGCCACGATCCTGGGCGGGCGGACGGTGATCGGCGAGGGCTCGGTGATCGGCTCCAGCGTGTGGCTGACCAAGAGCGTCGCCCCCAACACCACCGTCACGATGGAGGCCCCTAGCCTCCGCATCCGCAACGAGGACGCCGACGCCCTTAAGCCGGAGGTGGGCTACCAGATCTAGCCCCGGGACCCGGCTGGCGCGGTCGCGCCGGTTGCGCGGACGCCGGGCCCTCTGGCGGTCGCGCAATGCCTAACAACAATTCCCGATTCTCGCGGGTCCGTGTATCATATTGAGACGGGCCCCAGATTCCTCTTTTCGGTCGGGAACAGCGTTGTACGCGTACTTTACGGTCCTCAACGGCGAGCAGGCGGGAGACAACCTGCCGCTGGACGCGGGCGTCGAAAACCTGGTCGGCCGTGGCGGCGACTGCCAGATCACGCTGCAGGACCGCATCTGCTCGCGCATCCACGCACGGGTCCGCTTCGACCACGAGGCCTGGACCATCGCCGACGCCGAGAGCCGCAACGGCACCTTCGTCAACGGGCAGAAGGTCACCGAGGCCACGCTCGACGAGGGCCACACCGTCAAGATCGGCGCCACCGAGCTCGAGTTCCACCAGAGCGAAGAGCCGCTTACCGCCGAGGACGACGCCGCGCTGCTCACACAGACCATCGTGCAGGACATGGAGGTCACCGAGGGCGCCATCAACGAGGCGTCGCTCACCGGGCTGCCCAACGCTGAGCAGGTTAAGGAGCTGATGCTGCTGTACCAGCTGTGCATCCGGCTGCTCGGCAGCGGCGACACCGACCAGGTGGTGCACACCGCGCTCGACCTGCTGCAGACCCGCACCAGCGCGTCGGTGGTCGGCTTCCTGTGGCTCAACGAACAGGGCGAGCTGCGTCCCAAGATCGTGCTGCCAACCGACGCCGCCAACCGAGTTTCGCTCAGCCCGTCACTCACGGAGCTGGTTTCCAAGCAGGGGCACGCGGTGTGGGTCGCCAACCAGGGCGGGCCCGACGAGCGCGAGCAGCTTGAGCACTTTGCCGACGCCATTTGCGCGCCGCTCGTCAAACGCGGCGACGAGGGCCAACGCAGCACGCTTGGCGCAATCCACGTCTACCTCGAGGCGGGACGATTCCGCCAGTCCGACTTCGATTTCATCATCTCGGTCGCCAACATCGTGGTCACCGCGCTCGCCCGCGCGATGCAGTACAACTCGATGCGGGTCGACTACGAGCGGCTGGTCAGCACCTCCCCCGGCTACGACGAGCTGATCGGCGAGAGCGAGCCGATGCTCGCCCTCAAGTCCAAGATCAGCCGCGTGGCCCGCGCGGCCGGCTGCGTGCTGGTCCGCGGCGAGAGCGGCGCCGGCAAGGAGCTGGTCGCCCGCGCGATCCACCGCGCCAGCCCCCGCGCCGAGCGGCCGATGGTTTCGGTCAACTGCGCCGCGATCCCCGCCGACCTGATGGAGAGCCAGCTCTTCGGCCACAAGGCCGGCTCGTTCACCGGCGCCGACCGCGACCACACCGGCTACTTTCAGCAGGCCGACCTCGGCACGCTGTTCCTCGACGAGGTCGGCGAGATGACCCTCGAGGGCCAGGCCAAGCTGCTCCGCGTGATGGAGGGCCACCCGTTCCTGCCGGTCGGCGCCACCGAGCCGGTCTCGGTCGACGTGCGGGTGGTGGCCGCCACCAACCAAGACCTGCAGGAGTACGTCCGCAAGGGGAAGTTCCGCGAGGACCTGTATTACCGGCTGAGCGTGTTCGAGCTGTACCTGCCGCCGCTCCGCGACCGCGGCGACGACATCGGCCGCCTAGTCGAGTTCTTCCTGGACCACTTCCGCAAGCAGCACGGCCGCCCCGGCCTCAAGCTCAGCGGCAAGGCGGTCCACCGGCTGCTGGACTACCGCTGGCCCGGCAACGTCCGCCAGCTCCGCAACGTGATCGACAGCGCCGTGGTCATGGCCGAGGGCGACGAGATCCTCCCCGACGACCTGGCGCTCCGCGACTCCGGCCGCGAGGAGCTTGACACGCTGCAGATCGACCAGTGGGAGAAGAAGCTCATCGTCGAGGCCCTCAAACGCTCCGGCGGCAACGTGCCCGACGCCGCCAAGCTGCTCGGCATCGGCCGCGCAACGCTGTACCGCAAGATCGAGCAGTACCACATCGAGCGGTGAGCGTCGCTCCGCGGCCGCCCATGCAACGGCTAAAGCAGAGTCTTGAACGGCGGCTGCCGATGCTCGGCGTCGGGGACGCGCCCCGCTGCCTGGGATGGCTTCTCGTGCTGTTTGGCTGCTACGCCGCCGCCGCGACCACTATTTACCTATCTTCGGGCCTCGGGCGGGTGGCCCCGCGGATCGATTCGGTGGCTGGCTTTATCGTACTCGCCGCCGGGTTCTTCGTGCTGCCGTCGCTGCTAGAAGAACTGCTGTGGCGTTGGACCCTGATCGCGCCTGACCGGCTGGGACGCATCAACCGGAGGTCGGCGGCCAGTGTGTTGGCGTCGAGTGTGGTCTTCACGGCCGCCCATCCCTTCGCGGCGTGGCTCTTCGTGCCGCACGCCAGGGAGGTCTTTCTGCGCCCGGCGTTTCTGGCGATCGTGTTCCTCCTGGGGCTGACCACGGGGGTGTCGTACGTCTGGTCCAAGTCAATCTGGCCGCCGGTCTTCATCCACTGGGTGACCGTGCTCGCTTGGAAGTTTCTACTCGGCGGACCGTTTGTGCTGCTGGGGGCATGAACGGCAGAACGTCGGTATGCTTGGACCCCCTCGCGGCCGTGTGGACCTTAATTGCGGAGTTCATGTGGTCACTCGGTGCAGCCGACTCGCAGCGGGGTACTTTTGTCCCTTCTGGCGCTATCGATCCTTAGGGACAAAAGTCGGCGCCCACCTCAAGCCCAAACGTCGGTTCTGCGCTTGTATAGCAGTGTGAACACTATTCGCGGCTCCGCCTGTCGATCGACTTTTGTCCCTCACTGCGCGCGATAGGGACAAAAGTCGGCCGCCTAACCCGTCGACACCTCCTTCATCAATTCGTTGCCGGCGCCCCGATCAGACGGTCCGCACAGAAACCGCTAACACCCCCATTGGACCGCGCGGGGTGGCCGGTTTCTACCGAGAAATGGCGAGATTCTATTGGGCGAAAAGAGCGTTAGAGATGACCACGCCTGAGAACCTCTTCGCCGAACCTTGGTGGTGGCGACTCCGTAGCAAACGTCGCCCCCGCAAACGTAGCCGCCTCCTCGGAGACCTGTTGCAACCAGGTTCCTGACTGGCAGGTAACCGTCGGAAGCTAATAGTCCCAACGTCGAATCCTCGAGGGCATTGTTATTCCGACTCAGAACACAAATCGCGTTGCGGTGGTCGCCTTCTTTCTTGCCAGCATGGCTATGGAATCTGCGCGGGGGGAAGAGCTCAAGCTCACCACCGGCATTTGCCTCTGGGCAGACAACGCGGTCTACCTGCAGGAGAAGAATCGGCCAAGTCTAGTCCTACTGTCGGAAAACGACAGGACGACGGTGCGGTCACGGTCAACGGGCCGCCCAGCTGACGCCGTCGAACTAGTCTATGCGATAGACGAGGTGTACTGCGGAGACGCCTCTTTCCTGGGACGACAGTTGCGGGTGCGGGCGTCGGAGCACTATCCACGCTTCACCAATCGCGTTGCCGGTCTGCCGGGCGCAGACGCGAGGGGAGTGGCTTTGGTCGCCGAGAGTTCTGGCCAGGTGCGCTGTGTGCCTTGCTTCTTCGCGGGCGCGTACCTCCCGATCTTTGAGGACGCGGTTCGCGATCCGATCCCGTTGGCCGATCGAGCGGATTTTGAAGATGCAGTTGGACTAGGCCGCCTGCTCCAGACCGTGGACCGACGGCATCACGCCAATCAAGACCCGCGGCCGATCTGCCGGACCGCCCTACAGGATGACAACGAGCTGACCACCACCTGGGCAATCTCGCATCTCTGGCGGCTGGACGGGGACCGCGCCGCGGGCGACGTGATCGACGCGTTTCAGCACCCCGGGCAGTCCTTGTTCGTTCAAGTCGACTGCGACCGCAGGCTGATGGATTCGTCGCGAAGGGCAGCTTGGAGGTACTCAGCCGTCCGCAAGCTCCTCATCCCCAAGTGGCTTGCGACAGACGACATCTGGGCGTTCTCGTATGCGAGACGCTACTACCTGGAGTCGCTGCACAAGAACTGGGAGGAAGAGGGCTACGAGATGGAGGTTCTTACTCGACAGGTTGATGCTACCTATCGGCGAGCGGATCGCGGCATGCGTAATACGCTAGCAGAGATCTTTCCGGACGTGGTCGCGTTGGGACGTGAGATAGAACTTCCTGCAGAGTAGTCGCAGAGAGGATGCCGCACTCCTAGAAGCCCTCACCAGGGCGGCGGCGCTGGCCTGGAAAAGTTGGCGCCAGAAGACGCAATAAGAAGGGCCGGGTTTCGCTTCCGGAGTGAAAACGTGCTCACAAACGCAACGTTCTTAGCGATGGTGCGCCGGCGGCACGGTCAGCCCACGATGTGGGAACCAGTGACGAGTCGCCTGCGACATCCCGCGACTTCACGACCAGGCGGGCAGAACCAGACAAAAAAACACGCTCGCTTCGGTGTCGCCGTACGCGGTTGCGTTCGGAGGGTCCCGTAAGCGAGCGTGTGTATGCGGTCGGACGCGAGTTGTTTTGAGACGTGGTACCCGCGAGCAGAGTTCCAGCAATCCTAATGCGTCCGCAATTTGTTGCGGGCGAACATGGCCGGCAATACAATGAACCGGCCTCGTCCTTGGGACGTATTCTACCTGCGTCCCGATCCGCGAGACCGGCAAGTACCCGGCAAGTTTGACAGCGGTTTGCCGCGCCGCGCGGGTGGGCAAGCCGCGGCTAGACTGTCGTTCCAATCGACACCGAGGAATCGTCTTGGCAGAGACACTCGCGACGACCAACGGGACGATGGCCAATGGCACGGCGGCCGCTACCGGCCCGAACCGTCACCCCTCGCTGTCCGCCTCGCCTAAGATCCTCCGCGACCTGCGGCGCGCCCGGCGGATGACCCAGCTGGAACTCGCCGTGGCGGCCGGCGTCAGCGAGCGGACCGTCCGCTCCGCGGAAACCGGCGCCCAGGTGCGGATCGACTCGCTGGAGCAGATCGCCGAGGCGCTCGGCGCCGTGCTTAGCGATGTGGTCGCCGACGGGAACCAGCTGATCACCGCCCGCATCGGCAACCAACAGATCGACCGGATCCTTTCGGCGCTCAAGAGGTACGCCTACGAGATGGACCTCGGCGGTTTCGCCGAGACGCTCGCCCGTGACGCCCAGATCGAGATTGTCGGCGACGGCATGATCCCGTTCACTGGAGCGTACCGCGGCATCGGGGGCGTGGAGCGGCTGCGGGACACGGCCATGACCACCCTCGACTTCATGGCGCCGACCGAGTTTAGCGACGTCCGCGCCGGGGGCGATTTTGTCATCCTCCGCGGCTTCGACCACCTCCGCTGCCGCGCGAACCGGCGGGAAGACCGGCTTTCTTGGCAGCACGTCTACGAGTTCCGCCACGGCCGCGTGGTCCGCATCGTCGAGACCTTTGACACCCTCAGGGCGTACCGCCTGTTCTGCGAGTCGAACGCCGAACGCACGGCCCGGATCGGGAGCATCAATGGGTCGGTCGACTAGACGCCAGACCGCTGGCTTCACGCTGGTCGAGCTGCTCGTGGTGATTGCGGTCATCGCGGTGCTGGTGGCGCTGCTGCTGCCCGCCGTGCAGGCCGCCCGCGAGGCCGCCCGCCGTTCCAGCTGCCTGAACCATCTGCGGCAGTTTGGCCTAGCGATGGCTAACTATGATTCTGCCCACCAGATCCTGCCGGCGGGCACGGTCGCGCAGTCGCCGTACGGCCCGTCCGATATCACCGCCAACGCCACGTCGGTGATGCTGCCGTACTTCGAGGAGCTGGCGCTGGCCGGCATGTTCGACCCGAGCAAGCCGTACTGGGAGCAGCCCGACGAGCTGATCCGCTCGCCGGTGGAGATCTTCTCGTGCCCCTCGGACGGGCACCAGCCGTTTGTCAGCGGCATCTTCGCCGAGCTGGGCCTGCCGATCGGCGACACCTTCGCCACCTGCGACTACGCGTACAACCACGGCGCCACCGACGCGTGGTGCGTGACGTTCACGTACCCCGAGGACGAGGTCGGCCCGTTCACCATCGGCCGGCAGTACCGGCTGGGGCAGGTGACCGACGGGCTGAGCAAGACCTTCGCCATGGGCGAGGCGGCCGGCGGCGAGCAGTGGGGCGTCTGCAACGGACGCGGCTGCACAACGCCCGACCCCGCGGCCGTGTCGGCGGCCTACCCGTGGATCATCGGCAACCTGTCGGCGGACTTCATGCTGCCCGGGTTCCTGAGCACATCGAACTACGGCTGCACGCTGGAGCCGATCAACAAGCGGCCGGTCACCAACACGCTGCTGGTCACCGCGGGGATCACCAACTGCCAGAGCAGCCTTAACGGCGGCCCTCACGCGACGAGCAACTTCCGCAGCAGCCACCCGGGGGGCGCCTGCTTCTTGTTCCTCGACGGATCCGTGCGGCTGCTCAGCGAGGCGATGGAACCGACCGCCTACCGAGCGCTATCGACGCTGGCCGGTGGGGAGTGAGCCGGCAGAACGCTGGCGCCGTCGCGGCTCGCGGCTCGCCGAGTGAAGCCGCGCGATCTCAGAACGAGTCGTCCTGAATGAGCTGCCCGTCTTGCGACGCCATCAGGCGCTCGAACGTGCGGAGGCCGTCCTCCTGGATCTGGCCCTCGTCGAAGTCGACCACTTTCGCCTCGATGCTGTCGACCATGAACCGTGCGCTGCCGTCGCACATCGCGACGTGCACGCCGCCGGGGTGGCGGCTGCGGAGCGTGGCCTGGCTGCTGAGGCTCGAGCCGAGCGCGCCCGGGTGCATGCACTCCTGGCGGTAGCCCTCCGACCCGTAGGCGTCGACCATCTGCTGGCCCTGCACCAGGTTGTCGGCGCCCACCTGGCAGGTGTTGGGGCCGCCGGCGGCGTCGTCGGTGGAGTGGCCCCACAGGCTGCTGGAACCGGCCCAGCCGAGCGCCCACACGCCCCGTGGGTCGAGGTCGACCAGGCCGATGCGGACCTCGCCCAGCAGCACGGTCTTGGACGTGCCGTCGGTAATCTTCTTGAGGCTCAACGCCAGGTTGCAGCCCATCACGCCGCGGGTCCACTGCCGGTCGTCCCAGCGGTAGAGGTTCTCGAACGGCTGTTTCTTGAATGGGCGGGTGATGTAGTTGCCGGGGAACAGATGGTCGATAGACGAGTTGACCGCGTAGTTGCTGCGGGCCCAGTTGTCCGGTCCGCCCTCCAGCCGAAACGGCGTTTCGGAGCCGCTGTCGGACGGGCAGAGGTACGACTCGATGAGCGTGCCGCGGGGATCGCGGTTGATGTCGGCCGACAGCGGCTGCGTGAAGTCGAAGCGGTCGTGCAGCGGCTGCTCCTCCATGAACGGGAGGATGTCGACCAGCGCGGTGGTGGTCTGGTTGGGGTTCTTGCCCGGCGCGCCGCCGCCGACCACGGCCTGGTTCTTGCTGCCGTCGGGCAGTAAGAAGTTGAGCTCCATCGCGGCCGGGAACCGCTTGTAGGTGTCGTGGTAGTTGAGCGTGGCCAGCGAGATGTTCTTGGCGTTGGTCACGCAGGCCGCGCGGCGGGCCGCCTCGCGGGCCGACTGCACCGCCGGCAGCAGCAAAGCCACCAGCACGCCGATGATCGCGATCACCACCAGCAGTTCAACTAGTGTGAAGGCCGAGGGCCAACGCGGGCGTCCGGCGGGCAATTGTGCGGGCATGATGGGGCTGCCTTCTCTCGGTTGGGCGACGCGTGCGTGCGCCCTGTCTTGACGGGGTTATGGTTTGGGGATGCGGAACTCGAACGGGCTGTCGCCCGATGAAACCTCGAGCGGCGTCGACGCGGCCGAGCCGTACCCCTTGGGGATCAGCGCCTGACCCGACGCCGGCGCGCCGGGCTGGGCGCCGGTGACCTGGACCAGCACCTTATGTCGGCCGCGCACAACGCCGTCCTGGTAGTCGTAGGTGGTGGGGGCGCCGAACTCGCCGCTGCTGACGTCCACCTCCACCAGCCCGGGCCGCGGGTGCTCCTTGGGGTTCACCGGCGGCTCCTGCGACTCGAACCGCAGCGTGATGCCTTCGGCCGGGATCAGCGAGCCGTCCTCGTAAGCGATGCTGCCCCGCACGGGCGTCACCCGGTAGGGGTGGCCGTCGCCGCAGCCCAGCATGGGGCCGAGCACGCAGCCCAACGCCAGCAGGGCCGCCGCCTGCGATCGATTTATCAAGGCTGTCCGAGTCAGCACTCGCGATCCCTCGGGGCTTCTAGCGGGAGCAGAGCATGCGGGGGTTACTTCCGGAGTCGACGCCCGACCAGGCCTGTGGATAACAGGCCGGCCGCCAGCGCGAGGCCGGCCGGTTCCGGGGCCGCGGCGGCGGCCGACAGCCCGCCGCCAGCGCCGTAGTTGGTGCGCCAGACGTCGTAGTCGCCGGCGTCGATGACGCTATTGCCGTTGCCGTCGGCACGGAGGTCGGACGTGGAGTCCAGCGTATCACGCCACACGGTATAGTCGGCGGCGTCGATGGCGCCATCGCCGTTGTAGTCGCCAGCTACGCCATCCGGCGTGATCACCCGCAGGTTGTCGAGGTAGGTGGTGGTGTCACCCAGGTCGAGGTTCTCTTGGCCGAACGGGATGAGGTACAGGTTGAACCAGTTGCCGGGCTCCGAAAGCTGGGTGACGATGTCGTTGATGGCCCGCATCTCGCCTTCGGACTCGATCTCTTGCGTCAGGTTGACCGAGAACTCATTCAGCCCTTCCGCTTCGGCGGTGAACGAGTATTGGTACTGGGTCCAGGGGAGGATCTGCGGCCCGTCGCCGACGCCGCCGAGGAACACAACGGCGATCTCGCGCCACGCGAAGTCCTGCGGCGTGAAGGCCTCGAAGCGCAGCTCCGTGCCGGCGCCGACGGCCGAGGCGAGGCCGGCCCCGCCGCCACCGGAGAGGAAGATCCAGGGCGAGTTGGGTTCCGCCTGCCAGCCCGACGGGTTGACCACCTTCAGCAGGCCCTCGCCCTCAAACGGCACCGGCTGGGTAAACTCTTCGGCGCCGACAATCGACAGCGTGGTTCCCGCGTCGGTGGTCCAGTCGATGCCGAGATTAGAGGTGGTGGTGGTGTTCCAGTCGGCCAGGATGGTCTCGCCGGCCGGGGCAGTGGCCACGAGGCCGAGGCAGGTGACCCAAACACTGAGGAACGTAAGTTCCCGACGAGCGGTCGCGTGATTCATCGTTGGTGCTCCGAGGAGGCGGTCGTCAGAGAACGCGGCGGGGCGCTGCTGTCCGACGTGAGGGGTTGAGTTGAGTGTGTGTGGCTTGTGGGTGATGGGTTTGCTGAGTTCCGCGGCCGCAAGTCGCCACGCTGCCCCGCGTGGCGGCCTGCGTCGCGGTGGGAGTTACCTTTCAAGCGGGGCCATAAAGATTGGATTCTGGTGATGTAGATCCGAGGGGCGACTAAGAAGGCTTGCACGGCTATGGCGACCCGACCGGGCGCGCAGAGAGGTAGCACGCAGTACGGAGTCGCCAAATCCGCGGAATCGCGGAGTCGAGCACAAGGAAGTAGAACAAGCAGGTATGCGCCAACTTCGTGACGCCCTGTGCGGTTCGGGGTAGCCCTGTTGGTCACACCTGCTTCTTGTAATGAGCCGATCGGGTCAGAATCTGACGCGCATTCGGTGCAAATCCTCAGCAAAACGGCAACTCGGTGGCCGTCGTGCAGACCGGTTCGGAGGGCTAACCGGACAGATTTCCATAGAAACCGGGCCCCCATTTCGGTCCAATTAGGATGCCAGAGGCGCTGATCGTGTCTGCGGATCGGTCCGAAGTCGCCGCCACAAAGCTTGACGGGGCGATCGGGCCGGTCGAAAACGGTTGGGCGGTGCTGGGGACAAGAATTAAAGGAGGAACGTCGTGGCAAGCAAGGTTAGCTGGGTGATGGTGCTGGCGTTCTCGACGCTGTGGGGCGTTGGGGACACATTTGGCGAAGATTGGCCGCGGTTCCGGGGGCCCAACGGCGCGGGCGCGGCGCCCAACGCCAGCATCCCGCTGAACTGGGCGCCAGAGAACACCCTCTGGCGGGTCGACCTGGGAGGGGTGGGCCACGGGTCGCCGGTGGTGCAGGACGATCGGCTGTACGTGGTGGCGGGCGAGCCCGAGTCGGCCGGCATCCGCCTGGAGTGCCGCGACGCGTTCACCGGCCGGCGGCTGTGGCAGTCGGCGCAGCCCGGCGCGCCGACTCACCTCCACGCGATGAACAGCTACGCGTCCGGCACGCCTGCGGTTGGCGGCGGCGTGGTGGCCATGAGCTGGGCCGACGCGAAGTCGTTCTACCTGGCCGCGTTCACCGTCGATGGCGAGGAGCTGTGGCGGAAGGAGTTGGGCGCGTACGACAGCCGGCACGGCTACTGCCGATCGCCGATCATTGAGGATGGCACAGTCTACCTGGCGAGCAACCAGAAGTCCGCCGCGTTTGTCCTGGCCGTCGACGCCCGCACCGGCGAGCAACGCTGGCGCCGCGAGCTCACACCCGGAACGGCCTCTTACGACACGCCGGTGGTGATCCCAACCGCCGCGGGCGGCCAAGCGTTGGTGGTGGGGAGCAGCGAGATCAGCATGGACGCCCTAGACCTCAAGTCGGGCGAGGTGGTCTGGACGGCCGCGGGGGTCTTCCCGCAGCGGTGCGTCGGCTCGCCGATCTACGCCGGCGGGATGGTGCTGGAGGCGAGCGGCAGCGGTGGCGGCGGCAAGCTGATGGTGGGCGTCCGCCCGCCCGGGCAGCCCGGCGGCGATCCCGAGGTGGCGCTGCAAATCACCAAGGCGGCGCCGTATGTGCCCACGCCGCTGGCGGTGGACGGCATGCTGATCATGTGGCACGACCGCGGCACGGTAGGCGCGGTCGACCTGGCAAGCGGCGAGCAGCTCTGGCTTGAGCGGATCGGCGGCAACTTCTTCAGCTCGCCGGTGGACGCTGGCGGAGTGGTTTGGAACGTTTCGATGGACGGCGAGGCGGTGGCGTTGGCGGTCGATCGCAGCGGCTGCCGCGTGCTGGCCAAGAACGCCATCGGAGAAGGAACCGAGGCGACGCCCGCGGTTGTCGGCAACCGGATGTATGTTCGCACACAGAAGTCGCTGATGTGCATCGGCGCTCCCGCGGCGGCCGTCCTACCGTCACGGTAGCGTTCCGGGGTATGCTAAGCGGATGCCGCTTTCTAGCTACGACGACCGCCGCCGGTGGGAACGCCTGGACCGCGCCGCGCTGACGGCGCGGCAGCTTGAGAAACTCAACCCGCTGCTGGCCGAGCTCCGCGCCGCCGGCGGGTTCTACGCGGACAAGCTGGCAGAGGCGCCGGGCGAGGTGGCCACGCTCGACGACCTCCGCCGGCTGCCTTATACGCACAAAGACGAGCTGCTGGCCGGCCCTCGCGGCGACGAGGCCGCCAACCGCACGTACCCGCTCGACCGCTACGTGCGGTTCCACCAGACGTCTGGTTCGCGCGGCCGTCCGCTGGCCGTGCGCGACACGGCCGAAGACTGGCAGTGGTGGATCGAGGGCTGGCAGTACGTGCTGGACGCGGCCGGCGTGACGGCCGCCGACCGCGCGCTCTTGGCGTTCTCGTTCGGGCCGTTCGTCGGGTTCTGGAGCGCGTTCGACGCGCTGGCCGCCCGCGGCGTGCTCACGATCCCCGGGGGCGGCATGGGGAGCCCCGCGCGGCTGGACCTGATCCAGCGGACGGGCGCCAACGTGCTGCTCTGCACGCCAAACTACGCGATGCGATTGGCGGAGGTTGCGGCCGAGCAGCAGACGCGGCTTGCCAGTCTGGGCGTGGAGACGATCATCGTCGCCGGGGAACCCGGCGGCAGCCTCCCCGCGGTCCGCGATCGGATGGAGCAGGCGTGGGGCGCGCGGGTGCTGGACCACACCGGCGCCACCGAGGTCGGCCCGTGGGGCTACGGCGAGCAGGCCGGCCGCGAGCGGGAGGGCAGGGGCGTGTACGTCAACGAGAGCCAGTTCCTGGCGGAGTTCGTTTCTGTCGAAACGGGGGAACCCGCCGCCGAGGGCGAGCTGTCGCACCTTGTCCTGACCACGCTGGGGCGCGCCGGCGCGCCGGTTATCCGCTACCGCACGGGCGACTTGGTGCGGCCGGTCTGGAGCGGCGACGGCGAGAACCGGTTCGTGTTCCTCGACGGCGGCGTCGTGTCGCGGGCCGACGACATGATGGTTATCCGCGGCGTCAACGTGTTCCCCACGGCGATCGATCAGATCGTGCGCGGCTTCCCGGAGGTCGTGGAGTACCGCATGACCGCCCGCCGCGCCGGCGAGATGGACGAGCTGGTCGTGGAGGTGGAGGACCGGCTGCAGGACCCACGCCGCATCGCCCGCGAGCTCAGCCTGCGGCTGGGCCTTACGATCGAGGTCCGTCTAGCGCCGCCGGCGTCGCTGCCGCGGAGCGACGGCAAGGCCAAGCGGTTCGTCGACCTCCGCAACGAGTAAGCCACCGCACACTACCCCGCCTCGACCTGCGGACCGCCCGCCCTATGATCTTTTCTTGGCTGAAGAAACGCTCGCGTCGCCGCATCGCCCAAGAGGGGCTCTCCGACGAGCTGCTGGAGCTCTTGCCGGCGGCGCTGTGGCAGTACGACTCGCTGGAGGACGAGGAGCAGCAGCGGCTCCGCCAGACCGCCGCCGTGGTGTTCCGAGAAAAGAACTGGGAGGGGTGCGGCGGCCTGGCGATGACCGACGAGATCCGGCTCACCATCGCCGCTCAGATCGCCCTGGTGACGCTTGGGTTCAAGGAGGAGTACTTCGACCGCGTTCTGTCGGTGTTGGTCTACCCGGACGCCTACCGCGCGCCGGAGGCCCACTCACCGGGGGGCGGGGTGGTGGTGGAGCACGAGTCGGCGCGTCTCGGCGAGGCCTGGTACCGCGGCCCGGTGGTCCTCTCTTGGAGTGACGTGCAGCGCGCCGGCGAGGGCCGGAACATGGGCCGCAGCCTGGTGGCCCACGAGTTCGCGCACCAGCTTGATATGCTCAACGGCCGCAGCACCGATGGCGTCCCCCCGCTCAACGACTCGTCGGAAGCGGAGCGGTGGGTAGCGAACCTCGAGTCGGCCCTGGCCCGGCTCCGGCACGACTGCCGGCGTCGCAGCCACCCGGTGATGGACTGCTACGGCGCCACCGACCGCAGCGAGTTCTTCGCCGTGGCCAGCGAGGTGTTCTTCCAGATGCCGCAGCGGCTGGTCGAGCGTGAACCAGAGCTGTATGAGTCGATGCGGGCATACTACGGGCAGGACCCCCAGAGGTGGGGGAGCGGTTGAGAGGGGTGTTGCGAAACCTGCGGGCTAGGTACGGAATCGCAAGGAGCAATTGGGTCGATTGAATTGCCAGTAACAGGCTGGCAGGGTGCGGTGAGCTACTTTTCAATACCGCGCGTCGCTCGATTTCGAATGTCGCGGTTTTCCGCCACGCAGCAGCATTGGGCCATGTCTCAGCAGACCACCGACCTCAACACCGACTTCGTGTCGCCGATCGCCGTCGGGTTCTCGCCGACCGCGAAACGCACGGTGAAGATGTCTGGACTCGTGGCGGCGCTGTCGTACTCGCTCGACATCACCGAGGGCCAGCCCCCTGGCCACGCGGCCCGGACCTGCCTGATCGGGATGCGTCTGGCCGAGCTGATCGGCCTCCCCGAAGCGGACCGCTCCGACCTGTTCTATGCGCTGCTCCTGAAGGACCTGGGGTGCAGCAGCAACGCGTCGAAGATGTGCTACCTGTTCGGCGCCGACGACCGGACCGTCAAACGCGACCTCAAGTCGGTCGACTGGCCGAAGATGTCCGAGAGCTTCAAGTTCCTGACCAAGCAGGTCGCGCCCGGCGGATCGCCGGTGCAGCGGGCGCTGAAGATCGCCGCGGTGATGCTGCAGGGTCCCAAGGGCGCGCAGCAGCTTGTTGAGACCCGTTGCGAACGCGGCGCCGACATCGCGCGAAGCATGGGGTTCAGCGAGGGGGTCGCGCTGGCGATCCTGCACCTCGACGAACACTGGGACGGGCAGGGCCACCCGCAGGGGCGGCAGGGGCTCGAGATCTCGCCGCTGGCGCGGATCGCCGGGCTTGCGCAAACTTACGAGGTGTTCTTGTCGCAGCTGGGGCGTGACGCGGCCGACTCGATGGCGGTCGCACGGCGCGGCGGCTGGTTTGAGCCGGCGCTGGTCGACGCGCTCACCGGGCTTGCCGCGGACGACCGTCTGTGGATCGAACTCGCCTCAGCCACTCCGGACGAGGCCGTGGCTGTCTACGAGCCCGCCGACCGGGTGATGATGATCGACGAGGCGGGCATCGACCGCGTGGCCGAGGGGTTTGCACGGGTGGTCGACGCCAAGAGCCCGTGGACGTTTCGGCACTCGGACGAGGTCGCGAAGATCGCTGTTGGCATGGGCGAGCAGTTAGGTTTCACTGCTGTCGAGCTGCGCGCGCTCCGTCGAATGGCGCTGCTGCACGACCTCGGCAAGCTGGGCGTGTCGAACGCTGTGCTGGACAAGCCGGGCAAGCCCACCGACGACGAGTTCAGGCAGCTGCAGCAGCACCCACGATTCACGCACGACATACTAGCCCGCGCGGGGTGCTTCCAGGACCTGGCCCACGTTGCCGCCGCCCACCACGAGAAGCTGGACGGCCGTGGGTACCACCGCGGCATCCCCGCCGGTGAGCTGCCGATTGGCGCCCGCATGCTGTGCGTGGCAGACATGTACGAGGCGATGACCGCGTCACGGCCCTACCGCGACGGCATGCCGCAGGAGAAAGTGCTCGGCATCCTCGATGCGGAGGCGGGTACGCAGGTCTGCGCCGACTCGGTCGCCTCACTCAAGAGCTGGCTCGAAAGCAACCAGTTGGAGAGCCGGGTTGAAGATCAGATGCAGGCGATCGAGCAGTTGATGGTCGAGCTGGCTTAGGCGCCCGCCCGCAAAACTTGCCAGAGGCGCCCCGTCGGCAATTGGTGGTTTCCCGTCATCGCTGACGGGAACGATTCTCGATGAGATAATCGGACCACGTTGTCATGTATTGGGCGTGGCGGCCGAAGGACTGGCCGGAAGTCGATGTGGTTCGAGAGCCCCCGGAGTCGCAAGGATGCGGAACCTGTGGATTGCTATTATTGCCGCCGCCAGCCTGCTGGGCGCCAGAGCGGTGCCGGCGGACGACCTGTCGAGCCGCATTCAGCGTCTGCCTGACACGCAGGTAGCAGTCGACCCGTTGGTTGCTCCGGTCGCGTTCCTCTCGGAACAGTGCTGTGAACCTTCCTGCCGAGACGACTGGTCGCTGTTCGCCGGGCTGGAAGGTTCGAAGCAGCCGCAAGACTTCGGCGTGAACGCCCATTTTGGCGCCCGCGTGGCGGTGAACTACGGTCGGCTGATCTCGAGCAACTCGGGTCTCGGCCTGCAGGTCGGCACGGCGGTGGTGGCCACGGACAACGCGGTGCAGGTTGTGGAACGCGTCGAGGGCTCGAGCAGTCGGTTGCAGTCGTTCACTACGCTTGGCCTGTTCCAGCACACCGACTCTGGCGTGCACTGGACCATTGTCTACGACCTGCTCTGGCAGGACTCCTACGACGACTTCTTCCTTGGCCAGTGGCGTGGCGACCTGGGCTACGACCTCGGGTGCAGCGACCGCGCTGGCGTCATGGCGATGCTCCACGGGCATGGCGACGCCGGTTCGTTCGGAGCGGCGGGCGTCTACCTCAGGCCAATCAATCAGGCGAGCCTCTACTGGCGGCACACCTGGCCCACCGGGGGTTCGGTGCGTGGCTGGTTGGGGTTGGCGGACGGCCACGCCGAGGTCAACGCCGCGTTGGGCGATTGGCCACGTCGTGACACGATGGTGGTGTTCGGGTCGGACTTCCGGGTTCCGCTGACGGACTTTCTCAGCCTGACCGGGCAGGCCAACTTTATCACGCCTGCCGACACCGGCACGGTGGACGCATTTCTTGGATTCGAATACTTCCCGGGCGGACGCTCGGCAGCAGGTCGGGCCGCTCGACCGCTGCTGCCCGTGGCGAGCAACGCAACCTTCTCGGTGGACATGTTCCGCTAGTCGACGGGGGCCGCGTGGCGGCGGGGTTGGGCGGAGCGGCGTCAGTACCTGACGAATTGGCTCCCGTTGCGGGAGAGGGTTCTGTCTTCGGCAGCGTCGCTCGACTAGAGTAGGGTGGTGTCTCAAGTGGGGCCGCATGCCGCGCGTTGTTGCGGTGGCGCCCCGCATACAGCGCGCCTGCCCAGACGACGCCCCTAGGAGCTCTCTACAAATGTCCCGACGTTTCCGTGCGACCGGTCTTGCTGTTGCGTTCCTGCTGTTGTGCCCCGCTTCGCAAGCCTCGGACGCAATCCAGGTGGACGCGTTTGTGCCCGAGCCGATCCACGTCTCCGTGGACACGTTGCCCAAGCCGTTCGCCACCGAGAGCGCCCAGAAACGCCCCGACGTCAAACCGGTTCCCGAGTCTCCACGCCTGCAGGCGCCGGCTGGCTTCAAGGTCAACGAGTTTGCCAAACTGAAGGACGCCCGCTGGCTGGCGCTCACGCCCGATGGGGAAGTGCTTTGCGCCGCCTCGAAGAGCGACAAGATCGTGCTGCTCCGCGACGCCGACTCGGATGGCGTGGCCGAGGAGCAGATCACTGTGATCGACAAGGACCACGGCGCCAGGATGCCATTCGGGATGGCGTTCGCCGACGGCGCGCTGTTTGTTGGCAACACCGACGCGGTCCTGCGGTACGAGTTCAACGCCGACTCGCTTCCGCTGAGCGACCCGCAGAAGATCACCGACCTGCCGGGACGCGGCTACAACGAGCACTGGACCCGCAACGTGGTGGTCTCGCCGGAGGGCGACCGCTTGTTCGTCTCGGTCGGGTCGCGCACCAACGCCGACGTCGAAGAGCCGCCCCGCGCCAGTGTGCTGACCATGAACCTCGACGGCTCCGACCGCAGCCAGTACGCCACCGGACTCCGGAACCCGGTGGGGCTCGACTTCCACCCGCAGACCGGCCGGCTGTTCTCGACCATCAACGAACGCGACGGGCTGGGCGACAACCTGGTGCCGGACTACCTGACCGAGGTGGTCGAGGGCGAGTTCTATGGCTGGCCGTACGCGTACCTGAAGCCGGAGAACCTGGACCCGCGTCGGGTGCAGGACGGCAAGAGCGAGCGGCCGGAGCTCGCCGCCAAGACCCGCACGCCGGACCTGCTCTTCGAGTCGCATTCCGCGGCCCTCGGCCTCGCGTTCTACGACCAGCAGCAGTTTCCCGAGAAGTACCGCAACGGTGCGTTCGTCGCGCACCGCGGCTCCTGGAACCGCGACACCGGGGTTGGGTACAAGATCGTGTTTGTCCCATTCGATCAGAACGGCTCCCCCAAGGGTTACTACGAGGACTTTGTCCGAGGGTTCTTGACCAACCCCGAGGGGCCGGTCGCGTGGGCCCGCCCGGTGGGCGTCGTCGTGACCGCCGACGGCGGGCTACTTTTCACCGACGACGCTAACGGCCGGGTGTACCGCGTCACGTACGAGGAGTAGGGCATGCCCGTGAGACGAGGGGCCGTCCCCCGCGGGTTCACGCTGGTAGAGCTCCTGGTGGTGATCGCCGTGATTGGGGCGCTGGTTGCTCTGCTATTGCCGGCGGTGCAGGCGGCCCGCGGCGCTGCGCGGCGGGCGTCGTGCGCGAACAACCTGAAGCAGGTCGGTTTGGCGATGCAGTCGTTCCACGGTTCGCGGCGGCATTTCCCGGCCGGCCGGGGCGCGCCGCTGCCGGAGATCTTTTCGGCCCACGCCCACCTGCTCGAGTACCTCGAGGACGGCGCCCTGTTCGCCACGATGGACCTCACCCAGGCGCCAACCACGTTTGGCATCGGCGGCGGCGTTGTGTTCAGCGGCGACGCCAACTACCAGGCGGCGACCACGCCGGTCGCGGCGTACGTCTGCCCGAGCGACCCCGCGGCGCCTCGCGTTCCCGGGACTGAGTTCGCCGCGACCAGCTACGCGGGCAACGCCGGCTCGGGCGGCGTTGACTACGGCAGCCTCACCGACGCCGACGGCGTGTTCTACCTCGGCTCGCAGACCCGCATGCGGGACCTGACCGACGGCTCGTCACACACCGCCGCGTTCGCCGAACGCACCCTCGGACCCGGCGCCGCGCCGGCCGATCTGCCGACGCCTGCGGGACCTCAAACCGGCGAGTACATGCTGGAGCTCCCCGGCGGCGCCGACACAACCCCCGACGCCTGCTCGGCGGGCGGGGGCGAGTGGAACGGCGAACGCGGCGCCAAGTGGGTCTTGGGCAACTACGGCAACACGCTCTACAACCACGCGCTGGCGCCCAACTCGCCGGACTGGGACTGCATGAACGCCCGCCAGCAGAAGGGCCGCCTGGCCGCCCGCAGCCAGCACCCCGGCGGGGTCATGACGCTGCTGTGTGACGGGTCGGCACGGTTCACCACGGACGCGGTAGAACCTGAGGTGTGGCGTTCCCTTGCAACCCGGGCCGGCGGCGAGCTGCCGTAGCCCGCGGGTTAGCCGTCGCCCCCCAGCCAGCCCTTCCGCCAGAAATAGCCCAGCATGGCGCCCGCGGTCGCGAACATCGCGCACCACACCGCGGGGTACGCCCAGCGGACGTGCAGCTCGGGCATGTACTCGAAGTTCATCCCATAGATTCCGGCCAGGAACGTTAGCGGTATGAAGATACTGGCCATGATGGTCAGCACCTTCATCACCTCGTTCGTGCGGTTGGCGACCGCCGACATGTAGGTGTTCATCAGGCCGGTGGTCATCTCGCGGTACATCTCGGCCACCTCGGCGGTCTGCACGCAGTGGCTGTACGTGTCGCGGAGGAAGACCCGCAGCTCGTCGGTGATCAGCTCGCTGTCGTCCCGCATCAGCGTGTTGATCGCCTCGCGCTGGGCCCACAGCCAGCGGCGGAGCATCACCAGCCGGTTCTTCATGTCGTTCAGGCGGCGCAGCAGGTCCGGCGTGGGCTGCGTGATCACGACCTCGTCGAGGTCGTCGATCTCCTCGCCGATCGCCTCGAGCACCGGGTAGTAGCCGTCGATGATGGTGTCGGCGATGGCGTACGCCAGGTACGGGGCGCGCTGGTGGCGGATCAGTCCTTTGCCGCCCCGCAGCCGCTTCCGGACCGGGTCGAGGATGTCGCCGTGCTTCTCTTGGAACGTGAGCACGTAGTGCTCGGTCAGCACAATGCTCACCTGCTCCGAGTTGGGTTCGCCGTCGTCGTCCAGGCTCACCATCCGCACGACCAGCAGCATCTGGTCGTCGTAGTCCTCGGCCTTGGGACGCTGCGGCACGTTCACCAGGTCCTCAAGCAGCAGGGGGTGCAGGTGGAACATGTCGCCCAGCTGGTGCATCAGCGAGCGGTCGCCAAAGCCCTGCACGTCCACCCACGCGACGGTCGACGTGTCGAACGCCCGCTCCAGCTCGGCCACGTCCTCCACGGGGGTGTCGTGCAGCTGCTGGTGATCGTACGTGATCATGTGGATCTTCGGCTCGGGCGCCTGCCTGGGGATCGACAGGGTGCCGGGCCGGGCGCCAATCCTGGGGCGACGCTTACGAAACATGCGGGGTCCTTGGCGAGCGTTGCCGCCGGTCAGGGGTCGTGGCTTGCGGGCGTCCGGCCGGGTCATGGCGTTGGCGGCTCGCCGAGGTAGCCGTTCAGCACCTCCCGCCAGCCCGGCTGGCTCGTGGTGCGGAGCAGCGACTGGTTGATGCGTTCCCGCAGCGGGCTGCCGTCCGGGATGGGGAACGCGTACTCCTGGGGCTCGAAGGTCACCGGCAGCACGTGCAGGCCGGGGGCGTCCGCCTGGTTGATCTGGTAGCGGAGTATGGGTTCATCATACACCACCGCGGCAACCCGCTCCTGCCGCAACGCGCCCAGCGCGTCGGCGGCGCCGCTAAACAATTCGGGCACGATGCCGCGGTTGCGGAGGTAGGATTCCGCGGTCGACCCCTCGACGGTCGCCACCCGCACGCTGGGCAAGTCGCCGGGTCCGGAGATCCCGGTCTTGAGCTGGGTCACGGTGAGCACCGACGTCACCGAGGCGGTGAAGCTGGCGATGATGAACAAACCGGCGAACATCCACACCAGCCCGATCAGCCGGCCCGGCAGCGTCTTGGGCGCCTTGTCGCCGTAGCCGACGGTCGTCAGCGTGACGGCCGCCCACCACAGACCCGACCCGATGCCCCGTGCGGGGCCGCCGCCGAACTGTTCGGGGTTGCCGCGGCGTTCAAAGAAGTACACCGCCACAGCGCTGATCAGCAGCGCGGCGAGCAACGCCGCGACAACCTTCATGAACGTCGGCGAGATCACCGCCGACGCGATGCCCAGCCAGCCCTGGTCGCGCTGGTTGGCGCCCACGGCGATGCCCAAACCCGAGCTGTAGAAGGGGTGGGTGAAGTCCATCCGCAGCTCTCGCTCGTAGTTCAGCGTGATCGCGCCGGCCCCCATGTCGACTTTGCCCCGCTCGACCGCGTCGAGCAGTTCGTCCAGGCCCATCTCGCGGTAGTCGATCGTGACCTCCCTGCCCGCCGCGCGGATCTCGGCCTGCACCTCGCGCAGCAGGTCGACGCAGATGCCGGTCCACTCCCCCTGAGCGTTCTTCATCGAGAAGGGCGGGGCGTCGCGCACCGCCACGGCCACCGTCCGAGCCTCCGCGTTAGACTCCGCTTCTGTTTGATCCTGTGCGACGGCTGGCGTTGAGGTGGAGGCCAGCAAAGTCAGCAGCGCGGCAATGGCCCGCCCAGCATGCATCTGAGTTGCTACGGGCGATTTCGACGTGGGGGTTTCGATAGGCATCAGGCTCCTTTCGGGATGGCAGCAGACGGGCGTGCGCCCCTGATTGATACACGCGGCTGGCGCCAGCAATCAATGGGCCGCCGTTGCTAGCGTGCCGGCGCTGGTCGTCGCGCGACCAGGCGTGTGGCCGTCGTTCGATTGCAGTCGGCCAGCCCCGCACGCCGATGCAAGGAGGACACGGCGGTGTGCGCCGGCCGGAACCGCCGCAGAGGAGCGTCAGCATGCAACGCGATTTCCTTTCGTCGCTCGACTCGGCCAACCAACCCCCCGCGGCGCGGTACTGCTCGCACTGCGGCGCGTCGGCGGAGAACAAGTTCTGCTCGAGCTGTGGTCAGCCCCTGGCCGCCAGTCCGGCGGCACCGGTCGGTGACTGGCGGCAGCTGATCTGCTTCGAGGAGGTCGTCCGCGCGCCCGAGGCCCGAGCCCGCATCCAGGCGGGCGCCGCCCGCAGCCGCAAGCGGCTCAGCGGCGAGGAGTTCCTGGCGATGGCGGGCTCGGTCATGTCGATCGGAGTGCCGTTGGACAAGCTCGCAGGCGTGGTTCAGCCGCTGTACGCCTCGTGGGGCGTCAAGACCGGCAAGGAGCAGCGCCAGCGGGTGCACGCGCCGCCCGGCGAGACACTGGTTAGAGTACTTTGCTCGCTGGCCGAACGGGGGCAGGAGCTGCAGCAGGTTCAGCAGGCCGACGACGCCTGCACGCTGGTCGCAACGTTCCCGTCGGACCTGCTTGCGCTGGAGGGCAGGTTGCTGGTGACTGTCGAACGGGCGGCGGAGGGCAGCCAGGTCCTGGCGGCCACCAAGATCGAGGGTCAGGCGTTCGACTGGGGCAAGAGCCGCCGCGGGCTCGAGCGGCTGTTTACCGACCTGCAGCGGGCCGCGTAACCGCGGTCCGGAGTTTTGTCCCGTTCTGGCGCATCGATTCTTAGGGACAAAAGTCGGCCCACGCGGCGCCGCTCCGATTCGTTTCGTGCTTGTATAGCAGGGTATTCAGTTCTCGTCGGTTCCGTGCTCGCCCGACTTTTGTCCCTCGGCAGGGCGGGATAGGGACAAAAGTCTCGGCTGCCCCCGCGCTTGCGCCCAGCTTTTCGGACGCGGCATGAACGCGCACCGCTTACGCAGCAACCCCTTCATTGGAACACACTGGGTGGCCGGTTTCGACAACAAACTGGGGGAGAAGCCGAGTCGATCGACCGGCAAGTCACCGACCCATGGCGGCCCGAGACCCTACGCCGCGCGCGGCGGCTTTGGCGGCTTCTTGCCCTTGAGCTGGTAGACGTAGGCCAGCACCTCGGCCACCGCCGCGTAGCTCTTGTCGGGCACGGGGTGGTTGATGCTGACCTCCTTGTAGAGCAGCTGCGCCAGCGGCTTCCGCTCGACGATCGGCACGTTGCTCTCCAACGCCAACCGACGGATCCGCTGGGCCACTACGCCGGCGCCCTTGGCCACCACGATCGGGGCGGCCATCTTCTCCGCGTCGTACCGCAGGGCGACCGCCAACTCCGTCGGGTTGGTCACCACGACGTCCGCCTTCGGTACCTCCTGCCCCATCCGGTTGAGCGCCAGCTGTCGCTGCACCTGCCGCCGGCGGGCGATGACCTGCGGGTCGCCCTGCAGGTTCTTCATCTCTTCTTTGACCTCTTGGTGGGTCATCTTCAGGTCCTGCTCGTGCTTCCACTTCTGGAACGCGAAATCCGCCAGCGCGAGCACCAGCAACGCCACGCCGACCCACAGCAGAGCCTGCACGGCGACCTCGCCGGTCAGCACCGCCAGACCGCCGATCGACAACGCGCCCGCATTAAGGATCTCTTCCGATCGCAGCACGACCACCACGGCGCTCACCGCCGACACCACGGCCACTTTGAACAGCCCGAAGCCCAGCCGCATGAATCCCTGTAGCGAAACAATCCGCTTGAGCCCCTGCAGCAGGCTCAGCCGGGACAGGTCCGGCGCCAGCCGGTTGGGCACGAACAGCAGCCCGGTCTGGAATGCGCTGGCCGCCACCGCCGACAGCATCAGCAGGCCGAAGATGGGCAGCAGCGCCAACCCGACCGCCCCGCCGATCTCCACAAGCTGGTGCATCATGCCCTCGGGCGTCGACCGCAGGTGCCCAACGTCCCCGAGCTGGCGGCGGAGCATCCGCGCGGCGGTGTCGGCCACCCGTGGGCCCAGGCCGGTGAGGATCAGCGCGGCGGCGACCAACAAAGCCGCCGAGCCAAGGTCCTGGCTGTACGCGACCTGCCCCTTCTCCCGCGCCTGCTGGCGCCGGTGCGGGGTTGCGTCGTACGTTTTGTCGCCGGACTGTTCGGCCATGCCTGGGGGCGGCGGTTAGGGGGCGAGACCCGATCGTCGCCGGGGCGTGCGCCCTCGATTCGTCCGGGCCTGTGACCGGGGGCTACCGCCCCGCGGCTGACGGGGGTTGGGTTGTGTCTGTATCGATAGGTTGCACGGTGTAGCTGAGGTTCACCAAGGCGTCTTCGAGCGGCTGCTGGAACGTCCACGCCACGCCGCCGATGGTGGCGAAGCAGAGCCCGAGGGTCAGCAGCGAGTTGACGCTGAAGCCGACCACGATCACGTTGATCTGCGGCAGCGTGCGGCTGATCAAACCCAGCACGATGGTCGCCAACAGGAGCGAGATCATCAGCGGTGCCGCGGCCCGCAGCGCGAGCTCAAAGCTCTGGCTCAGCAGCGAGATCATCATGTCGGCGTAGTCCTCGCCCAGCGAGGCCCGACCGGGCGGCGCCCAGGTGAAGGTGTCGAGCAGCGCCTGAACCGCCATCCGCAGCCCGCCGATCGCGATGAACACGGCGAACGTCACGTAGTAGAAGAGTTGGCCGAACACCGACACGCTGGTGTCCAGGCCGGGGTCGAACAACTCGCCGATCGCCATGCCGGACATCTGCGCGACGATCTGCCCGGCCATCTGCACGCCCGACAGGATCACCATCACGCCGAGCCCGAGCATCGCGCCCACGACCACCTCTAGCGCGATCATTTTGCCGAACAGCAGCAGGTTCATGCCGTCCGACAGGATCGAGTTGCTGCTGGTCAGCGGCGCGCCGTGCGACGGCAGCACGAGCAGCGACAGCGCGACCGCCAGCAACGCCCGCACACGAATCGGGGCCGCCTGGGCGCCGAACAGCGGCGCCGTGCCCAACAACGCCCCCACCCGGGCCAGGATCAGCGCGAAGGCCGCGGTCTGGTTCAGTAGGTAGGGTTCGAGCCAGGGCATGGGCGGTGGGCGGCGCGCCGGCCCGCGTTACAGTCGTTCGGGGATGGAGGAGATCAGCCCGCCGGAGTACTCCATCAGACGGGTCAGCAGCCAGGGCAGCGTCATCGCCAGCGCCACGGCCATCGCCAGCAGCTTCGGCACGAACGCGACCGTCTGCTCCTGGATCTGCGTCAGCGCCTGCAGCAGCCCGATGAGCAGGCCGACCACCATGCCGGCCAGCAGCACCGGCGCCGCGACGATCGTGGTGACCAGCAGCGCCTCGCGGCCAAGGTCGATGGCTTGTTGGGGGTCCATGGCGGGCTACGGGGTCAGACCATCGAGAACAGTGTGAAGCTCTGCAGCAGCATCTCGATCACCAGCCGCCAGCCGTCCAGCAGCACAAACAGCAGCAGCTTGAACGGCAGCGAGATCAGCACTGGCGGCAGCATCAGCATGCCCATCGAGATCGTGACGCTGGCGACGATGATGTCGAGGATCACGAACGGCAGGTAGATCTGGAACCCGATCAGGAAGGCGGTCTTGAGTTCGCTCAGCATGAAAGCGGGGAGCAGCGCGGTGATCGGCACCAGCGTCTCGCCCTCCTTCACATCGTAGTAGGCGTAGGCCCGCATCTCTCCGGTGTCCGGGTCGATGCCGCCGTCCGGCTGGTGGCTGAGGAACAGGTAGACGTCGTCGTGGTTGCCGGTGTGCGAGATCTGGTCCGCCATGAACACCCGCAACGGGTCGGTGGAACGCGTGAACGCTTCCTGCAGGTCGATCGTGCCCTCGCTGTAGGGCTTGATGCCCCGCTCGTAGCTCTCGGTCCAGACCGGCGTCATGATCAGGAGGGTGACGAACAACGCGATGGAGGTCAGCACCTGACTGGGCGGGAGCTGCTGTGTCCCCAGCGCCTGTCGCAGCAGCCCCAGCACGACGATGATCCGCACGAAGCTGGTGGTCATCAGCAGCACCGCGGGCGCGAGGCTCACCACGGTGAGCATCAGCATGATCTGCAGCGAAGAGCTCAGCCGTTCGCGGCTGGTCCACTCGGCCGGCCCGCCGATGCCTTGAACCGTCGACTCCGCCGCCGCGTCGAAGGTCCCCAGCGGTGAGATCGAGGTGGCGGTCGCGTCGGTGCTGGTCGTTGTCTGCGCGGCGGCCTCGGCCTGCGCGTACGCGGGCGCCCCCGAGAAGCCGACGAGCAACAGCAGCGCGAGAGCCGCTGCGGCGCCGCTTCGGCGGGCCCGCGGCGTGGATGGCTCGTTACCTTGCACCGCGGCCTCCGGGCGTTTTGGCGTAGGCGGCGGCGAGCTGCTGGCGGTCGATCAGCGGGGACTCGCCGCCGAGGAAGCCCGGCTCGGCCGGTTCGGTGGTCAGCTTCTCAAACACGTCTTGGAAGGCGGTGGTGGCGCTGTGCTCGCCGCCCTGTTCGCACAGGCCCAGCAGCCGGCTGACCTCAGCCGGGTCGGTGACCTCGGTGAGCGGCTTGGCCCCGTCCGGGGTGATATGCACCAGCACCAGCTTCGATCCGACCTTCAGCAGGTGCGCGGTCTGTTTCCCGCCCAGCGCGATGCGGCCGACGACGCTCGCCACCTCTCCCGGCAGCAGCCGCTGCGACTTTGGCGTGGCTCGCTTGAGCAGCGCCGCGGTGAGCAGGAACAGGCCGACCACCAGACCCAACGCGGCGGCCGACGTGACCGGGTCCAGCGGGAGGCTGTCCCAGCTGAAGCTCAGCAGCTGCGGCCGCTCGCCCGGTGCCCGCGGAGTGGCGGATTGTGAACGTGGCGCCAAACGCCGGGGGTCTTGAGGGACGCTGGTGGTGTGCGATTGGACGGCGGGCGGATCGACGATGGCGGACGCCGGTGCAGCCGCCTGCGCGACGAGTGGCGCTGGTAAGTCGGGCATTGGCGCCGGGGGCTCGGCTGGCTCGGTCGCTTGGATCGTTGGGGCGGTTTCCGCGGGGAGTTCCTCTTCCACCCCGACCACCGGTGGCGTCGGCTCCAGGAGGTGCGGCAGGCCTACTGGGCCGGCGGCCTTCTGCGGCGTGGCCCTGGGCGGCGACAGGTCCGGTCCTTGCGCCCAGCCGGCGGAAGCCAGCGCCAACGCGCCCAGCAGAGGGGCGGCCAGCAGTGGGCGGGCGGATTCCATGCGTGCACCTGCTCGGGGTGTCGATTCCGGACGGGAAGACGGTCGAGCAGGCTTATAGAAGACGCCGGGGGGGGCCGCCATAGCACTCGGCGGCCGCTAGCGTCACCGGTCCTAGGCGACGGCGCTGTCGCCCACCACCAGTTCGGTGACGCGCACGCAGAAGTTGTCGTTGAGCACCAGCACCTCGCCGCGGGCGATGAGGCGCCCGTTCACGAGCACGTCGACGGGGTCGCCGGCCAGCTTGTCCAGCGGCACCACGGCGCCGCTCTTGAGCCGCAGCACGTCCTCCAGGTGCATGTGGGTGCGGCCCAGCTCGATCTTCAGGTCGAGCTGCACGTCGCGCACCAGCTCGAGCGTGGCCGCCTCGGTCGAGGCGTGCGAGCCGCCCAGGTCGTCGAGGGCGAAGGGGCGCATCCCGGCGGGCAGCTCGGTAGAGGGGCTGTCGATCGACGCGATCGCCTCCTCCGCCTTGTTGAGCAGCAGCTCCACGTCCGACGCCATCGACGAAGCGCCGGACGACGCCGCAGCGGGCTGGCCGGGCGAGGGCGGCGGCGGCGAGGGCTCCGACGAGGGCGCCTGCGAGATCAGCCGCTCGATCTCGCTCTGGTCGAGCGGGACCTCCTCCTCCTTGGGCTTGTCGTCCTTGGGGGGGGGCGCGGGCGCGCCGCCGGCCTTGGCCTGTGCTAGCAGGGCCTCGATCTCGTCCTGATTGATCTGGTCGTCGGCCATCGGGATTCCTTTCCCTGGGGGCGTGCTAGCGTTTCGGCGCCGCCTACCGCTGCACGAAGTTGAACCGGGTCAAGAACACCTCGCGGACCATCGGCTTGCCCAGCGCGCGGTTGGTTCTCTCTAAAATGCGGCGTTTGATCAAGCCCAGCCCGCGGTCCGACAGCTCCGAGGGCTCGGCCGCCTGGATGGTCAGGTTGATCTGCTCACGCACGCGGTTCTTGTTGCTCTGGTAGAGCTCGTTGAATTCGTCCTGCTCGCTGGTCAGCACGGTGGCGACCACCTCCAGGTCGATGTTGACGGTCTTGTCCGCCTCCATATTGTAGCGGGTGATGCTGAACCCGCCGATCGACACCTCCACCACGTCACGCTCGGCGGGCGCGCCGCTGTCCTCGGAGTAGCTGGCCTCGTCCAGGTCGTCGAGCTCCTCACCGGTCTTGGCGAGGGCCAGGTCGTGGGCCAGCTTCTCGGTCGCCTCGGGCGAGGGGATGATGAACGACGCGGCCACGACCTGCACGATCACCAGGACGGACAGGATGGCGACCGCCTTGACAACGGCCATCAGGCCGCCGCGGGACGGGGCGTCGGTTTCGGTTGGATTGGCCATGGCGGGCCTCGCTCGTGTTGGGGTCTAAAGCGTCGGGTTGACCGCGATGGGCTCGTCCCACATCAGGACCTCCACCCTCGCGTTGCGTTTGCGGCTCTCTTCGTCCAGCCCGTTGTCCAGCGGCTCGGTGGCCGCGGCGGAGCTGACGCGGATGCGCTGCGGCTCGATGCCCTGCTGCAGCAAGTAGTTCATGGTCTGGTGGGCGCGGGAGTAGGCCAGGCCCCAGTGGTCGCCCTCGGTGGGCGGCTTCCGCGACGCGTGGCCGCGGATCTCCAGCCGCTGCGGCTTGCCCCGCACCTGGGCGGCGATCTGCCGGAGCTGCATCTTGGCCTCCTCGGAGAGCATGTCGGACAGCTCGTCGAAGAAGATAACGCCGCCGGATGTGGCGCTCTGGCCGGGGCGGATGGTCTGCACCTGGGGGCTCTCGCCCGAGACCGCCTTGACCGGGTTGCCGCCGCGCATGATGTCCAGCCGCTTGGCCCGGCCCATCGACGCCAGCGACGACATCGTGGAGTTGCGCGGCGTGTTCTCGCCCGGCAGCACGTTGGACACCGTGGCCTCGTGGCCGAACTGGCGCCGCATCGACTCCAGCATCGCCTGGAACTTCTTCTCTTCTTTGATCTCGCTCATCGACACCAGCATGATGAAGAACGTCAGGAGCAGCGACATCATGTCGCCGAACGTGACGACCCACTCGGGGATGCCGGGCGCTGGTTCTTCTTCGATGGCCATGGTGCGGGTGGGGCTAGGCGGCTTCGTCGTCGGCGACCCGCAACTTGGGCGGGACGAACGTGTTGAGCTTCTGCTCGATGATGCGGGGGTTCTCTCCGGACTGGATCGCCATGATCCCCCGGAGGATGATTTCCATAGTCAGGAGCTCCTGCTTGTTGGTGAAGCCGAGTTTCTCCGCGAACGGCAGGAACACCACGTTGGATGCGATGGCGCCGTACAGCGTGGTCAGCAGCGCGACCGCCATGCCGGCGCCGATCTTCGAGGGGTCGCTCATGTCGCCCAGCATGATGATCAGGCCCATCAGCGTGCCGATCATGCCGAACGCCGGCGCGAACCGGCCCATGCAGTCCAGCAGGCCCTTGCCGTCCCGGTGGCGGGTGGCCACCGCGTCGATCTCCGTCCGCATGATGTCCTCCATCACCTCCGGGCGGGCGCCGTCGACGGCCATCTGGATGCCCAGGATGATGAACGGGTGGTCGATCTCCTCCACCCGGCCCTCCAGCGCGAGCAGCCCGTCGCGGCGGGCGGTCTCGGCCAGGCTGACCAGCTGAGAGATCACCTCCGGGGTGGAGTGCAGCTTGTACAGCAGCACCTTGGAGGTCACGCCGAAGACCGACAGAAAGTTCTTCAGCGGGTACGAGATCAGCGTGGCAGCGATCGCACCCCCGATCACCACCATGATCGAGGCGGGGTCGATAAACGCGCCGAAGCTGCCGCCACCAAGCACGATGGAGACCAGGATCAGCGCGATCGCGATCACGACGCCGGCGGCTGTTGCGATGTCCATGTAAGCGGAAACAGGGCTAGTCGGTTAACGGTTTCGCTCTTGCGGTCACGGCTGGGCGGCGCGGCCGGGCGGGATCAGTAGTTTGCTCTGCTGGTACTCGACGGCCGCCCGCAGCACCTCGTCGGGCGACTCGCCAACCACAATGTGGTCGCCGGTCGTGAGGGTCAGGATGGTGTCGGGGCACTTCTCGACGTACTTGATCAGCTCCGCGTTCAGGATGAACGGCTCGCCGTTCAGCCGCGTCAGCTTGATCATCGTTACATCCCTTTCATCCGGACCCCGCGCGACGGGCGCAGCCGTAACGCACGGCCCGGGCCCGGCGGGGTCCAGGCAACCGTAGCTCACGGCGCCGGGGCCCTGGGCCAATTACCGCGATTCTTGCCGCCGCCCAGCCGCCCCAAAGCCGCGTCTAACGCTACCTCCGCAGGGCCATCAGTTCGTCCAGCAGCTCCTGGGCGGCCGAGATAACCCGCGACCCACCGCGGTACTGCGTGGAGGCCAGGATCAGCTCGATCAGGTTCTGACCGATGTCGGTGTTGGACAGCTCCACGGCGCCGGAGGTCAGGTACCCGATGCCGTTTTCGCCCGGCCCGCCGTACTCGGGCGAACCAGAGTTGACGCCGACGTTGTACAGGCTGTCGCCCACCTGCTGCAGGCCGGAGGGGTTCACGAAACGTGCCATCTCCATCTGGCCGAGGTCGCGCTGCACGCCGTTGGAGAACTGCCCCTGGATGCGTCCGCTCTCGGTCACGATAAAGTCGGTGAGCACGCCAGGTGCGAAGCCGTCCTGGTTGGTCATGTTGAGCGAGCTGACCAGCTCGTTCTGGGCGTTGACCTCAACCAGCGAGTTCACGCCGCTGAAGTCCAGTTCGATGTCCACCGGCGAAAGCGAGGCGGTAATCTCACGCGGGATGCTGATCCGCGGCGTGTTGCCGGGCAGCAGCTCGCCGTTGCTGTCGAACACCAGGATGCCGTTGCCGACCTCGATCGGCTGCCGCCCGTTGGGGTCGGACGAGGCCTCGGCGGCGCCGCTGGTGGCGAACCAGCGGTACGTGGTGGTGTTGCCGGTGGTCTCCTCCAGCACGGTGGTGAGTTTGACCGGCAGCGGGGCGCCGAGGCTGTCGTAGACGATAAACTCGGTCGTCGTGCCGGGGCCGTTGGCCTGCTGCGACTGCGCGAACGACACGTCCACGTTTCGAGTCTCGTTGCTCCCATCGGGCGTGAGGCGGAAGGCGGTCAGCGGGATCTCCACCGCGTTCTCCTCGCCCATGTTGCTGATGATCTGGATCGACCCGTTGGAGATCGTGATGGACGGGGCGCCGTCGGGCAGGTCGTTGGTGGGGATGTCGCTCTCCGCCTGCAGGCCGAGCGAGTCGTACACAAAGTCGAGCCAGTCCTGCACGGTGGTGTCGGCCGTGATCTGCAGGCTCTTGGTGGCGAGGTCCGCGCCGCCGATCTCGCCGGTGAATTCCAGCGTACCCGGTTCAAAGATGCTCGACGTATAGTTCGTGCCCTCGCGGATCTGCAGGTTGGAGAGCAGCGTGCCGGAGTTGGCCAACGCCGAGCCGGCGCCGTTGAAGTCGAGCGCCGCCGCCGCCGCGAGCGTGCTGCTGGGCGTGTTGTCGGCGAAGGTCGTGGGCCCGGAGTTCCAGGGCTCGGTGAGCGACCCGACCAACCGGAAGTTGGACGACTGCCCGCTCAGGTTGCGGTAGATCCGCACCTGGTCGAAGTCGACGCCGTCGGACGTCGCGTCGGGGTCGCTGATGGCGCTCAGGTCGAGCCGGATGGTGTTGTCGTCGTCGGTGACGTTGATCGGGCCGATGCTGGTGGACGGACGGCTCTCGGCGCCGGTCACGCTGTTGAAGTAGGTGACGTAGTACGTGTACGTGCCGTCGTCGATGGCGCCGTTGTCTAGCGCGCTGTTGGTCTGCAGGGTGGCGTCGTCCACCGTGTCGGTCACCGGCGAGGCGGCGCCGGCCGCGACCGGTGCGCCGATCGCGTAGTAGTTGCCGTCGCTTGCCTCACGGTAGTACTCGACCTGCGTCCAGACCCCGCTGGCGGGAGTGGGGGCGTCGGACAGGTCCAGCTGGTTGCTGTCAGCGTCGCCGGTGTCCGCTACGTTTGTCGCGGTAAGGGTGAACGTGTTCGACGGGGCGCTGCGGTTGCCGTCCGCGTCGACGTACACCGCCCGGTAGTTGTAAGTCCCGTCGGGCAGGCCGGCGGAGGCCGCCACGCCGGTGAACCCGGTCGTCACGCCGGAGATCTCGGGCGCGTCCTCGGAGACCGTGGCGACCGCCTCCTGCGGGTAGTCCACGTCCGCGCGTCCGATCACCTCGGACTCGACGATCGCCGGCACCGAGCCGACTTCAGAGGCCGGGTTGAGCACGCCGGCGAAGACGGCGTTGTTGGTCTCCTGCGCAACGCGCTGGGCGCCGAGCGGGATGGTCAGCGGCACGCGGCGGTCGAACTGGATCTCGTACTCGTCGTTCGCCAGGTAGCCCAGCACCTTGTTGCCGGTCGAGGTGACCACCTCGTTGTTGGCGTTCAGCTTGAGCTGGCCGTTGCGGGTGTAGAGCTCCCGGCCGGTGGCGTCCTGCACGATCAGGAACCCGTCGCCCTGGATCGCCACGTCGAGCGGGTTGGAGCTGATCTCGATGGTGCCCTGCGTAAAGTCCGGCGAGATCTCGGCGACCTTCACGCCCAGGCCGATCTGGCGTGGGTTGGTGCCGCCGCGCGACTCGGTCGGCGCCGAGCCGATCGACTGCGTCTGCAGGAACTGGGTGGCGAACACGACGTTGGACTCCTTGAAGCCAACCGTGTTGCTGTTCGCCACGTTGTTGCCCACGACGTCGATCGTGGTCTCGGCGGCCTGCAGGCCGGTCAGAGCGGTGGTTAGTGCGGATTGAAGACCCATGACTCACTCCCTTGCTTGGTGGTACTGTTTGGCGGCGCCGCGGGGTCCCCTCCCACGGCGGTAGGTAGGCCGGTCGCTAGTCCGGCGGGTTGATCTCCGAGATGTTCTTGAGCGAGACGCTCGCCTTGCGGGCGAAGTTTACGAGAATGGGCGACTCGGTCAGCGCAGAGCCGCTGCGGTTGGCGTCGCTGACGGTGTCCAGCATGTTGGCGGCCGTGCCGCGCAGCGAGCCGATCAGCCGGGACTCGCCCGAGCCGGACTTGTCGGTCCGGTAGATCCGTTTGTCGCCGGTGGTCTCCGGCAGGTTGTTGATCTGGATCGACCCCTTGAAATCGGAGAAGTTGGCAGTGTTGGCCGTCACCTGCACGCCGTACGTTGCGCCGTTGGGGCCGTCCCACACGACGTCGTAGACGTACGAGCCAGAGGCCATGTCGCCCTCGGTCGCGGAGGCCTTGGTCTCGGTGTCGACAGCCAGGTCGAGCGTCGGCTGCCCGTCGGCGATGGTCACGCGACGGACGTTGCCCGTGACCCGCTGCCCGTCGTCGGTCAGGGCCACGACATCGGCCCCGATCAGGTTCGTAGCGCTCGACACGTTCTGCCCCAGCAGCACGGCGTCGAGCGTCTGGGTGAGCTTGTCGGTGGCGCCCACCTCGCGGATCTGGCTGATCTGGGCGAGCAGCTCGTCGTTCTCCAGCGGGTTCAGCGGGTCCTGGTTCTGCAGCTCGGTGATCATAAGCTGCAGGAAGACGTTCAGGTCGATGTCGTTGAACGCGTCCTTGCCGGTCGACGAGGTCGCCGACCCCGCCCCGAGCGCGCTGCTGATTTGTGACATGGGGTCGCCTCCTTAGGCAACGAGGTTGATCTGGTCGGGGCCCGCTGGCGCGCCGCCGGACGGCGCGGAGTCGCCGGGGGTTTCGGCCGCCGGCGCCGATTCGGCGCCGGGCAGCGCGTTGGCGCGCTGCGCCCGCTGCTCGTCGCGGCGTTTCTCGTTCTCGGTCCAGTCCTGCTGGCCGGCGCCGTCCCGCTGGACGTCAACGTCGAACTTCTCGATCCGGATGTCCATCTCCGCCAGCCGTTCCCGCAACGCCGGCAGGTTGTCCAGCAGCACGCTGCGGGCCGACGCGGTCTCGGTCTCGACCGAGGCGTGCATCGCGCCCTCCGCGCTCACCGACAGCTTGATCTGCACCGCGCCAAGCTCGGGCGGGCTGAGCCGCACCCGGACCTCGCCGCCGCGTTGATTGGCCGCTTCGAACGCCCGGCTAACCCGTCCGACGAATCGGGCCGGGTCGACCTGGGGCTGCGTCTCGCCGGGGGAGGGCTCGCTCGGCTTGGCGATCCCGAGCCGCGCCGATGAGAGCCGCTCCAGTGAACTGGGGCTCGTCGACGTGGCGCTGCTGCTCTCGGGCTTCGCTTCGGCGGTCGGAGCTGCGTCGGGGGCGATCTCGGGTTCTGGCGCCTCGGCCTCGGTGGGGGCGTCCGGCGTCTCGGCGTTCTCCTGGGCGGCGTTGGTCACGCGGTCGGCGTTCGACGCGGCGGGCCCTCGACGCTGATCTCCGTCGCGCGGCGAGTTGTCGTCCTCGGGAGGCGCGCTAGCGGGCGGGTCGGTCGTCGTCTCGCTGGAATTGCTTTCGGCGACCGGTTCGTTGGTCTGCTGTTGGTTCGATGTGGCGGTCAGCGCCGGCTGCGTGGCGCTGTCGTCGTCGGTCAGGGAGTCCTCACCGCCTTCGTCTGCAATCTGAGTCGCCGGCTCAGGCGAGGATTCACCTTCGGCCGCTTCCTGGCCATCGTCGGTCTCCCGATCTTCAGACCCTACTGCTGATGGCTGAGCGGTTTGGGCTTGGGCGGCAGCAACGCCCTCGTTCTTGGGAGTTGGCGCTTGCGGGTCGGTCTCGACTGGCTGCGTGGCGGCATTCGCCTCCGGCTCGGCGGTCGGCAGTTGCTCGTCGGTCTCGCCCTGCGGCGGGCTGTCGGAATCGCCAGCATCCGCCGTCTCGGTATCGCTTTCTGTCTCGGTTGGAATCTCCACGACTACCTGGTCCGACACTGCAGGCGGCTGAGGGGCGGCGTCGGCGCTAGCCTCCGTTTGTGGCTCGTCGCTAGACGCGTCGTCCTGGTTGGCGTCGGCGTCGCGGCCCTCGACGTCGGCGGCAGCTTCCGGCTGCCCGGCTGGTTCGGCCGAGGCCGCCTCGGGCCGTTCGTCCGATTTGGGCGCCGCCGCGTCCGGGCGGCGCTGGCCGGCCTCCGACAGCCGCTCGGCAAACGCGTCGCGGTCCTTCCGCGCGCCCGACGGCGCGGGCGGGGGGATCAGAGGCTGACCGGGATCGATCGAGATCTGTGTCATGGCTTGGCGCCGAGGGCTACTTGGACTTGAGCTTGTTGAGTTCTTCCAACGCGTCCTGGAAGACCTCCTGTTGGGGGCCGCCGTTGAGCATCGACTGGATGATGGCGTGCAGCTCTTCCTGCTCACCCTCTTCAGTGAACCGCTGCAGGATCTTCTTCAGCTTGCCGGTGTTCATCGATCCAGTCAGCTTGATGACGTTGTTGACCCCGTCCTCCTCGGCGAGGATGCGTTTGAGCTCCTCCTTCGCCTGGTCGGGCTTCATCAGCTCCAGGTTCTGCACCACCTTCAGCACACTCTGCTTGTTGGACAGCTCGCCCTCTTCCTCCAGCTGCTGCTCGAGTTTCGAGGCGATCTCGTCGAAGCGGGCTTTCTCTGTGATGAGCGCGTTGAGCGAGGCGTCGAAGTTCAGCTTGTTGCGTTTGAGCGCCTCGAGCTTGACCTCGTGGTTGCGTGCTAGGATCTGACGGCGCCACTCGACCTCTTCGGGAGAGGGCTCCTCCGAGGGGATCTCCTCGGTGGCCACCTCGGTCTCCTCGGCGATCCGGTCGATGTCGACGTCGTGCAGCAGGGCGACCACGCGGAACAGCTTCTCGTCGTCTACGCGGTTCGAGCTGTAGAGGTACGCCAGCCCCAGCGTGGCCGAGACCACCGTGGCGGTGCAGACGTAGCCGACTAGCGTCATCAACATTCTCATCTTGCATCACCTCCCGCGCCGCCCGCACTGCGGCCGGCGAGTGTCTGCAGCGCGACCTCGTCCATCAGCTTCGCGTCGGCACGCTGCTCACCGAGCCGGTGGGCGGTGCGTTGCCGCTCCTCGAGTTTGTCGAGCGTGCGCACCTCGCGGTCGGCGTCGGCCACCAGGTTGCGGCGGCGGTCGACCTCCTTCTCGACGAGCTTCAGCTTCTCGGCCAGGTCCTTCGACTGCGACTCCAGGATCAGCTCGTACCGCTGGTGCTCGACGATGCGGTTGACGCTCAAATTCTGCTCCCGCGCCAGCTGCTGCTGCCGCGACCGCACCCCCGCGAGCTCGGCCAGCACCTTTCGCCGCTGCTCGGTGATGACCTCCGCCGCGCGGTACGCGTCGGCGAGCTGACCGCGCAGCTCGTCACGCCGCGCCTCGCGGAGGCGCCGCACCGGTTCGAGTCGGAAGCGATAATTGGCCATGGTTGGCGGCTAGGTCAGGTGGGTTGGGGAGGCGTCATTGCGCTGGCAGCGGGCGACACGATGGGCGCGATCGGCGCCGCGGGCGGTCCGAGCGCGTTGGCCGCCTTGGCGCCCAGAGTGTTGAGCGCCTGGATCGTGGTTTCGAGCGTGCACTCCTCGCTGCGGGTCTGTCGCAGGAAGCCGTTGATCTCCTCGCGGAGCGCGAGCGCGGCGTCGACGGTCCGGTTGCTCCCCTTGCGGTAGGCGCCGATGGTGATCAGGTCCTCGTTCTCGCGGTAGGCGGCAAGCAGGCGTCGGACCAGCAGGGCGGACTCCTGTTCGCGGGCGCCGGCGACCTCGCTCATCAACCGGCTGATGCTCTGCAGCAGGTCGATGGCCGGGTAGTGTCCCTCGCCGGCCAGTTTGCGCGACAGCCAGACGTGGCCGTCCAGCAGTCCCCGCATGGTGTCGGCGATCGGCTCGTTCTCGTCATCGCCCTCGACCAGCACCGAGTAGAACGCGGTGATGCTGCCCGCGCTGGATCGGCCGGCACGCTCGACCAGCCGCGGCAGCAGGCTGAAGGTGGAGGGGGGGTAGCCGCGGCTGGTGGGTGGCTCGCCGGCCGCAAGGCCGATCTCGCGGTTGGCCATCGCGGTGCGCGTGACCGAGTCGACCAGCAGCAGCACGTCCTGGCCGCGGTCGCGGAACCACTCGGCGATCGAGGTCGCCGCCGACGCGGCCTGCAGCCGCATCAGCGCCGGCTCGTTGCTGGTGGCGACCACCACCACGCTCCGCTTGAGCCCCTCGGGCCCGAGGTCCCGTTCAATGAAGTCGTTGACCTCGCGGCCACGCTCGCCGACCAGGCAGATCACGTTGACGTCGGCCGACGTGTTGCGCGCCATCATGCCCAGGAGCACGCTCTTGCCAACGCCGGACCCGGCGAAGATGCCCAGCCGCTGGCCGCGGCCGCAGGTCAGCATACCGTCGATCGAACGGACGCCCGTGGAAAGCGGCTGCTGGATCCGGGGCCGGTCGACTGGTCCCGGCGCGTCGCGCTCCAGCGGGGCCCGGTCGGTGAGGTACGGGTGAGGCTTGCCGTCGATGCACCGCGCGTGGGCGTTCACAACGCGGCCGAGGAGACCGGTGCCAACGCGGATGCGGCGGGCGGCCTGCTTGAGCCTGACGCGGCATCCGCGGCGCACGCCGGCGATGCTGCGCAGCGGGTACAGCACGGCGCCCGCGTCGGAGAACCCGACGACCTCGGCCTCGATCGCTTCGCCCGACGGCGCGTAGATCTCCGCCAGCGCTCCGATGGGCGCGGGGAAGTCGGCCGCCGTCGCGGTGAGGCCCACCACCTCCACGACGCTGCCGTTCAGCGCAGCGGGGGTGGCGTTCTGTAGTAGGTAGTCAAAGTCCATGGGGACGGTCCATCGTCCTGCCGGTTGTTCGCCTGTGTTTAGCTGAGTTCTTCTGCGATGCGTTCGAGCTGGGATTCGAGCTGCATATCGATCGACCCGTAGCGGGTCTCGACCAGGCACCCACCGGGCCGCACCGCGTCGTCGCCGAGGATCCGGGTCTGTGCCAGACGGCCCAGGTCGCGGGCGACGTCTTCCGCCTTGGGGGCCAGGTGGGCGTGGTCGGCGGGGTTCAGCCGCACCGTGATCTCGCCGCCCGACGCGGCCATTGTCAACGCCTCGCGGACCCACTCGGCCGAGATCTCAGGCCGCTCCGTAAGCTCGCGGCGGATGAGCCGCTCGGCGATCTTCACCGCTAGCGCCAACGACGCCTGCTGCCAGTGGTCCAGCCACTGGCTCCGCGAAGCGTCGAGCTGCTCGACGATCCCGGCCAGCGCGGGGCGGAGGGTGTCGATCTGCTTGCCGACCATCTCCGCCAGCACCTGTTCGATAGCCTGCTCGGCGGCTTCGCGGCCGGCCTTCTCCGCGTTCCGACGCACCTGTTGAGCGTCGGCGTGCGCCTGCTGCACAATCTTGGCGGCCTCGTCGCGGACCTGCTGGACGTACTCGTCCGCGCGGTGCGACATGTCTTGGAAGTCGAACGCCACGCCTCGGACGGATGGCGCGTTCGATGGCGGTGCGTCTACGCCGCCGCGGATAATGCTTGCCATCAGGCGGCCCTCCTCGGCTGGGCGACCCGTTCCGCGGCGGCCTCGCCGACCGCACGCTGCGCGTGGGCGACATCGCTCAGCCGCACCGGCCCAAGCCGATTGATGCTCTGCTCCAACGCCCGCATCTGCTTCGTCGTCGTGATCTCGCGTAGCCGCGCCAAGAGCTGATCGCTGGCGCCGAACAACGCCACCAGCAGCGTGCCGCGGTCGACGCGGGCGAACACCGCCGCCAGCTCGGCGCCGCTGAGCTTCTCTACCTCAGTAAAGGGCAGGGCGGGGCGGGGCGCCGGCTTGGGTGGCGGCGTGGGCCGTCGCGGCAGCTCGATGGTTGCAGGCGTTGGCCGCTCGGCGGGCTTTGGCGCCGGGGGCTCGGCGGGCTTTAGTTCGGGCCAGCGGGCGGCGAGCTGATCGGCGAGCCGGCCGCGTGCCGCCGCCGGCGACGCATCGAGGATCGCCTGCAGCGTGGCCCGGCGGTCGTCTCTCCGTCGGCGGTCCTGCGTGTGCTGCGCGATCCAGGACTCCAGCTCGGCGGCGATCACATCGAGGCTGTCGGGGTCGATGTCGCCCATCTCCGAAAGCCGGTTGACCGCGCGGTCCTGCAGATCCTCCGGCAGGCGGCTGAGCACGTCCGCCGCGCGGCCGGGCGGCAGGCAAGAGAGCACCACGGCGATGGTGGAGGGCTGCTCGAGCTTCAGGTAGGCGAGCAACGCTTCAGGGTCCGCCTGGCTCAGTGCGCCCAGTCGCGGCGCGGGCGCCGTGACGCTGGCCATGATTTCGGTGGGAGCCGACGCGGCCGCTGGCGGCTCGTAGCCGCCGCTGAACAGCACATCGACGCCGGCTTCGGAATCTGGCGGCTCCGCTGTCTGTGGGGGTGCATCAGAGAAACGCTGGCCGCGGAGCTCGGCCGCGATCTGCAGCCGCTCCTCATCGCTGACGGCGTCGAGCTCGCGCACCGCCTGGCGGACCGCCTTCGCCTCGGCGGGCGAGAGCCTTGCCAGCAACGCCGCGACAGATTCCGCGTCGAGGCTGCGGACCAGGACCGCGGCTTTGCGGATCGTGGATTCGGATTGAAGGGTCGCGGTCGCCATGGTTGTTCGCGTGCTTGTGCGGTTCTCTGCGGTGGCTCACGGGCGTGGGCTAGCTCGCGTTGCTGATCCAGTTGCTGAGGATGGCGGCTGCGGCGTCTGGGTCCTCGCGGACCATTTCTGCCAGGTCATCCTTGACGGGGTCCGGCTTCTTTAGGCGGAGCTTGGGACGCGAGTCGTCGTCCGCGGCTGGCTCCATTCCTCCGCCTGCTTTCTCCGAATCCGGCTTGAGCTGCAGAGCGGCGGCGCCGGCGGGTCCGGCCTTCGACCCGCCCCGGACCATCGACCGCAGCATCACCAGACTGAACGCGGCCAGCCCCAGCATGGCGAGCGAGTTGCCATACTCGCCGAGCCAGAACAGGCCCTGGCTGGCCATTGATGGCTTCTCGATCTCGCGCTGCGGCAGGGTGTCGTAGACCACTACCTTTACCTGCGAGAACTCGTCCTTGCCGGCGGCCAGCTCGGTCATGAGCGGCTCGACCGAGGTCTTGATATCGTCGATAATCTGTTTCTGGAGCAGGTTCACCTGCTCGCGGTCGACCAGCTCGGGCTCCTTGCCCTCCTCGGCCAGCTTGTTCTTCTTCCAGATCCCGATGATGAACTCGCGGGGGATCTCGATGCTCGCCCACATCGACTTGGGGACCAGACCGGCGCTGACGGTCGCGACGCGGCGGTCGTACGTGTGGGAGGTAGTCTCGGTCTTGGTGACGCTTGTCTCGGAGGAGTTGTTGCGAGCCGGCGCCTGCTCTCGGGTGCCGCGGCTGGGGCCTTGAGCGAACCCGCCCGGGGGGGCGCCGCCATCGGTGTTGGCCTGCTTGCTCGTCTCGGACACCTCCGACTCGTGGATCGTCGCGGGCGGTCCTTCGGGGCTGGTGGCGAGGGACTCCTCGGACAGCTTCTCGTCCAGTTCCACCTTAATCTGCACCCGGGCGCCGGGGATGTAGCCCAGCAGCCGCTCGACCTGACGCTTCTTGGCCAGCTCCAGCCGCGCCTGCTCGCGGAGGTACGGGGTGCTGAAGTCGTCGGGCGAGATATCGGTGTTGCTTGCGACGTCGTCGCCATTGAGGTTGTTGACCACAACGTCCTCGGGCTTCATGCTGGCGAACGCGCCGGCCACCATGTTTTGAAGGCTCCGCGCACGGCGGCTGTCGATGTACTCGCCGGCCTTCGGCTGCACGTTGACCGTGGCGGTGGCGATTGTCTTGTGCCGCAGGCCGCGGATGTCCTTCTCGTCGTACATCACGGTGGCGTCTTCGATCCATGCAATCTTGCTGATCGTCATGGAGAGGGTGCGGGCGTGGGCCGCCTTGACCTGGTGCTGCTGTTGAACGCTGGAGCTGAAGGGGCTGAGGTTCTCCACCGCCTTCTCGAGCACGCTGCTGACGTCCTTCGGCTGGGCGTCCGCGGCGCCGATCGCGGCCAGATACTCGTGCTTCTTCGACCTCGGCACCTTGACCATGTTCCCGACGATGTCGTAGTCGGAGAGGCCCGCGTCGGACAACGCGGTGGCGATGTCGATCAGTTCCTGCCGGGTGAGCGGCTCGCCGCCGTACAGGTACTCGTCCGGGCCTGAGGTCGACTGCTTGAACAAGAACCCGATGCTGACCACCACTACCGCCAGCAGCGCGCCGGTGGTGAGCCGGGCGCCGGGGGTCATGCTCGCGAACAGGTCGCGGAGCTGGTCGATGTACTTGTTCAGGAAGTCCATGGGCGGCTGCTAGGGTAGGTTCGGTCGACAGCGAGGGGGGCGGCGTGGTCGGCTAGATCCGGATGTCTTTGATCTCTTGGTAGACCTCCATCGCCTTGTTCCGCATCTGCATCGTGAGGCGGAACGCCAGGTCGGCCTTCTGGACGGCCGTCAGCACCTCGGCCGGGTTGATGTCCCCGCCGGTGAACAGGGTCTCGACCGCCTGGTCGGCCTGCGTCTGCATCGAGTTGACCTGCTGGATCGAGTCGACCAGCATCCCCTTGAACGCGCCGCCGTCGGCCCCCTTGGGCGACTGCAACGCGGGGTGCGTGAGGTTGGTCGGCTGGAATCCGCCGGCGGTGATGGCGTTCATGGCTTGCTAGCCCTGGGGGGAGCCTGGGGAACCTAGGCGATGATCCGGAGCGTCTGGGCGCCCAGGTCCTTGGTGATTTCGATCACGCCGATGTTGGCCTCGTATGCACGGGTGGCCTCGAGGGCGTCGACGAACTCGGTGGTCATGTCCACGTTGGGGTACGCGACGTAGCCGTTGGGGCCCGCGTCGGGGTGGCCGGGCTGGTACTTCATGTTGGGCGGCTCGTCCGACAGGTCGACGCTCGCCACCCGCACGCCGGCGCCGCCGCCCGACGTGGTGAGCGACGTGTCGGTCTGGAATGTCACGTACCGCGGGCGGTAGGCCTCGGCCTCGCCGAACTCGTTCCGCGTGGTCGACATGTTGGCCAGGTTCGACGAGATGGCGTTGAGCCGCGTCCGCTGGGCGACCAGGCCGCTCGTGCTGACGTCGAAGGCGTTGAACATGGGACGTGCGTTGGGGTTGGGGGTGGTGACTCGGCGGCCGGGCTACGCTACACCTGCCGCTCGCTGATGGCCGCCCGGAGCTGCCGGAACTGGCTGTTCATCAGGTTGACCGCTAGGTTGTGCTGCGCGTGGTTCTTGCTGATCTCGGCGATCTGGTGTTCGAGGCTGACGTCGACGCCGTCGTGACGGAGGATGCCTTTGAGCGAGTCCTCCACCTTGGCGAAGGCGTCGTAGTTGGTGGTAGACGCGGCCCCGGTCGCGCCGGACGCCGCGGACTGCCCGGGGCTGGCCGGCCGTCGGCTCTCCTCGATCGCCTGCTTGAGGTTTTCTTGGAACAACTCCGGAGACAAGTCGCGGGTCTTATAGCCGGGCGTGTCAAGGTTCGCAATATTGCCCGCCAACACGCCGTGGCGTGCTTGCGCGAAGTTCACCACCTGCTCGAGCACCGGCAGCGTGGACGAGTTGAAGATGTTGGCGGCCATAGCGGTGTGACGCTTCGGGTAGGGGGTGGGGACGTGGTTCGGGCAGCGACCTCGCCCCCCGGCGATCAAAGCAAGCGGCGCGCCATCGCACGGGCGCGGGCCGCCTTTCGTTTCGCAAGTCGTGGCGGTTTCACCAGATCGCCACGCCGCGCGTATTGTCCGTCTCTTCCCGGGCCGGGTGCTGTCGGCAGAACCTGCCGACGGTGCCGGCAGGATCTGCCGCTGGTCGCGCTACGCCGACCGGGCGAGTTGTTTCTCACCGGGCGGAACGCCGTAGTCACGCAGCTTCCCGCTGAGCGTGCGCACACCGATGCCGAGGGCCGCCGCTGTCCGCGCGCGGTGCCCGTCGTTGCGTCCCAGTGTCGCCAGGATCACCTCGCGTTCGACCTCGGCGAGCGTTCTATCTGAGGCAAGCGTTTTGTCTGCGGTGGGCGTTGTGGGCGATGGGGGCGATGGGGCCTGCTCGGCCACCGGACCCAGCCACGGGCGGATAAGGTCCGCGCAGATGTCGTCCGACTCGGAGAGCACGCACGCTCGGGTGATGATGTTCTGCAGCTCACGCACGTTGCCTGGCCAGTGGTACGTCATCAGCAGGTCACGCGTGGGGTCGGAGAGTCGCCGGTCGCGTCCGAGCCGGGCCGCCGCCTGTGCGGCGAAGTGCTCGGCGAGCAGCAGCACGTCCTCGCCGCGGTCGCGGAGCGGGGGCGCGGTGATTGGAACCACCGCCAGTCGGTAGTACAGGTCCTCACGGAAGCGGCGCGCCCGGACCTCTTCCTCTAGTCGCCTGTTGGTGGCGGCGATCACCCGAGCGTCGAGCGGCGTGGCCTCGCTGGAGCCGACCTTCTCGAACATCCGTTCCTGCAGCACCCGCAGCAGCTTGGCCTGCAGGTGGGGGCGGATCTCGGTGACCTCGTCCAGCAGGATGGTGCCTCCGCGGGCCGCCTCGAAGCGGCCCACCCGGTCTGCGTCCGCACCGGTGAACGCGCCCTTGCGGTGCCCAAACAGCTCGCTCTCCGCGAGCTGTTCCGACAGCACCGGGCAATTGACGCCCACCATCGGCCCGTCCGCCCGCCGGCTGAGCGAGTGCATGGTCTGGGCGATCAGTTCCTTGCCGACGCCGCTCTCTCCACAGACTAAGACGGTCTCGTCGGTGGGGGCGATCAGCGCGATCTGGTCGAGCAGCCGGCGCATGGCGGGGCTCTCGCCCAGGATCCGCGGAGCAGCGTCGCCCACGTCGGCGATGGCGCGCCGCTTGGCGGCCCGTGCGACGCTGGCCTCCAGCCGGTCCACGTCGAACGGCTTCTCCAGGTAGTCGAACGCCCCAACCCGCATCGCGTCGACCGCCGTCTGCACGCTGGCGTGGGCGGTGATCATCAGCACCTGGCACGCGTGCCCGCGGCGGCCGATCTCCTCGATGAACTCCAGGCCGTTCATGCCGGGCATCTGCAGGTCGGTCACCACAACGTCCGGCTCGCGGTCACGCATGTGGGCGAGCGCCTCGACGGCGCTGGCGCACTGCTCGACCGCGTAGCCGGCGCAGGACAGCACGTCCGCCACCGAGCGTCGGGCCGCGGCGTGGTCGTCCACGACCAGGACCTTCGCGGTTGGGGTAGTTGGCGTCGGGTCGCTCACGCGGCGGCCTCCATGGCGCGGCGGGGGATCTTCAGCGTGAAGGCGGCGCCGCCTTCTGGGCAGTTGATCGCGGTGACCTTGCCGCCGTGCGACTCCGCCACGTGGAACACCACGGACAGGCCCAGGCCGGTGCCCTTGTCCTTGGTGGTGTAGAACGGCTCGAAAAGTCGGCGTTTCTGCTCGGCGGTCAGGCCCGGTCCGCTGTCGGCGACTTCCAGCTCGAACTGGGCGACGCCGTCGTAGCCGGTGACGACCAGCTCGCCGCCGTCGGGCATGACGTCCATCGCGTTGAGCACCAGGTTGAGCACAGCGCGGCGGATCATCTCGCGGTCGGCCGTCAGCACCGTGTTGGGCGGCACGTCGATGTCGACGTCGATGCCCTGCGCCTCGAGCTGCGGCGCCATCGATTCGCAGACCTCTTCGACGAGCGAGCAGACCAGGAAGCTGTGCCATTGCGGCTGACGGTGGGCGGTGAAGCTGAGTAAATCGTTCACGGTAGCATCCAGGGCGGTGAACCCTGCCTCAACGTGAGAAAGGATGTCCAGGCTCTCCGGCTGATCCGAGAGCCGCCTCCGCAACAAACTCAGGTAGAGATTGACCGGCACCAGGTTGTTGCGGACCTCGTGCGCGACGTGCGACGCCATCTGACCGAGGTCGGCCAGGCGGTTTTTCCTCGCGAGTTCTTGGTTCTTGATCTCCAGCTCGTTGCTGAGCCGTGCCACCTCGGTCTGCAGCACCGCGTGCGTCTGCTCCAGACGCAGGGTGGCGTCGTTCCAGGCGGCCAGCAGGCCGGCGATGTCATCGGCGCCGGGGGCTTCCTCGGGGGGCTCGGCGCCCACCACACGCAGCCGGGGCCGCGGCGGTTCGTAGGTCTGGTTTTGCTGGGCCGGCTGCATGGGGCTAGCTTCCTGTTGATAGGTCGATGCTCTCGGCGGGCGGGCCCTGGTCGAGCGGGACCGGCGCCGCGCCGCGGCGTGCCTGCCGTCCGTACGCGCCGGCCGCCTGGTGCGCCGAGTGCGCGGTTCTCAGCTGCCGCGCGACCTGGTCTCGCTGGGCGGCGATCGCTTGTTCGTGGGTCCGCTCCATCTGCACCACCGCGTCGAGGAGCCGGGCGCACTCGGCGGCGTCCGCCGCCGCCGCCGCGCGGTGCTCGGCGGTCGGCCACGGCCGGGCGTCCGGGTCCTGCTCGCGGAAGGGCGCCAGCGCACGCTCGGTCTGCTGCAGGGCGGTCAGCAGGGTCTGCTTGGCGCCCAGCAGCTTGAGCAGCAGCGTGGCGTCGCCCCCACCCACCAGTTCGCCCTGGCGGACGCCGATCTGGTGCAGCTGCGTCAGCACCTGCCGCTTCTGGCGGAGGAGCTCGGCGAGTTGTTCGGTGGTGGCGGCGGTTGTCATGAACGGGGCCTGGCGGGTGTCACCAGGTCTGCATCTCGTTGAGCATTGCGTCCCACTCGTTGCGGGACAGGTTGGTCGTGGTGGCGAAGTCGGTGTCGCGGGGCATCTGGTCAAGCAGGCCGATCGCCCGCACGATCTGGCCACGGGCCTTGATCGGGTCGTCCAGTCGGCGCCAGCACTGGGAGATCTGAACCAGCACCTCGAGGATGATTGGCTCGTCCTGGAACTGTGCGGACAGGTCCGAGTACGCCTGCACGGCGGCGGTCAGGTGTTCCTTGGCCTTGGCCTGGTGTGCGGCGGTGATCTCGGCCTTGCCGTCGTTGGCGGTGCGGGCGGCCTCGTCCTGCTCCAGAACACCGAGCTGGAACAGCACTGTGCCCTTAAACATGTAGCAGTTGCGGATCATCGCCCGTTCGACGGTGCTCCAGTTGGACTGCAGGGCGATCTCGCGTCGCACCCGCTCGTAGTACTCCAACGCGGCGCCCAGGTCGTCGTTGATGTCGTTGTAGTTGCGTTCGCGTTCGTTGACGGTCTTGGCCTCGGCGTAGCGCTTGAGTGGGGCGTCGGCCGCGTAGCGGTAGGCCTCGGCCACGAGGTACTGGGCGAGCCGCGTCTGCGGGTTGTCGGGGTACCGAAGGATTGCTTCTTCTAGGTGCTCGATCGCCTCGGCGTACTGCTGCTGCGAGTGGAGCAGCCGGCCTAGCTCGAACTTGGAGTCACGCCACTCGGGGCTCTGCGGCGCGAGCGTGCTGCCGATCAGGTTCTGATTGAGCAGCACGCGGGCGCGGTCGGCTTCGTTCACGTCCCGGTAGGCGCGGGCGCACTCGAGCCGGGCGGCGTACACGGCCGCGTCCTGGGAGTGGAACTCGATGCACTCGTTGAAGGCGTCGATCGCGCCGGCCGGTTTGTCCAACGCGAGCAGCGTCTGCCCAAGCCGCAGCAGCGCGAGCGCGTTCCGCTGCTGGGGTTCGTTCTTGAGGTAGTGCCGGATCACGCGGAGGGCGCTGGTGTAGCTCTGCCCGTTGAAGTACGCCTCGCTGGCCTCCCACATGTGCTGGGTGTACCGCTTGTCGGCGAAGCGGCTGTCGGCCAGCAGCTCGTAGTTCACGCCCGCTTCGCGGAACTTGGCGCGTCCCTCGTCGCGGAGCTCTTCGGCGGCCCAGGGCTCCTGGTCGGCCCTGGCCAGCAGCCGCTCGCCCCATGCGGCGTATGTGTGGGCCTTGAGTTCAAGCTGCTGGTTGCGGCTGAAGACAGGGTACATCCGCTCGACGATCTCGGCCGCCGCGTGGTGCTTGTCCTGCGCAACGAAGCCCGAATGCGCAGCGAGCAGCAGTGCGCGCAGCTGGGACAGCGGGAGCAGCTCGCTGCGGTAGCTGATGGGGTCGTTGATGGAGTCCATGGCCACTCGGTACTTCTGCACGGCCAGCTCGTCTTCGTTGAGGGCCTGGTACATCTCGCCCTCGGCGACCGCGGCGGCGACGCCCTCCGGCTCCTGGCCGTGGGTCTGCTGGACCTCGTCGAGCAGCGCCAGCGCCTCGTTCGTCTTGCCCTGCAGCCTGCGTAGCTGGGCGCGGAGCAGCTGGTTGGCGCCGCGGCGGGTGGCGAGCTTGTCCGCCTGCCAGGCCTGGTCCAGGAGCCGCTCGGCGTTGTCTACCAGTTCATCGACCCCCTGCGGCTGTTGACCGGTTCCGGCCGCTTGCTCGAGTTGCTTCACCACGATCTGCGCCTCGACCAGCAGCCTGCGGGCCGGGCCTTCGGCGGGGTCGGACTGTTCGAGGGCTTGGACGGCTTCTTCAAACCGGCCGGCCGCCGATAGGGAGAGCGCCTTGAGGACGATCGCCTGCGACCGCTCCGGCTCTTTCAGTTCGGTGGTGGCCAGCGCCCGGTCCAGGTGCCGCAGCACCAGGTCGTAGATCGGCTGCTCCGAGTAGAAGTGCGCCTCGGCGACCAGGCGGTGCATGTCCTCCACGCGTTCAGGATTGGCGGCCAACGCCTCCTCGAGCACGGCCACGCCCTTCTTCAGCTGGTTGCTGCGGATCAGCGATTTGCCCAGCAGGTACTGGCCCTCGTGCTCGCGGCCGGGCGGGAAGCCTGCTTCGCGGGCCTTGGTCAGGTAGCCGGCAGCCAGCAGGTAGCCGCGGCGGCGGTGCTCGGGCGAGAACTCGGTCGCCGAGCGGGCCGCCTTGACGGCGCCCAGCACGAACAACGGCCCGCCGACCTCGTTGGGGTCGAGGTTGCCGTTGGCCTGGATCTGCAGCACCAGGTCCTCGGCGTACTCCAACTCTCCGTCGTCCAGAGCCTTCAGGGCCCGCTCGACCGTGGCGGCCTGGTAAGGCGCGGCCATATCGGCCAGCACCAGCCAGCCGGCCATCGTCGCGGCCGCGGTGACGCCCAGCAGCCCGCCCACGATGAGCGTCCGCTTGGGGTGCTCCTTGGCCCAGTCGCGCAGCCGCTGCATCCGCCCGGCTGCGGGCGGCGCGTCGGCGTCGGATTGGTTGGGGGCGGTGTCGGCCACGGGCGGTGATGACTTGAGCATTTCTTGGAGAAAGATCCGCGCGGCTTGTACAAGACCCATCGTTGGGCTGTCAATGCGCGTTGCCCGCCGGCCGCCGCGGCCTGGCCGCAGTGCTAGCGGCGCTCGATTGTCGTTCACGCGGCGCGGCGCGGCTGCTAGACTCTCCGGCCACGCCCTCGACACCTAATTGCCCCACCGCCCGCCCCGTGCGTATCCTCACTCGCTACGTGCTGCTCGATCTGGTGCAGGTCTTCCTGGTCACGCTGATCGGGATGACCACGCTGGTGTTCGTGGCGCTCGTCGGCAAGGAGGCGATCGACCGGGGCATGGGCCTGGGCCCGATCGTCAGGCTCGCCCCGTACATCCTGCCGCAGGCGATGCAGTTTGCGGTCCCCGGCGCCCTGCTGCTGGCCACCACCAACGTGTTCGGCCGCCTTTCCGCATTCAACGAGCTGGTGGCGGTCAAGTCGATGGGCATCTCGCCGTGGGCGATAGCATGGCCGACCATCGTGTTCGCCGGCGCGGTGAGCCTGGCGGCCGTCGCGCTGAACGACATCGCCGTTTCCTGGGGCCGGCTGGGTGTGGAGCGGGTGTTCCTCGACTCGCTGGAGGAAGTCATCTACGGCAAGCTCCGCGTCGACCGCGCGTATACCGACCGCAAACTCAGCATCACCGTGCAGCGGGTGGAGGGGAAGAAGCTGATCCGGCCGGACGTCTCGCTGCAGGACTCGGGCGATGGCCAGGCTTGGAACGTCACCGCCGACTGGGCCGAGATCGGCTCGCAGCCCGGCAGCCGGCAGATGGTGATCCGGTTCTTCAACGCGATGGTGGACGGCCCGACCCGTGTGGCGTACCCCGAGACCTTCGAGCTGGCGGTAGACCTGGGCGCGTTGTTCGGGGCGGACAAGTCGAATCGCCGCATCTCGACTTACGCGCTGGCGGAGATCGGTCCGGCCATCTACAAGACCGAGGCCGATATCGAGCAAATCAACAACGACATGTCCGCCCGGGCGGCCTACGCGATGCTGACCGGCGAGTTCGAGCAGGTCTCTAAGGCGTCGTGGGACGCGCGGAACCAGGACCTGGCAGCCGCGAGGTTTGACCTCAACCGCCTGCATGTCGAACCTTACCGGCGTTGGGCGGGCGGGTTCTCGTGCCTGGCGTTCGCGATGGTGGGCGTGCCGGTCGCGATGATCATGCGGAAAAGCGACTTCTTGGCGAGCTTCTTCGTCTGCTTCGCCCCGATCCTGATTGTCTACTACCCGCTGCTGATGGTCAGCGTCGACCAGGCCAAGGGGGGCAAGTTCCCGCCACAGGCCGTGTGGGCCGGCAACCTGGTGCTGCTGGCGTGCGGCGCGTTGCTGATGCGGTCGGTCATCTACGACCGCGACCGGATGATCTCGGCAATGGGGTCGGCGCTGATCAGCTGGGTCCCCAGGTTGGCCAAGAACTAGCGTGGGCTGTGTGCCGGCCCGCGAGCTAGCACCCCAGCGCAGCGATTCGACGCAATCTGAGCGCAAGGCGAGATCTTCGGCGATTCTGTGCTTGTAACTTTTTCAGGGCACTTGCTACACTGCCCGCCAGCGCGGGGAGGCTTCATGGAAGAAGCCCGCCGCAACGCTTCTCTACCAAGCGACGAAGCCGCGACAAGGAGGTCGCCAGCGTGCTCACACACCTGCCTATCCGGGATAAGCTCCGCGTCGGCCTCGGCCTGTTGGCGGTCAGCACGCTCACGCTGTTTATCGCCGCGATCTACGGCCTGTACGCGTACCGCGGCCTGGTCAAGACGCTCAGCGCCCGGTCTACCGAGCTGCCGCTCGCCAACGAGCTCAGTCATCACGTCGGCGACCTCCGGGTGGTGCTCGCCAAAGCGCGGGAACGCATCGCGGCTATCGACCGGGATAAGAAAAACGAGTCGAACCTGCTGGCCGCCAACGAGACGGATGAGATCTTCAACCCGGCCGAGGACATCTACCTGCTGTCCCAGGCGGGCGACGACCCGTGGGACCTGAAGATGCTGCGCGAGGAGTACCGCAGCAAGTTCGAACAGATCCAGGACAAGCTGGCCGAGTACAGCGAGCAGCTCGACGAGAACCGTCGACACGAGAGCACCGGCATCAGCGACGACCGCCTTGAACGGGAGACATTGACCCGAGTCAACACGATACTGGCGAAGATCCGCAGCGAGCAGCAGGACGACCAGCTGATGTTCGACGAGCTGAGCGACGACTCCGCCCAGCTCGACCAGCTCGAGGAGTCGGTCGAGTCGCTCCGTGCGCTTGTGGCCGAGCTGCCCAGCCACCTGCACCAGCGGCTGCACAAGCTGGCGGGCGAGGTCCGCACGCAGTACCACGTGGCGATCCCGCTGGCGTGGGTCACCGCTATCTTCGTGGCGGTTCTGATGGTGATGTCGATCCAGGTGTTCCGCCACACGGTGGCGCGGCCGCTGCACCAGCTGGTTGAGGGCGCCCGTGAAGTCGGAGCCGGCAACCTGGAGTACCGGGTGTCGCTCGCCACGACCGACGAGATGGGCGAGCTGGCCGACGCCATGAACGCCATGACCGCGCAGTTCAAGGAAACCCGCGACGACCTCGACCGCCAGGTGCAGCAACGCACCCGCGAGGTGGTCCGCAGCGAGCAGCTGGCGAGCGTCGGCTTCCTGGCGGCCGGCGTCGCGCACGAGATCAACAACCCGCTGGCGTCGATCGCGATGTGCAGCGAGTCGCTCGAGGGGCGGCTGGCCGAGTTCCTGAACCCCGACGAGACCGGCGGGCCTGAGTGGGACGTCGTCCGCAGCTACCTCGAGATGATCGGGCGCGAGGCGTTCCGCTGCAAGCAGATCACCGAGAAGCTGCTCGACTTCTCGCAGACCGGCGACTCCCAGCGGCACGCCACCGAGATGCGCGAGCTGGTTGCCGGCGTCATCGAGATGGTCCAGCACCTGGGCAAGTACCACAACAAGCACGTGCTGCTGCAGGAGGGCCCGCCCGTGGTCGCGGACGTCAACCCGCAGGAGATGAAGCAGGTGATCCTCAACCTCGTGACCAATGGGCTCGACAGCCTCGACCCCGGCGGCCGCGTCACGGTGGGCGTCGAGCCGCACGCCGGCGGGGCGCGCGTGGTCGTGACCGACGACGGCTGCGGGATGAGCGACGAGGTCATCAAGCACCTGTTCGAGCCGTTCTTCACCCGCCGCCGGAGCGGGCAGGGGACCGGCCTGGGGCTGTCGATCACCTACCGCATCGTCGAGGAGCACGGCGGCAAGATCGAGGCCGCCAGCGACGGCCCCGGCGCCGGCAGCAAGTTCACCGTTACGCTCCCCCGCGAACCGATGTCCGCGGCCGCTTAAGGCCGACGCGCTAAACCTGAGTCACCAACCGACCGAAACGATACACGCCAGCACAATGCCCGACCCCAATCAGAGTACCGAAGGCCTGTCCCTGCTGTTCGCCGACGACGAGCGGTCGCTCCAGGAGCTGATGAAGCTCGAGCTGCCCCGCATGGGCCACACGGTCACGGTCTGCCCCGACGGCGAGACCGCGGTCGCGGCGATCGAGAAGAACAACTACGACTGCATCATCGTCGACCTGGACATGCCCGGCCTGACCGGCATCGACGTGATCGCAAAGCTCAAGGAGCAGTCGCCCGACACCGAGGCCGTGGTGCTGACCGGCAAGAGCACCACCGAGAGCGCCATCGCCGCGCTGCGGTACGGCGCGTTCGACTACCTGACCAAGCCGTGTAAGCTGGTCGAGATCGAGGCCCTGCTGCGCCGCGTCAGCGACAAGCGGAAGCTCACCAAGCAGTACCACGCGGTCAAGCGTCGGCTGGAGAGCATCGAGGGCGCGCCACGTCTAATTGGCGACTCGAAGCCGATGGAGCAGGTGCGGCGGCTGATCGGCCGGGTCGCGCCGACCGAGTCGACCGTGCTGATCCGCGGCGAGACCGGCGCCGGCAAGGAGCTGGTGGCCCGCGCCGTGCACGACCAGAGCGACCGCGCCGCCGCGCCGTTCGTGGCGATCAACTGCGGCGCCCTGCCGGAGACCCTCATCGAGAGTGAGCTGTTCGGCCACGCCAAGGGCGCGTTCACCGGCGCCGACGAGCACCGCGTCGGTCTGTTCGAGGTCGCCAACGGCGGCACGATCTTCCTCGACGAGATCGGCGAGCTCCCCAAGGCGATGCAGGCCAAGCTGCTCCGCGTGCTTGAGAGCCGCGAGATCCGCCGCGTCGGCGAGAATAAGTCCGTGTCGATCAACGTGCGGGTGGTCTGCGCAACGCACCGCAACATCGAGGAGATGGTCGCCGACGGAGAGTTCCGCGAAGACCTGATGTACCGCATCAACACGTTCGAGATCTACCTGCCGCCGCTCCGCGAGCGGACCGACGACATCCCCGAGCTGGCCGTGCACCTGCTCAAGCGGTTCCGCCCCGGCGCCAAGCCGATCGAGCAGCAGCTCAGCGACGACGCCATCGAGGCCCTCACCTCGCACGTCTGGCCGGGCAACGTCCGCGAGCTGGCCAACGTGATCGAGCACGCCACGATCCTGTGCGACGAGGGCCCGATCTACGCCGAGCACCTGCCGCGGCACTTCGGCAAGCGGCAGCTCACCTCGGCGGCCAAGAGCCGCGGGCCGATGACCCTCCGCGACATGGAGATGGAGGCCATCCACGAGTCGCTCGAGCGGCACGACGGAAGCAAGCCCAAGGCCGCCGACGAGCTCGGCATCAGCCTCAAGACGCTGTACAACAAGCTCAACAGCGAGGGCGCCGCGAAGAACGTGGCTTAATCCGCTCTAGCCGCCCGTCAGCACCGACCACAGCACGCCGGCCGCCACGGCCGAGCCGATCACGCCCGCCACGTTGGGCGCCATGGCGTGCATCAGCAGGAAGTTGTGCGGGTCCTCTTTCTGGCCGACCATCTGCACCACCCGGGCCGAGTCCGGCACCGCCGACACGCCGGCGGCGCCGACCAGCGGGTTGATCTTGTGGGTCAGGAACAGGTTCATGAACTTGGCGAACAGCACGCCGCTGGCCGTGGCGATCGCGAACGACAACGCCCCCAGCCCGAAGATCTGCAGCGACTGCTCGGTCAGGAAGTTCTGCGCCTTGGTGCTAGCGCCGACCGAGAAGCCCAGCAGGATTGTGACGATGTCGATCATTGCGGTGCGGGCCGTGTTGGCCAGCCGCTCGGTGACCGTGCTCTCCTTCAGCAGGTTGCCGAGGAACAGCATGCCGATCAGCACCAGCGCGCCCGGCGCGATGAACGTGCAGATCAGGAACGCCGCGATCGGGAAGATGATCCGCTCCCGCTTCGACACGTGCCGCGGCGCCTTCATCCGGATCAGCCGCTCCTGGCGGGTGGTCAGCAGCTTCATGATCGGCGGCTGGATCACCGGCACCAGCGCCATGTAGCTGTACGCGGCGATCGCGATCGCGCCCAGCAGCTCGGGCGCGAGCTTGGCCGCCAGGAAGATGGCGGTCGGGCCGTCGGCGCCGCCGATGATGCCGATCGCGCCGGACTGCTCCGGGGAGAACCCCAGCCACATGGCGCCCAGCAGCGTCAGGAAGATGCCCATCTGCGCCGCCGCGCCCAGCAGCACCAGCTTGGGGTTGGACAGCATGGTGGAGAAGTCGGTCATCGCGCCGATGCCCAGGAAGATCAGCGGCGGGAAGATGCCCTGGCTCACGCCAAAGTAGATGTAGCTCAGCACGCTGCCCTCGTCGTACACGCTCAGGCCCATGCTCGGGTCCGACGGCACGTTGCCGACGATCGCGCCGAAGCCGATCGGCAATAGCAGCAGCGGTTCGTAGTCCTTGATGATCGCCAGCGCGATGAACACCAGGCCGATCAGGATCATCACCGCGTTGCCGAACGTAAGCTGGGCGAACGCGGTGGTCTCGAGGAACTTGTAGAGGATCTCCACGTTACGGCTTCCCTCCCTGCGAGCGGGAGTGGACGGCGAAGCCGATCGCCGCGATGACGGCGCCGTCGTCCGCGGCCGACGCGGGGGCGGAGGCGGGCGCCGACGGCGCAGCGCCGTGGTGGTGCCCCGCCGACTCGGGGAACCACGGCTCGATTGCCGCCAGCACCTTGGGCAGAGCCGCGATAAACAGCGTGATCGCCGTTAGCGCGACAAACACGATCAGCATGCCTGTGATCGAGATCGCCAGCCCGTTGCCGTCGGCAACGCCTTGCCAGCCGCTCGACTGAGCCAGTATCGGAAGCAGCAGAGTCATTCAGTCAGCCTGTGCAGAAGGGGTGAGCGGGGGCGTCGGCCGGTCGGGCCTGGGTCCCCGGAGCCCCTAGGATAGTGGGAGCGCCTGCTTCTTTGAATCCGCCCCGGGGCCCGCGGCTGCGGTCACTCGAACCACTCCACCACGCCGCCGTAGCAGGCCCGGTCGCCCCCGGGCTGCTCGATCAAGAGCGCGCCGTCCTCGGCGATGCCCCGGCAGACCCCCTCGACCACCTCGGCCGGCAGGGCCAGCCGCACCCGGCGTCCGTCCAGCAGCGACCACGCCCGCCACAGGCCGGCCAGCTGTGGGTCGCCCGCCAGCAGCATTGCCAGGCACGCGTCGAACTGCCGCAGGCAGTCGATCAGCACGCCTGTCAGGTCCAGCGGCCCGCCGGCGGCGTCCGCCAGGCTGACCGCCCGCTGCTGGACCTCCGGCGGGGCGTCGGCAAAGCGGTTATTCACGTTGATCCCCACGCCCACCACGAACCGGCCAACCGCCACGCCGGGCGACTCGATCAGGATCCCGGCCGCCTTCCGCCCGTTGAGGTAGACATCGTTGGGCCACTTGAGCCGCGTCTCGCCCGTCGGGACCGACTGCTCCACCGCCTGACAGATCGCCAGCCCGGCGGCCAGCGACAGCCGCGGCGTGTGCTCGGTCGGCAGCGGCAGCCGCGGCGTGATCAGCGAGAATGTCAGCGCCCCTTCGCCGGCCCACCAACGGTTTTCCCCGCGTCCCTTGCCGCGGAGCTGGCGGCTGGTGAGCACCAGTTCCGAGGTGTCGTCCGGGATCTGAGCCGCCCGGGCGAGCGCAACTTCGTTAGTAGAATCGGTTTCCGGCAGGTAATGGACGTGCCCAACGGTGGTCCGATCCAGCACCTGAGGCAGGTCGAGCGTGTTCTGCGCGGCGTCCGGCATGCCGCGGATGGTAGCCCACCGGCCAGCGGGCGCCTACGCCCGCGACTCCCCGCGGTGGGGGGCGATTTGCCCTAACCGGCAAAGGCGACCTACAATACGGGACGCACCCACCGCCGGAATTGCCCGTAAAACGAGGCCAATCATGCTGTTTACCCGCTCCCCGCTCCCCCGCCTGCTGCTGCTGGGCGCTGTTCTCTTTGCGTTCGCGTCGGAGGCCGACGCCCAGCGCTTCTACCGCCGCCGCGCCCGGATGATGGCCGCACCCGCGTACGGGGTTGGCGTGAGCCCGAGCGGCGGTGTGTCGGTCCGCACGCCGTACTATTCCTTCGAGCGGCGCCCGGGCTACTACCCCGGCTCGTTCTACGGCCGCTACGGCTGGCCCGGGTTCTCGGTCCGCGTGCAGGGCACGACGTCCCCGCGCGTGCAGGGGCCGGCGACTCCCACTCCCGCCGGCGAGTACGACCCCGCGCCGCGCGACGATCAGTACGCGCCCACGCCCACCGAGAGCTACAACCTGGCGCCGGTGTACGAGCCCACCGTGGCCCGCCCCGACGCCGGCAGCCAGCTCAACACCGCCTACGACGCGCTGATCAACAAGCTCGACGAGTTTGACGGCGGCGCCGGCTGGCAGAAGTACTTCGCCCTCACGCCCGCCGAGCTCGCCGACCCGGCCAAGACCGGCAAGGTGCTCCGCCGGATGGATTCGGTCGCCGCCGACCCGCAGTTCGCGGCGGTCGCTGACCTCGAGGAGTTCCGTCAACTGCACGCCGTGATGCAGGCGGCCACCGCCGAAGCGAGCGCCCCGCGGCGGCCCTCGCTCGGACCCCCGCCGACAACCGAGCCCGAGCAGGTCGAGGCGATCCCCGTGCCCCGCTCGACCGGCGACAGCGGCCCCCCGCCCGAGCCGCGGCCTTCGGCCGGCGGGTCCTCGTCCGACGGGTTCGACGCGCCGTCGCTGCTAGAAACCGGCCCCCGCACCGGTGGCGAGCGCTCGGTTCTGAAGGACGAGTAGCGTAGAACCAGCCGCGACTTTTGTCCCCAAATACGAACACGATTCTTAGGGACAAAAGTCGCCCCGGATCTCATGCCCGCGATTCTACAACCCCTTGTTGTAACAGGGCTTGGAGATACTGGCCGGTTGCAACTCAACCGAATTTTGTCCTCTGCTATGCGCCGATAGGGACAAAAGTCGCCGACCCGTGGGCGGCCTGAAAGCTCACCAAGCAGTCCCATTGGACCGCGCAGGGTGGCCGGTTTCTAGCGAAAAGCCTCGGCATTAGGGACTCTGTGCCCGGCCTAACGGCTTCTCACTCGCTGGCGGGTAGGCCGCCGTCAGAGCGGCCGAACAGGGCGACAAGCGACTGGAAGTCGGTCGAGTCGGCCAGCAGCCGCACCGAGCCATCGGCCAACGCCACGTTGGCGCCGCCGGGGTGCAGCGCGTACACGCCGGTCGCGTTCGAGTGATTCACACCCACGCCGTGGCCGTTGATGGACCACGCGAACGAGTTGCTGGCCGACCAGCCAACCTGGCCGGGGTAGTCGGCGTTGGGGTTGTCTTTGGTGATGTGAGGCTTGCCGTGCAGGAACTCCACCGGCTTGCCGCCCCGCTCGACCACGGCCAGCGTGTGCGACAGCCCGTCGGTGACATCGCGGAAGCGGCCGCGGCGGTACCGCAGCAGCCTCGTGCCGGAGGTGGTGGGGGTCTCGAACGCGGGCCAGCCCCACACGCCCCACCGCACGAACTGTGTGGACTCGGCGTCGGCATCCTCTGGCAGCGGGTCGGGCAGCACCTGGATGCCGGCCATCGCGTCGTAGTCCGCCCGAACGACGTGGTAACGGTCGTCGTCGGAAAGGTCCTCCCACGCGACGCCGAGCCGATCGTGCTTGCGTCCCCAGCCCAGCCGGGCAGGCGAGCCGCCGGAGGGGCAGACAAAGCTGGGCACGGCCGACTGGGCCACCTCGGCGTTGGCGGCCGACGTGGCCAGCGACTGCCAGTCGATCTTGTCGTGCAGCGGCGCCTCGTCCAGGTGCGGCAGCAGCGGCGTCCGCCACGAGTGCAGGTGGAACAGGTCCCACTCCCGCAGCGGGTAGGGCAGGCTGGTCCCGACGTACAGCGAGGGCAGGGCCCCCTCGGCGGCGTGCACGGCCTGCACTGCCTGGATGGTCTGGCGGAGGTTGTTCTTGCACTGCGTCTGCCGCACCGACTCGCGGCTGGCCTGGATCGCCGGCAGCAGCAGCGCCGCGAGCATCGCGATCAGCCCGAGCACCACCAGCAGCTCGAGCAGCGTAACGCCCTCCGGACCGCTGGCGGGCGGGGCGGTCAAGCGGCGGTGGGGTGCGTTGGGTTGGTGCATCGGCCACGGTCCGTTTGCTCCTTAGACGCGCGCAGTTAACGGATCACGCGGAGGTTCTCTGAAGTCGGCAAGATTGGCCAGCGTCCAACGCGGAGGCTACCGATTGGCTGTGGGCTGTTTCCTTCGAAACGTGGCCGACAAGGCGAGCCCCGTCAAAGTTGCGACAGCTGCCATCACAACCGCCGGGCCCGACTGCCCGTACAACCCAGCGCCAACGGCGAACAACGCGGCGTAGATCGCCGCGGTCCCTAGCGCCATCCGCAGCAGCCCGAGCGGGATGGAGTCTTGCGGGTACGTCGTGATCGGGCTGCCCTGCTGCTCGGCCCGTGTGTAGACCGACCGCCAGCCGGGGCCGCGGGGGTGGACCAGCCGGCAGAACGAAAGCAGCGTGGCCTCGGGCTCTGGACGCGTGAGGAGCGTGGCCGCCAGCCAGATGAGCGTCGTAGCGCCGACGCTCAGCCCCAGCACCTGCCAGTCTTCCAGCCCGAAGTCAACAAACTGGAACAACGCCGCCACCGCCACCGACGCGATCATCGCCACGATCTCGCTCACCGCGTTGATCCGCCACCAGTACCACCGCAGCACAAACACCAGGCCCGTGCCCGCGCCGACGCTCAGCAGCAGGTCGAACCCCTGCTTGGCGGTCTGCAGGTAGAGCGCCAGCCCGCTGGAGAGCAGCATGATCGCCACCGTCGCGACGCGGCCCACCAGCACCAACTGGGCGTCGGTCGCCCGATTGCCCAGCAGCGGCTTGTAGAAGTCGTTCGTGATGTACGACGACCCCCAGTTCAATTGCGTCGAGATGGTCGACACGTAGGCCGACAGCAGCGACGCCAGGATCAGACCCCGCCAGCCGGCGGGCGCGCTGGTCAGCATGGCGGGGTAGGCCAGGTCGTGCCCCAGCTTCGACTCGCCGAGCTGCGGGAACGCCCGCTCCAGGTCCGCCAGCTCCGGGTACACCACCAGCGACGCCAGCGCCACCAGGATCCACGGCCAGGGCCGCAGAGCGTAGTGGGCCACGTTGAACAGCATCACCGCGCCCAGCGCGTTGTCCTCGTCCTTGGCGGCCAGCATCCGCTGGGCCAGGTAGCCGCCGCCGCCCGGCTCGGCGCTCGGGTACCACACGCTCCACCACTGCACCAGCAGCGGCATCAGCAGCACCGTCATCAGGAAGTTTCGCGACTCGGTGGTGCTCCAGTCCCAGCCGGGCAGCATCGCCTGCTTGGCGGCCACCGCCGGGTGGTCGAGCAGGCCCGCCAGCCCGCCGACCTCCGGACGCTGGACCGCGAAGTACGCGGCCGCGACCGAGCCGGCCATCGCCACGCCGAACAGCAGGCAGTCGGTCCACACCACCGCCCGCAGCCCGCCCAGCGTGCTCAGCACCAGCGCCGTCAGCCCGCCGCACAGCAGCACGGCGGCGGGCGACAGCCCGAGCATCACGTGCCCGATCTTGATCGCCGCGACCGACACCACCGCCATCACGATCACGTTGAACACCACGCCCAGGTACGCCGCGCGGAACATCCGCAGCAGGCGGGCCGGCTCGCCGTGGTAGCGGAGCTCGTAGAACTCCAGGTCGGTCGTGACGCCGGTGCGGCGCCACATCCGCGCGAACAGGAACACCGTGAGCATCCCGGTCAGCAGGAACGCCCACCAGACCCAGTTGCCCGCCACGCCGTGGGTGCGGACCAGCTCGGTGACCAGGCCGGGCGTGTCGGCGGCGAACGTGGTGGCGACCAGCGACACCCCGAGCAGCCACCCCGACATGCCGCGGCCCGACAGGAAGTACTCGGCCGGGTTGTCCCCGGCGCGGCGGCTGGACCACAGGCCGACCAGCACGCTGACCGCGATCACCGCGGCGATGATGGCGAGGTCGATGAACTCCAGCTGCATGGCGGTTCCTGCGGGGCGTCGGGCGATGACGCCTGCGGCGCCGCGGGCATTGTAGGGCGCCGGCGGCCGGGTTGCACGGCGGGAACCGCGTGGCGGCCCAGCACGCAGCGACTCAGTCCGTCGGGCGCTCGATCTCCAGCCCCGCCGGCGCAACCACGTCGAGCGCCACGAAGGTAGTCCGCCACTGCCACGGCGTAGGGCTCAGCGGCCGTTCTTCCCAGCCGAGCTGATCGGCGAGTTGGTGCACGGCCGGCGGGACGCCGATCATCGTGAACTCCTCGTAACCGCGGAGCACGCACCGCGTCTTGGCGGGCAGCGCGATCCGCCCGCGACGCAGGTTGTGGTCCTCCACGTAGGAGCAGCTCACCACAACCGACACCGGCTCCGCCAGGCGTTGGCCGTTGACGTTGTCGACCAGCAGCGTGTTCGACTCGACCTTGCCGCCGGTGACCAGGACGCCTTCGATCGTCAGCGGGTAGCCGAGCGGCGCCCCTAGCTGACCGCGTGGCGCCGACCTGCGGGGGCCGGCCCCGGCGGGTTCGCTGGGCGCCGGTTGAAGCCGATCGTGCTCGCCCTCGCCGAGGTTGATCTGAAAGGTAGTGAGCCGCCCAAGCACGTCTTGGTCCAACCGGCCGCCACGGGACAATCGGCAGAAGAGCTGCTTGCCGGTCCCGGCGGGGTGGCGTTCGGACAGGTCGGTGACCCAGTAGGGCTCGCGCAGCGACTGTGGCATCATCGCTTGGTTGACGACGCTGTCATCCTGCACACTTATCTGAAGCCTGAATCCGACGTGCGTTGGCCCCACCGCTTCGTGCGGCTGCTCTGAGACTTCACCCGTCATTGATCGCCCGTAGACCGTGAACTTCCGAGTTCGGTAGTCCACCACCAGCGTGCTGGGGTAGTGCTGCGGGTACTCAAACCGGAGCTCGTCCGCCAGGTCCGGGAACGCGGCGCGGAAGTCCTCTTCAACCCGCTGCAACAAGCTGTCAGCCTGCGTGGCGGTGTCCTCAGCGTGGGCCGCCAGAGCGCCGATCGCGAAGAATACCGCGGTCACGAGTGAGAAGGCCTTCATAGACCACCGATTGGGATGAATTGGGGGAACTGCAGACGGTTCTGGTTTCGACGCGGTACGCTACGAAAAGGTTCCCAATCGTGGGACGACCCTCCGCGTCGTGGCGTGCGAGCAGGCCGCCGGTTGAGACCCAACGGCGGGCCAGGCTCAACGGCGTGCCGCCAGCCAGCCGTGGATCATGCCCGCCTGGAAGAACTGGCAGGGCGAGTCGAACCCGCCGGCCTCGATCAGACCGGCGACTCCGGTGGGCGGCAGCACGGCGACCGCGTTGTTGTACGCGTCCCGCAGGCCGGCGAGCTGCTCCTCGTTCATGCCCGCCCACCGCATCGCCTGCATCCAGTGGGCCAGCAGCTGCTCGCCGGCGGCAGACTCTTCGGCCGCCAGGTCCGCCGTCGCGAGCCGTGCGCCGGGGCGGAGCCGCGCGGCGATTGCGCTGAAGAAGCCGGTCCGCTGCTGCGGGTCGAGCATGAACTGCGACACCAGGATCGACGTGGCCGCGTCGAAGGGTTCGCCGGGCGGCAGCGAGTCGAGGTAGCCGGTGTGGAATTCGCAGCGGTCCGCCACGCCGCTCTCTTCCGCCTTGCGGCGGCAGACCTCCAGCATCGGCCCCGACGGGTCGACCGCCGTGAATCGCCAGCCGGGGAACCGCGCGGCGAGCGCCAGCAGGTCCGCCCCGGTCCCCGCGCCGACGCACAGCACGCGGGCGCCGGCCGGCAGGTCGGCCAGCTCCGCGCTGATCAAGAGGTGCAACGCGTCCACCAACGGCCGCAGCGCGGCGAAGCGGTTGTCGTAGTCGGCGGCGTGGGTCTTGTCGAACGCGGCCATTATCACCCGCTAGGCTAGTGAGATGAATACTGGGGGAAGTCGGTTACGCCGGTGCGGCGATCGCTCTCGGATACGCCACTACTAGGCGGGGAGAGCTTCGGTCTGCCACGTTTCAGTGGACTATTCGGCAGTCAGGGTGCGCGCTCTTGAAACGAGACAGCGACTCTTGCGAGAGGTCCGCACCGATCACAATGAGTTCTTGTATGTGAGGAAGACCCGCTAGTTGATCGAGCCCCTGATCCGAAATGTTGGGCGAATCGAGGTCAAGCACAAGCAGCTTCTGGGCCTCGGCACACTCGGCGAGGTAGCTCGCCCCTGCGTCGTCGAGGTTCGAGATGCGGAGCTCTTTCATGTCGCCGACGAGTGGCCAATATTCCACGGCAAACACCTTCCCGTAGGGCTGCAGCATGCTCTGAACCATTGCTCGCCGGCCTTCTACCCATTGTGACTGACGGTACGCAAACGCGGAGCCCCCGACGACGACGCACAGCACCGTTGTGGTCGCTAGCAGGGTGCGAAGGGTGTAGCGACCACACGTCTGCCGCGGCGGCGCGAGCGGCGCGGCGAGGGGGATGTACAGGAGGTAACCGAGTGAGCCCCAACCAAACGGCGCGAACCGCCTCCAAAACCCGGAAGCATAGTTGGACGCCCAGGCGGGAAACTGCTCTTCAAAGAAGATCAAGCCAACCGACAGCCAAGCTCCGACAACGGCAATCAACAGCGGGAGCGAGGCGTTGGAGAGCGTCGTGCCGAGCGATGTGAAGTAGCACGCGTGGTACTGCCGCGCGAGCTGCCGCCAGAATGGCCACCCGGCGAGCTTGCTCGATAGGAGCGTCGGCTCTTCGGCGGGGTTGCTCTTGCTGAGGTCTGGCATCGGCGTCGCAGATTCTCTGCCCCAGCGAGGTGGACACGCTCCAATGTACCGAGGGTTCTCCCCATCGTCACGTTGGTTCTCCCGGCTCGGAGAGCTGGGGGTACGTTCGGGCGCCGTTTGGCGGAGGTGACTTCGATCTCAGCAAAGCTAGCCACTTCGGGTCTTGTCCACGCCGGAGGCGGCCTGGTGAGTTTAATGGGCTGAATAACGATAAACGCCCCGTAAGAACCCAACGTTATTCACCAGCCAGGGGCGATTCCCGCCAGCCGCACTACCAGAGCAAACAGGAAACAGGCGCAGAAAAAAAGGGCGCCTATTACCGTACCTTTTAGCTGCCGCGGATCGGCTTGGTAGCGGTGAGCACGCGGTTGCGATCGCAGTCGGCCTCTCAATCTTGAGCGCGAGATCGACGACAGCGACCACCTGCGTAAGCAGTCCGCCAGCAGGAGCGTCAGCGACATGACTCCGAGCAGAAGGAAGCCGATCCCCAGGGCCGTGGCGCCGATCTCATCCATGTTCCACTGCCCATCGAACAATGATCCGGCCGTGGCGAGTAGGATCGATCCGCCAATCGAAAGTCCCAACGCGGTGCTGGCGGCGTAGTAGCTCCGCAAGGTGGCGTGCAGCGGACGCAGACTGTTGGCGCGAGAGAAGGACTTGCCGACCTGCTGACGGTGATTCACCAGGGCTAGCTGCTAGGGTTCTTAAAGTCGATCAGGATCTCAGCAAAGCTAGCCACCTCCGTGTGCCCGTGCCCCGGCTCGACGGGCGCGTTGTCGGGACGAATCAACAGGCCCGTCTGCATGCCCGCTTCGCGGGCGGCGTCGAGTTCGGCGGTGATGTCGCTCAGGAACAGGATCGACGCGGGCGGCAGGCGCCAGTCGGCGGCGATGGCCGCGTAGCTGGCGGCCTCGCGTTTGGGGCCGGTGGTGGTGTCGTAGTGGCCGGAGAACAGCGGCAGCAGGTCGCCCTGCTGGGTGTGGCCGAAGAACAGCTGCTGCGCCTGGATGCTGCCGGAGGAGTAGATCCGCAGGTCGGCGCCGGCGGCCCGCCACCGATCGAGCGCGGGCGGCACGTCGGGGTACACGTGAGCGACCATCTCGCCGGACTCGAAGCCGCTCTTCCAGATCAGGCCCTGCAGCTGCTTGAGGCCGGTCGCCTTTTGGTCGGCGTCCATCAGGCGGGTGGCTTCCTCCTCAACCAGGTCGCGCGGGGCGCGGTCCTCGGCGTCGGCCCATGCGGCCAGCGACGGCTGGCCTGCGTCGCCGGCGACTTGCTCGCAGGCGGCCTGGCAAGAGGGGTCGTCCCACGACTGCTGGAGGTAGGCGGCCAGCTCGCGCCGCGCGAAGGGGAACATCACGTCGTACACGAACTTGACGGACGAGGTGGTCCCCTCGACGTCCAGCAGCACGCCCTGCGCTTCGACCTGCATCACAGCTCCACCGCACCTTTGAGGCCCTCGGCCTTGGGCAGGTAGCTGCCGCCCCAGCAGACCGGCTGGTGCTTGGTGTGCACGCCGTCGGCGATGTACTCGGGCGTCCAGCCGCTGGGGTCCTGGAACAGGCGGATGCAGCGGATCTGGCGGTTGTCGCACAGGTGGAACCAGTGCTTGGTGCCGGCCGGCACGTTGATCAGGTCGCCGGTGGTGACCTCCACCGAGAACACCGGGCCGTCGACGCCGTTGATTGCGGCGTCCGGGCTGATCCAGAACACGCCGCGGCCGGCCACCGTGAACCGCACCTCGTCCTCGCTGTGGGTGTGCTCCTTGTCGAACTTGGCGAGCATGGCGTCCAGGTTCGGCGTGTCGGGCTTCACGTTGATCACGTCGGCCGTGACGAAGCCGCCCCGCTCGCTCAGCCGGTCGATCTCCGGCTGGTACTCGGCCAGGATCTCTTCGTCGGTCGGCGAGTCGCCCAGGCGGCCCTCGACGTCCCACTTCTCGTACCAGATGCCGAACGGCGCGAGGAACTCGCGGATGGCGTCGGGGTCCTCAATGCGGCGGTTGTCGTCCGAGACGGTTACGGTCGCCATGTTAGTGAGCCTTCCGGTTGGTGAAATAGGGGGACAGGCACGCTGGGATCGGTCCGATGAGAGGGTCGGGCTTTCCCGGTTGCGAGCCAGTCCCCAATTTCACGGGCGCCTTGCTGGTTGATCGTAGTCCCCGGCTCTGCCGGGGGATGAACGTGCTGGTTGACTTGCTGTTGCGCGATCCCCCGGCGGAGCCGGGGGCTACGGGTTAGTGCTCCGCTTGCAAGCGGCTAGGCCAGGCTCAGCTTGCGGAGCTCGCACTCCATGAGGAACTCGAACACCTCGATGTGGCGGCGGGCCTCGGCGATGTCGGCGCCCCAGGCGTACAGGCCGTGCTTGCGGATCAGGAAGCCGTGCTGCAGCGGGTGGTCGGCGTCGTTCAGCCGTTCCTCGACCTTCAACGCGAGCGACGGGATGTCCTGCGTGTTCTCGAAGATGGGGGTCAGCTCGGTCGCCTGGTGGGTGCTGTGCCCCGACAGGCCCTTGAGCATCTCGTAGCCTTCCAGCCGCAGCACGCTCTGCCCCGCGTAGTGGTCCGACAGCAGCGTCGCGGCGGGCGAGTGCGTGTGCAGCACCGCTCCCACGCCCGGCTGCCGGGCCAGCACGACGTGCAGCATGGTTTCCGCCGACGAGGGCGGCGCGCCGGCTTCGACCGGCCTGCCGTCGGCGCCGACGCGGACGTAGTCGCCGCGGCCCAGGCGGCCCTTGTCCTTGCCGCTGACGGTGACCATCAACTCCAGCGGGTCGCGGCCGACCAGCACGCTGTAGTTACTGCTGGTCCCCAGCGACCACCCGCGGCGGTGGAAGTCGGCGCCGGTAGCCGAGAGGTCGTCGAGGGCCGCGTCGAGCGCGGCGCCGGTAAGCGTGGGCGAGGAGGCTGAGCTGAGCATCCCGCTAGTTTATCCCTGCCCCGAAAGCCCGAAAAGGGTTGCACCATGGAGCAGGGCCGTTGCCTGTGTGCGAGCGGCGTGCATCTGGTAGAACCAACCGCTCCCCACCCGCACCACGCTCCCGCCATGCCCTCGAACCTGACCATCCGCGTGCCGGCCGACTTCGAGCTAAAGCGGGCGGTCTGCTCGTACGGCTACTTCCTGCTAGCCCCCAACCTGTGGCTGCCCGACCAGCAGAAGCTGCTCCGCCCGCTGACGCTGGGCGGGCGGATCGTCGGCGTCGGGGTGACGCAGCCCGGGGGCCGCGGCGCGCCGCTGCGGGTCGCCTGTGACACGAAGCTGCCCCGCGCCGATCAGGCCGCCGTGCGGGCCGCGCTGGTGCGGATGCTGCGTCCGGACGAGGACCTCGCAGCCTGGAACCGGCTGAACCCGGCGGCGCGGCGGCGGGGGTTCGGCCGAATGTTCCGCTCGCCGACGCTGTTCGAGGACCTGGTAAAGACCATCACCGGCTGCAACGTCACGTGGCGGAACACGATGAGCATGAACCGCCACCTGACGGCGAAGGTGGGCCGCGGCGCGTTCCCCACGCCGGCCCAACTGGCGCGTCTGACGCCGTCGCGGCTCAAGCAGAGCTGCCGCGTCGGCTACCGCGCGGCGCGGATCATCAACCTGGCCCGGGCGTTTGAGCGGGGGGCGGTCGACCCCGACTGGTTTGAGTCGCCCGCCCGCGAGACGGCCGAGCTGCGCGAGGCGCTTCTCAGACTCGAAGGTTTCGGCCCGTACGCCGCCGCCAACATGCTGCAGCTGCTGGGCCACTACGACCACCTGCCGATCGACACCGAGACCTACCGGCACTACTGCCACGTGACCGGCGTCGAGCGGCCCAAGAACGACAAGCTGCTGGACCCGCTGATCCACGAGCGGTACGACCCGCTCGCGCCGTATCAGTTCCTGGCCTACTGGTTCGAGATCTGGCGCGACTACGAACGCCGCTACGGCGACGCCTGGACCTGGGACCCCGCCACGACCGGCGCAAACTTTACCGCCGCGGTGCTGAACAAGTGATGATCATCCAGTCGCGGACGCGCGACCAGCCGACGCGGGCCCGCGTCTCGCTGATGGCCAGCTCGGCGGCGATCTCTGCGTCGCTCAGCCCTCCAAACATCCGCAGCACGGCGATCTGGGCGTGGCGGCCGCTGCGTTGCTCCAGCCGGCGCAACGCCGCCAGCAGACCGACCAGGTCGGCGCCGCCCGCTACTCCTGGCAGGTTGAGCCACACGAGCGGTGCCTCGCAGTGTTGGGCGATGCACTCCTCGACCAGCTCGTCCAGCATGCCGTGCAAAGCGTTGGCCAGGAACGCGAGGTAGCCGTCCGGGTCCGCCAGGTCCTGCAGCCCGCTGGCGCCGAGCGTGTGCCGGGCCGCCTCGTTGACCAAGGTCCGCGGGTCGATCGCCCGCCCCGAACGCCGCTGGCGCACCAGGTCGGCGGCCAGGCGGTGGAGCTCGGCGTAGCTGGCGCGGAGCATCGACCGCGAGGGGGCCATCCGCCCGCCGCGGTTGCGGGACGCAACCCGGTCGGCGTGATTGATTTCGGGCACGTCGGTCAGGTTGTCGGAGCAGGGCAGGGCGTACATGTCGGGGGGGTCTCCGGGGCTTGGGGCGTATCTGAGGCGTCACTACTGATACGCGGCGCGGTCCTTGGTGTTACTGCAGATCACCAGGAGCGGGGAAAACCCGCCACCCGGCCTGCAAAAAGCGTCGTTTGCCTGCTCGGAACCGCGCGGTAGGCTTGACCGAGAGGCCCCCGTTCCCGCCCGTAAAACCGCTCCAATGCCGCTGACCGACCACAGCATCCCGCTCGCGAGCCTCACTGCGCCCGACAGGCAGGCGATCGCCGAGCTGATCGCCCGCACCTGGCCGAAGCCCGACAAGGACGCCGCTTACCGTGAGCGGCAGCTCCAGCAGCTGTCCGCAGGCTACCGCGGCCCGGCCGAGCAAGCGCCGCGCGCGTTCGTGGTGCGGGACGGCGAACAGATAATCGCCAACGCGGTGATCGAGCCCCGCACCGTTGGCGCCGCGGGGGGCGAGCTGACGATCCTAGGCCTCGGCAAGGTCTGTAGCTGCCCCGACCGGCGCGGCGAGGGCCTTGGCGGGCGTGTTGTGAAGGCCGCCCTGGGACTGGTCGACCGGGGCGTGTTCCCCTTCGCGCTGTTCCAGACCAGCGAGGCGGTCCGCCTGTTCTACGAGCGTCTGGGCGCGGTGACTATTGCCAACCGGGTGGTCAACTCCCTGGGCGACGACCCCAACGCCAACCCCTTTGCCGACTCGGTTGTGATGCGCTACCCATCGAAGGAGGGATGGCCCAAGGGCCCGATCGACCTCCGCGGGCCGGCGTATTGAAGCCACCCCGTTTGGCTTCTGGGGGGCGCTTGCGACAAGCGGCGAATGAGCCGCAAGCGTACGTCGACACCGCAATGCCTCATGGGCTTCGCCCACCGACAATCGCTCGATTGTGCCTACCCGCAGGCCGACCGACTTTCGGTGCTCCATCGGCTACACGGTGCCATGCTCCACGCTTGCGTGGGCATGCGTGTGCGTTCAAGGCATTGCCACGCGAGCGTGGCAATGGCCCCGGCTACCAGTTGTCGTAGTAGTGGACGTAGATTGACTCGTTCCGAGGGTCATGGAAGACCAGGAATTGCTCTCCTACGCCCCCGACATTGGCGGCGTAGTACCGCGTGTTGGCGCGCTCCTCGGGGTCCCACCAATCAGGCAAGTGATCCTGCGCCCGAAACCTTTCTTCAGCTTTGGGCGTGTGGTCAGACAGGCTGAGGTCCTTGACCAGCAATTCTAGGAGGCCCTCGGTTTCCTCCATTCGCCAGGCGTACTCACTCGAAAGGCCGTTGGCGACGCAGTATACCCGTATTTCCCCCAACTCAACGTCGCTGGCTTGGGCAGACTCAAGCAACTGACTTAGTGGCCTGGGCCAGTCCTCCTGTGTTGTGACGTAGCCGGGTTCTCCCTTGATGAGTCCGTCGAAGAGGCGATCCATGGCGCGGTCCCAGATCACGAAGCCGACCAGTGGGATCGCCACAAGAAGCGTCACGACGAACAGCGTCCGGACCCGGAACTGGAATGACATGGGCGTTGGCTGCGAATCTTCTTGTTCACTGGTTTCTTGGAGCATGCATTACTCGGCATCTTGGTGGTCTGAAGTTTCGGAGTGGCTGAAATTCACGAGGCATCGTAGCCTCACCGGGTGGCAGCGACAGCAGCCCGCGCGAGCGCTTGCCTGCTGACAGATATCAACCGGGCGGTTGTCGGTGTCGCTTGCGACAAGAGGCGTTTGAGCCGCAAGCGTACGTCGACGCCGCAATGCGTCATGGGCTTCGCCCGCCGACAATCGTTCAAATGAGCCTAACTGCTGGCCAGCCGCGGTGCGAACGACTGTCGGTGTTACGCGGTGCGCATGAGTATCACGCCGGTGTAGAATTCGGCAAAGGAGGTTCCGATTGCTAGCGACGATAGACGCGTGCCGCTGTCCGGCTTGTCCGGCAGTGCGAACCAGGTACCCACTTCGCACTGCCAGGCGAGCTGGCAGTGGCACACGGCGCAGCTAACGCTTCCCTGTCCACACCCATACCAAGGTCCCTGCCGAGATTCCTCCATGGAGTATTAAGGCTTCGACTATGCTCGCTTGATCTTCGAAGTCTCCGCCAGCAATTCTAGCGAAAAAGGACAGTGCCATTAGGGAATATGACACTGGCTGCTATGCACATGAAGATTCTTGACACCGTTTGCCTGGTGCTCCTATTGCCTGGAGCCAACTACGGAACCTGATTCCTCTGCTCTCCATCCCCGGCTATGTGGAAAGGAGTTCCACCAGCTTTGATGCTCATTATCGATGCATCCATAGCCTGCACCGGCAACATCGTCCTGCGCGTTCCCTGAGACGCCAATCTCCGGGCGCCTATCGTCGAACGCTCCACCGCCTCGATTTGAGACGAAATCGCTAGCCCTCATCCACCCGATACTCCGCCAGCATGTTCTCGATCGCCTGGGCGGCGTCGGCGGTGCCGTCGTAGTTGGCGTCGGCCTGGGCGAGGTTCTGCCGGTAGGCGTCGCGCTCGGCCCAGAAGGCGAGCAGGTCCTCGCGGTTGACTTCTTCGAGCAGCCGCCAGTCGCCGCCGCCGAGCTGCTTGAGGAAGCAGGCGTTGATCCGCTGCTCGTGGTGCTTGCGCTCGGGCAGCGCGAGCACCGGCTTGCCGAAGTGGAGCGCCTCGCCCAGCAGCTGGTTGCCGGCCGCGGCGATCACGCAGTCGCAGCCCGCCAGGTTGTCGAGGAAGCTGGTCTCGCTGACCGGCAGGAAGCGGAGGTTGCCGTCGGGCGGGCGTTCGCCCAGGCCGTACACGCGGACCTCGGTCGGCACGGCCTTCAGGTCCTCCAGCACGCGAGGCGGCGTTGCGCGACGCAGGTAGGACAGCACGTGCTGGCCCTGTTCAGGCTCGCGTTGGGCGACCGCCGGACGCAGCAGCGGCCCGACCTGCGTGGCGTCCGACCAGGCGGGCAGGAGTGGCGGCTTGTAGAACGCGGAGATGACCGTCCGCTGCTGCTCGATGCCGAACGCCCAGACCGACCAGCCCATCGCCCAGGCCCAGCGCTGCAGCTCCAGCGGCAATGAGCTCAGGTCGTAGGCGATCATGAAGTGCTGGTGGTCGAGGCTCAGCACAGGGACCTTGCACTTGTGCGCCGCGCGGGCCAGCGTCGGCTCGAAGTCGCAGACCACCAGGTCGGGAGTGTCGCGGTGGAAGTCCTTGACCAGTCGGTTGACCGTGGACCGCATGTTCCACCATGTGGTCAGCCCGCTGGAGATGGTCTTCAGCAGGTCGAGCTTGCCCTCCGAGTAGTGGAACTTGATGCCCTCGGTCTCGCGGACCTCGACGTCGGGGTCGTGCTGGTAGGCGCCGCGGAGGAACTCCAGCGCGTCGAATGAGCTGTACAGCACCAGCCGGTGGCGCGAGCGGAGGCGTTCGACCATCGACCGCGCGCGGGCCGCGTGCCCGCGGCCTTCGCCCATCACGCTGTAGAAGATGGTGGCCACGTCAGGCGGAGGGGTCCGGGGCGGGGGCTAGCCGGCCGCCTTGCGGCCGACGAATCGGTAGTACGGGGGCTTGATGATGGGCACCCACGGGAGCTTGCCGTAATCCTCGTCGATGCTGACCGTTTCGAACAGCGACATCAGGTACGGCACATGGTCGGGGCTGGGGTGCACGTTGTCCAGGGCGAACCAGACCGGCCACAGCGAACGCGTGAACCACGAGTGCCGCTTGAGCCCCTCCGCCGGGAATTTGCGGCCCGTGTAGAAGTCGGCCACGCCGATCACGCCGCCCGGCTTGAGGATCCGGTAGGCCTCGCGGACGGCGGCGAACCAGTCGGGCACCATGGTCAGCGAGTAGGTGAAGGTGACCAGGTCGGTCGAGTCGTCGGGCACGTCCAGCCGGGTGATGTCGGCGTGCAGGGTCCGCACGTTACGCCACCCGCGCGAGGCGATCCGATTGTCGGCCACCTCCAGCAGCGACTCGGAGAGGTCGGCCAGGGTCACCTGGCCGAAGTTCTGCAGGCGGTCGCCGAAACGCTCGGCGTTCATGCCGGTGCCCGACCCCATGTCCACCCACGAAGCCCCCGGCTCGGTGGGGAGCTCGGCGAAGAGCTCGTCGCGGCCGTGCAGCATCCGCTTGCGGAACTCGTCGTAGTCCTCGGCCTGGCCGGCGTAGAAGCTGTCGAGCCGCTCCTGATGGGTCTCACCGCGTATGGGCGAGAGAGTCAGGTGATACAGGGTCTTGAGCTGGCTGAGGGCTGTCATCGTCCGCGGAGTGGTCGTTGGAGTTCGGGGTTGAGGACGAGGGCGCGCCGCCCTTGTGCAGCGTGGCGATGGAGAAGCTGGCGTAGGTGTTGACGCGGTCTTTGACGTGCAGCTCGTCGGCCAGCTCGCGGTTGTACTGCAGCAGCTCCCCCAGCCGACGCGTCTGGCCGTTCACCTGGACCTCGATCGGGTCGACGAAGTCGCAGATCACCGCCGCCCCGCGCCACAGGAAGCGGGCGCCGTCGTCGGCGCAGTCCACCATGGTCTGCCACTGCTTCTGCAGCACGTCCTGCAGGTGCTCGGCCATCCAGTCCATGTGGTCCAGCAGCACGAAGTGCGAGTACTTGCGGCCGACCTCCAGCAGGTGGTCCATGATCGAGTTGTCGTGCGTGTGCACGCGGTCGGCCAGGCCGTCCTTCAGGCGGGCGAAGTGCTCCTCCTTGAGGTAGTTGGGGCAGCACTCGGGCGTGTACTCGCCGGTTAGGTACACGCGCCAGAAGTAGTTGTCCTTGAGCGGCAGCTCGCCGAACACGTGGTCCAGCTGGTCCTCGATAAACTTGACGATGCCGCCGGGGTAGTGACGCTCCAGCTGCGTCCGCTGCGCGCGGGGCACGCCCAGCAGCGAGAGCGTGGTGTCGCGTCGCAGGAACCATTTGATCCAGGGCCCCCAGAATGCCGGCTTGACCTCCTTGGTGTAGACCTCCCGCTGCTCCTCGATGGTGTCGGCGGCCAGCATCCGCTCGATCGCCGGGCGGATCTTCACCCAGCGGTCGATGTAAAGGTCGTTGATGCCCCACGCGAACATGCCGGCGGAGCCGCGGAAGTAGAAGCTGTCACGCCGCCCGGCGCCGAGGAAGAACTTGCCATTCTTGTCCCAGTACTTCGCCGCCTCGGCCGGCAGGTCCTGCCGCAGGCGGTTGTACAGGCGGTCCCAGTCCGCCGCCTTGCCGCGGCCGAACAGCTCGAAGAACTCGCCGTGCTCCAGGTTCTTGATCCCGGCCTTCTTGAGCTCCAACAGGGCGTTCTGACGCGGGTTGATGTCGACCGTGTCGATCCGCTCCGGCTCGTCGAGGGCGTAGTCCAGTGCGTTGCAGCCCGCCGAGGTGATCACCATCAGCCGGTCGCCGGGGCCGAGCTCCAACGCGACGCGGTCCAGCCGGGGGTCTTCCCAGCAGGTGTTGTAGACCAGTTGGTTGCCGTGGCAGAGCTTGAAGATTGCGCGGCTGACGTGAGTCGCGAGCATAGGGGCTCTCTATCGTCGGATAGGCGCGCCCAGCAGGCTCAGTCCGCTGCCGCCGGGCGGGGGTCCAGAAGGAAAGCCGGGGGCCGTCCTTGTAATCCGTCGATTGGACCGGAGTCGCGCGTGCGAATCAAGAGCCCGGCGGCGCGTCAGCCCGCCCAGCCCTCCTATTTTCCCGCGAGCAGCGCGGCCGTGGCCGGCTGGGCCTCGTCGTCCTCACAACCGGCGCCCGCCGCGGGTTGCGCGGCCTGCGGGTTGCTGCGGGCGGCGCCGACCGCGGGCAGCTCGTCGATGACGCTGCCGTCGCGGCGGAGCAGGTGGAAGCCGCCGTCCTCGTACTCGACTAGCGCCGAGCAGTTCTCGACCCAGTCGCCCGTGTTGCAGTACGCCAGGCCATCGACGTCGACGATCCGCGGGGCGTGGATGTGCCCGCAGATGATGCCGTCGCAGTCGGCGTCGCGGGCCGACTCGACCAGCTGGTCCTCGAACTCGCTGACGTGCCGCACCAGCCGCTTGACGCGGCGTTTAACCATGCCGCAGAAGGCGTAGGGGTCGGCCTTCTTGCCCCGGAGACGGTTGACCAGCCAGTTGGTCGAGAGCAGCACGTCGTACGCGAACGAGGCGGTCCACGACAGCCACTGAGCGTTCTGCTCGATGGTGTCGAACTGGTCGCCGTGCATCACCAGGAACCGCCGCCCGTCCGCCGTGCGGTGGACAAAACGGTCCTTGATCTCCACAACGCCGAAATTGGCGAGGAAGCCGCGGAGGAACTCGTCGTGGTTGCCGGGCGTGTAGTAGATCTGGGCGCCGCGGCGGCGGAGGTCCATCAGCCGCTGCAGGATCCGGTCGTAGACCGGCAGCCACCGCCACCGGCGCTTGAGTTTCCAGCCGTCGATGAAGTCGCCGACGATGTACAGCTCGCGGGGCTCGAACTGCTCGAGCATCTCCAAGAAGGGCTCGGCCTGCGAGTGCCGGCAGCCCAGGTGAACATCGCTCACAAAGAGCGTCCGCACCACCCGCCCGTTCCATCCCTGGCAATCGGACATGTGTCTCTCCTCGGAAAGGTTCTTCAGGCTAGACAAACGACGCCATCTCCTCACACGAGTCGGCGCCCGCTGGGCGCGCTTCCGACGGTAGTCCCAGGGCCCGCGGCGTTCCCTGACGGCCGGGCCCAGGCCGACCCACTCGGGGATCTGCCTGTCGGGCAGTATCGTCGAAAAATATGAGGGTTGGGCGAGGTCTGAGTGCGGTGGGGGTTAAAATCTGGTTCAGATTCGGTGAAGGCGGAGCCGCCCGCCGGCAGTCCACTCTACAAAAAACCTCTTCGTGCGTCAGCTGTGCATTCTTGGGGCCGATTCCCCCTCGGCCAAGATTTGGGCCTCGATCCCGGCCAATTCGTCCAGTCGGGCCATCACTTCCGCATCGGGCGCAAAGTCTTTGGCCAGGCGGGTGTAGGTCGTGTGGTGCCGGGCCTCCGACTCGAACAGGCTCTGGTAGAACTCCGCCAGTTCAGGCTCCCGCACCCGCTTGGCGAGGGCCTGGAACCGCTCGCAGCTGCGGGCCTCGATCAGCCCCGCCACCAGCAGGCGGTCGACCGCCCGCTGGGGCTCCTGCTTGCGGACCAGGTCGTTCAGCTTGCGTCCGTACGCGCTCGGCTTGAGCCGCCGCAGCGGCGTGCCGCGTTTCTCCAGCAGCTCGACCACCATGTGGAAGTGCTCGAGCTCCTCGTTGACGATCTCGGTCATCTCGCGGCAGAGGTTCTGGTTCTCCACGTAGGCGAAGATCAGGTTGAGCGCCGTGCCGGCCGCCTTCTTCTCGCAGTGCGCGTGGTCGATCAGGATCAGCTCGAGCGACTCGTCCACCTGGCGGAGCCAGCGTTCGTCGGTCTCGGATTTGAGGTGCAGCATGGTCAGGCGTTGGGGGTGAAGAAGGCCGGCACGACTTCGGACGCGGGGCCTAGTTCTTGGAGGTCAAAGCAATGGCTGTTGGCGGAGGGCTCGAGATTGAGCGCCACGGTCTTGGCGCCCGCTGCTCGGGCGGCGTCGACAAAGCCTGCCGCCGGGTAGACGTGGCCGGAGGTCCCGATTGCTACAAACAAGTCGCAGCTTGCCAGCGCGCGGTCGATGAGCTCCATCTCGAGCGGCGTCTCACCGAACCACACGATGTGCGGACGCAGCGGGGCCGGTGTCTGGCAGCATCGGCAGAGCGACCCGGTGGAGAGATCCTCGCGGCAGTCGCTCACCTGGCCCGACCGCGTGCAGCGTTGCTTGAGCAGCTCGCCGTGCATGTGCACGACACGCGTCGCGCCGGCCTCCTCGTGCAGGTGATCGACGTTCTGCGTGACGAGCAGCAGCTCGCCGGGGAAGTCGCGCTGGAACCGAGCCAGTGCGGCGTGCGCCGGGTTGGGTCGCGCCTCAGCAATCAACTGCCGACGCCGCAGGTTGTAGAAGCGGTGCACCAACTCGGGGTCACGGCGGAATCCGGCTGGCGACGCCACCTCCTCGACTCGGTGCTGCTCCCACAAGCCGCCGCTGTCGCGGAACGTAGCGATGCCGGACTCGGCCGACACGCCTGCGCCGGTCAGCACGACAATCGATTGAAACTCGTGAGGGTTGATCGGCATCCTAGCCCACTTGGGTCGTGTCCCGCTCGGTTGGTGGCGGCGTCGACGCCGCGAATTCCGCGGGCGGTGAAGGCGAACCGAGCTCCCGCCGCGACCGACGCGCCGCGTAGCGCTGGACGGCGCAGGGGAACAGACGCTTGAGCAGCCACAGCCTGCGTGCACGGCCTCCTACAACGCACAGCAGCTTGCCCCGCTCAGCCGCGGCCAGGGCGGCGGCCGCCACCTGGCCGGGTTCGAGCTGAGCCAGCTCGTAGAACCGACCGGCCGCCGAGCGGTACGCGTCGGTGGCGAACCAGCAGGTGCGGAACAGCGGCGTGCGGACCACGCCGGGCGCCGCTACCGTGACGTTGAGCCCGTGCGGCGCCAGCTCTCCCCGCAACGACTCCGACAACGCCAGCACCGCGGCCTTGGACGCGTTGTAGGCGGCGAAGCCGGGCGGGCACACGGCGGCGAAGATCGACGACACGTTGATAATCCCCGCCCGCGGCCGCAGCCCGGCGGGCCGCTGCGGGCCGCTCTCGATCAGCCAGGTCCCCAGCACCCGGCAGCCGATCAGGACTCCCTTCACGTTGACATCCGCCACCCGGGTGACCGCTTCCAGCGGGCAGTCCACCAGATCGCCGCCAACCAGCACGCCGGCGCAGTTGACCAGCAGGTCGATCCGCGGCCAGCGCTCGCGGAGATCCGACTCGAGAGAGAGCCACGCCTCCTGCTGCGACACGTCAAGCAACCGCGTCGAGTCCGCCGCGGGACCGCTGCCCGGGTTGCAGTCGACGCGTGCGACCTGCCACCCAGCGCTCTGCAGGTGCTCGGAGATCGCCCGCCCGATGCCGGACGAGGCGCCAGTCACCACGGCGTAGCCAGTGGGGGCTGGGCCGTCGGACTGGGAATCGGAGCGGGGCATGTTGTGCGGAGGGGACTGGGCGGCCGGTGAACAAACGCCCTATCTTACCCGGCCCAGTAGCCGCCCCGCGAGTGGTCGTAGGTCGCCTCGCGGCCGCGGACCGAGTCATCTACTTTCCCGTCGCAGAACACCTGTTGCCCCATTACCCAGGTGCGGACCGGCCAGCCGGTCAGCGACTCGCCGTCCCAGGGGCTCCAGCCGCACTTGGTGAGCTGGTCCTCGTTAAGGATGACTGCGGTCTTGTTGAGGTCGACCAGCACCAGGTCGGCGTCGTAGCCGGTGGCGATCCGGCCCTTGCCGACGATGTCCCACACGCGGGCCGGCGCGTCGCACATCCAGTGGGCGACCTGCTGCAGGCTGCACCGGCCCTGGTTGACCTGGTTGAGCAACAGCGCCAGCGAGTTCTCGACCGCCGGCAGGCCCGACGGCGACTGCGGGTAGGGCTGTTGTTTTTCTTTGAGTTGGTGCGGGGCGTGGTCGGTGGCGATCATCTGCAGCCGGCCGTCGAGGAGCGCCTGCCAGATCCGCTCGTTGTCCTCGGCGGTCTTGAGCGAGGGGTTCATCTGCACCAGCGTGCCGAGCCGCTCGTAGTCGCCGGTGTTGAAGAACAGGTGGTGGGGGCAGGCCTCGCCGGTGATCAGGCCGCCGTGGTCGGCCAGCAGGTCGGTCTCGTCGCCGGTGGACACGTGCAGCACGTGGAAGCGGTGGTTGTGACGCTTGGCGAGGTCAATCGCCCGCTTGGTTGCGATCAGCGCGGCGCGGTGGTCGCGGATCCGTGAGTGGTCCGCGACGTCGGACGTGCCGGCGTACTTCTCGGCATTGGCGCGGACGGTGGTCTCGTCCTCGCAGTGCGCGGTGGCCGGCAGGGTGGTCTCGGCGAAGATCCGCTCGAGCGCCGCCTGCTCGTCGACCAGCAGGTTGCCGGTGCTGGAACCGATAAAGATCTTGATCCCCGGCGTCCGCTCGGCGGCCTGCAACTCCGCGACATTGTCCGGCGTGGCGCCGATGTAGAAGCCGTAGTTGACGCGGCACTTGCCGCTGGCGAGCTCGAGCTTCTCGTGCAGCCGGTCGACCGTGATGGTGTTCGGGTTGGTGTTCGGCATCTCCAGGAACGTGGTGACGCCGCCTTTGGCGCACGCCCGGCTGGCGTGCTCCAGGTCCTCCTTGTGGGTCAGCCCCGGCTCGCGGAAGTGCACCTGGTCGTCGATCACGCCCGGCAACAGATGCAGGCCGGCGGCGTCGATGGTCTCGTCGACCGCCAGCTGCGCGGCGGGCGCGATGTCGGCGATCCGCGCGCCCTCAATCACGACATCCACCTGCGCGACCTCGTCGGGCAGGACGACCTGGGCGTTCTTGATGAGGGTCTTCACGTTGCGGGCGTCCATAGCTAGAGGGCGGGAAAGCCCTCACGATAAGGCCCGATGCCCGGACGTGCTACCCGCGGCAGTGCGCGGTGCTCGCCGGACGGAAGCAGCGACAGCCGCCTGCGGAGCGGCTCCGCGGCTACACGTTGGCCGCAGCCCCGCAAACGATCTCCATCATCCAGCGGTCGAAGTCGGCCAGCATGGCGGTGGTGAGGTCGTCGCCGCCGGGGTACTGGCGGACGCTCACGGTCGCGCCGGCGGAGTGTAAGAGCCGCAGGTCGGAGCAGAGCTGCTCCTCGGGGTACGACTCGCTCTCGCGGCTGCCGGCCAGCAGGATGGGGAGCGTGCGCAGCTCGTTGACGCGGCCCAGCGGGGCGTTGCCGGTCGGCAGGGCGCCGTCGAAGGTCGCGACCCCTGCGAACGAGCCGGGGTGACGCAGCGCGAGCCGCGCGGCTAGCGTGCCGCCGGCGCCGACGCCCGCCAGGAAGACGCGGCCGTCGTGGACCTTGAAGCGCGAGGTAACTTGCTCGATCGCGTCGAACGCACGCTCGGTGGCGGCCTCGACGCCGTCCGGCGTGTCGGACCAGGCGTAGCCGCCCTCCACCTCGTCGCTCGGCTCGGCGCCCCGGGGGGCGACCGCCAGGTAGTTGCGGGTGCTGACGTGCCGCATCACGTGCGGCAGGTCGCACTCGTTCTGGTCCTGGCCGTGCAGCCACACGACCAGCGGGTAGGCGTAGTTGCGTTCGTAGTTCTGGGGGACGAAGGTCGCGATCGGCGATTCCTCGCCAACCGGCTCGTACAGCTGGACCCGGTCCTCGGCGGGACGCTGCGTCGTGGCGGTGAACGCAAGCTTGATGGCGGGCAGAGAAGGCATGGTGGTGAGTCGGTTCATGCGTTGTGGGTCTGTCGTCGCGTTGCGGGGGAGGGGCCGGCCGCGGAGGGTCGGCGGGCGGGGAGGACGCGGCGCCGGCTATTGTGGCGGGGTCATGGTCACCTCGGTGGGGTACGCTCGGTGCGGCCGACGACAGCCACGAGGGCGTCGTCGACCGGTTTCAGCAACCGCGAAGGGCGACAATAAATCAGTCCGCTGAGGGTGTCAACGGAAACGCGGGCCGCGGGATACGCAAGCACACCAGGCGGCGCCAGCCGTGCTGGCGCCGCTAGCTGCCTACACGAGGGTGGCCATCGTTTCGACGAGCTCTTTGACCGCGTCGACGCTCTTCTGGAAAGCGGCCTTCTCGGTGTCGGTGAGTTCGAGCTCGACAATCTTCTCAACCCCGCCAGTGCCCAAGACTACCGGCACCCCGACGTAGAAGCCGCCGACACCGTACTCCTTGTCGCAGTAGGCGGCGCAGGGGATGAGCCGCTTCTTGTCGCGGATGATGGCCTCGACCATCTGGGCGGTGGCGCCGGCCGGGGCGTAGTAGGCGCTGCCGGTCTTCAAGAGTCCAACGATCTCGGCGCCGCCCTTGCGGGCGCGGTCGACGATCTCGTCTAGCCGCTTCGGGTCGATCAGCTGCGTGACCGGGATGCCGCCGACCGAGGTGCAGCTGGGCATCGGCACCATGGTGTCGCCGTGGCCGCCCATCAAAAGGGCCGAGATGTCCTCCACGCTGACGCCCAGCTCCATGGCGAGGAACGTGCGGTAGCGGGCCGTGTCGAGCACGCCCGCCTGACCGATGACCCGCTGGTGGGGGAAGCCGGTGACCTTCTGCGCCTGCTGGACCATGGCGTCCAGAGGGTTGCTGACCACGATTACCACGGCGTCGGGGCTGGTGGCTTTCACCTGCTCGCACACGCTGGTCATGATCTTGGCGTTGGTGGCCAGCAGGTCGTCGCGGCTCATGCCGGGCTTGCGGGGGATGCCGGCCGTGATGACCACGACGTCGCTGCCGGCGGTGTCGGCGTAGTCGTTGGTGCCCACCACGTTGGAGTCGAAGCCGAAGATCGGCGACGCCTGCATCAGGTCCAACGCCTTTCCACGGGGCATGTCGGCGAAGTCGCCAGGGATGTCCAACAGCACGATGTCCCCCAACTCGGCGGCGGCGCACCAGTGGGCACAGGTGGCGCCTACATTGCCAGCGCCAACAATGGTGATCTTCGCTCGTTTCATCGGGGGGCCTCGTTATTGCAAGGTGAAGACGCGCCTGTCGACGACGCTGTCATTGGTTTCAGCAGTCGAGTATCCCGCGAGGCGCCGGCGGCTTCAAGTGCTTGACATCCGGAGCGGATCCGCTCCTGCACGGGCATTCTGGCTAGGGCGGTCCGCTATCGCCGGCCGTGCTAGCGGCGCGTCCCGACGCCGGGCCGCGCCGGACCCATTGTTAAGGCCTGCTCTGGACACCCCCGACGCGGTTGGGTAACGTCCCGCCCTCTTCCACTGGATAGGCGCCGCCACGGATGGCGACGCGGAGAGCTTGGAGTTTTGAACTATGGCCAGTGGCGCCGCAGCGGACCAAGGATGGCTCCGCCGTGCCCAAGACCTGATCCTGCCGGTAGCCATTATCGCCAGCGTGCTGGTGATCATGGCGCCGCTCCCGCCCGCGTTGATGGACGTCCTCCTGGCGGCCAACATCACGGTGTCGGTCATCGTGCTGCTGACGACCATCTACGTCCGCACGCCGCTGGAATTCAGCATCTTCCCGTCGCTGCTGCTCGCGACCACGCTCGCCCGGCTGGTGCTCAACGTCGCGACAACGCGGCTCATACTGACGGGCGCGCCGCGCCTTAAGGAGCACGCGGCCGGCGACGTGATCATGGCGTTCAGCGACTTCGTCGCCGGCGGCGACCGGATTGTGGTGGGCCTGATCATCTTCTCGATCATCATCATCATCCAGTTCGTGGTGATCACCAAAGGCGCCACCCGCATCAGTGAAGTGGCGGCGCGGTTCGCGCTCGACGGCATGCCCGGCAAGCAGATGGCGATCGACGCCGACCTGAACGCCGGCATCATCGACGAGCGGCAGGCCAAGGCCCGCCGAGAGGAGATCACCGAGCAGGCCGACTTCTTCGGCGCCATGGACGGCGCCAGCAAGTTCGTCCGCGGCGACGCCGTGGCCGGCATCATCATCACCGTGGTCAACGTGCTGGGCGGCCTAATCATCGGCGTCGCGCAGGAGGGCATGTCGCTGGCCGAGGCCGGCTCGCTCTTCACGCGTCTGACCATCGGCGACGGCCTGGTGAGCCAGGTGCCGGCGTTCCTGATCTCGCTGGCGGCCGCGCTGCTGGTCACCCGCAGCTCGCAAAAATCTAACCTTCCGCAGGAGTTCCTGGGGCAGCTGTTCTCGCGGCCGCAGGCGTTGATGGTCACCGGCGCGTTCCTCGGCGTGCTGATCTTTACGCCGATGCCCCGCATCCCGGTGGCGGCCCTCGGCCTGTCGTGCCTGGGGCTCGCGCACGTTCTCAGCCGCAAGACGGTCGAGGTCGACAAGGCCAAGGAGCAGGCCGAAGCTAAGGAGGCCGCCGCGCCCAAGGAAGAGCGCGTCGAGGACTACCTGGCGGTCGACCCGATGGAGCTCGAGCTGGGCGTGGGGCTCATCCGACTGGCCGACCCCAACCGCGGCGGCGACCTGCTGGACCGCGTGCAGCGGGTGCGGCAGAACGTGGCCGCCGACATCGGCGTGATCATGCCGAAGGTCCGCATCCGCGACAACATGCGGCTGGAGCAGAACCAGTACCGCATCAAGATCGCCGACATGCCGATCGCCACCGACGAGGTCGAGCCCGGCAGCCTGCTGGCCATCGACTCGGGCCTCACCACCGGCCAGGTCGAGGGCGTCGACACGAAGGACCCGGCCTTCGGCACCGACGCCAAGTGGATCTCGCCCGGCCGCCAGGACGAGGCCGAGATGCTCGGCTGGACCGTGGTCGAGCCCGGCGCGGTGCTCGCTACGCACCTCACCGAGATCTGCCGACGGCACGCCGACGAGATCCTGACCCGCGACGCCACCAAACACCTTATCGACGAGCTCAAAGCAACCTCGCCCACCGTTGTTGACGAGCTGATCCCCGGGGTGATGACCCTGGCGGAAGTGCAGACCGTGCTGCAGCACCTGCTGAGGGAGCAGGTTTCAATCAGGCAGCTCTCGACCATCCTCGAGGCGCTCGGCGACAACGGCGCCAAGACCAAGGACCCGGTGCTGCTGACCGAGTTTGTCCGGCACCGATTGGCGCGGCACATCTGCACCCGGTACCGCGACCGAGAGAACCAGCTGCACGTGGTCGCCGTCGACCCGACACTGGAGGACGCGATCCGCGGCGGCTTCGAGCACAACGAACGCGGGTTGTTCATCCGCATGGCGCCGCAGCAGATCGAGGGGCTGGTGGAGAGCCTCCGCGGCGAGCTGCAGAAGCTAACCGTGCAGGGCCACTCGCCCATCGTGCTGGTGAGCCCGCAGATCCGCGCCGCGCTGAAGCAGATGACCGAGTCGCACCTGCCGCAGCTGGTGGTGCTGAGTTTCAACGAGGTCACACGCGACACGAACATCGTCACCCACGGGCTGGTTTCCAGCGCGTAGCGACAGACCCCGCCACCACGACCGATCGCTGCACGCCCCCTACTTCACCTGCACACAGACATGTCCATCAAGACCTACCGCGCCAAGAACATGCGGGACGCGCTCGACCTGATCCGGGCGGACCTGGGGCCCGATGCGGCGGTGCTGCACACGCGTGACGTCCGCCGCGGGCTGCTGGGGCGTTTTTTGCAGAGCAAGATGGTCGAGGTCGCCGCTTCCGCCACGGTCCACGTGCCGAGCCGGTTTGCCGAGCAAACCTCTGACCGCGAGCCGGACCAGTTATCTGAACCGGCGGCCGAACCTGCGCCGTCGCTGCTAGGAACCGACTACCGGGCGCGGTACCGCGAGGCGGTGCGGTTGCAGTCGTCGACCGAGTTAGACGACCTCGGCGCGCGGGTCAAGCAACTCTACGCGGAACCGGGTTCGCCCGACGGCGGCGGGATGCCGGACGCGTGCTTCCACGCGTTCACCGACATGATCGAGGCCGGGATCGACGAGGCCACCTGCCGGAAGCTGCTGGAGCAGGCCCGCCGCGGCGCCCCCGATTCCCACGCGCACGACTACCAAGAACTGCGGGGGCGCCTGGAGCGGCTTATCGCCGAGAGCCTGCCCGTCACCGGCGGCATCCGGCTCGCCGAGGACGCGCGGAGGGTCGTGGCGTTAGTCGGGCCCACGGGCGTCGGTAAGACTACCACCATCGCCAAGCTGGCCGCCAACTTCCGCCTCCGCGAGCACCGCCGCGTTGGGCTCGTGACGGTCGACACCTACCGGGTAGCGGCGGTCGAGCAGCTGCGCACCTACGCCGATATCATCGACCTGCCGATGGAGGTAGTCAGTACGCCGCGCGAGATGCGCGAGGCGATCGCCCGCCTGGCGGACCTCGACCTGGTGCTGGTCGACACCGCCGGCCGCAGCCCGCGCGACGATGTAAAGATTCAAGAGCTCAAGTCGATGCTCGGCGAGGCCCAGCCGGATGAGGTCTGCCTGGTGCTCAGCTGCACGTCGGGCGAGCGGAACCTGGCGGTCACCGCCGAGCGGTTCGCGCCGGCCGGCGTGACCTCGATGATCTACACCAAGCTCGACGAGGCCACCAGCCTGGGGCACCTGCTGCCCGTGACACAGTCGCACGGCCTGCCGATCAGCTACCTGACCGACGGTCAGAACGTGCCCGACGACATCCAGGTCGCCGATTCGAGCAGCCTCGCCCACCGCCTGTTCGAGGTCGCCGCTTGATGAACAGCCAGAACAGGCTCTCCCAGGATCAGGCGGTCGCGTTGCGCCAGTTGGTGCGCGCGGCCCGCGTCGCCGCCGGGCAGCCGGTGGACGGCCCGGCCGCAACAGGCGGCCGCCGCGGGCGGCTGGTGGTGGTGGCGGGCGCCAAGGGCGGCGTTGGCGTGACAACGGCCTCGCTGCTGCTGGCACGCGCGCTCGCCGCGCGGGGAGAACCGACGCTGCTGATTGACGCCAACCTCCGCCAGGCCGACCTGGCGCACGTCGCGCAGGCCCCGATCGACGGCCGACGCGACCTGGCCGACGTGCTGTCGGGCGGATGCCGCACTTCCGACGCTCGGATCCACCTTGAGGCGGGGCTGTCGCTGGTGCCCGGCGCCTGGGCGCCCGCCGCCCAGCCCGACGCCAACGCCGAGGCGGTCCGCCGCTGGCTGGAGGACCTGGACGGACTCACCGCCGCGGGCGAGCACGTGGTGCTGGATGTTGGCGTGGGGGTCAAGCCGTGGACCGAGCCGCTGTGGCGCCGCGCGACGCAAGCGGTGCTGGTCTCCACGCCCGACAAGCTGGCGGTGCTGGACGCGTACGCCGTCACGAAGCTGGCCCGTGGCGAGGGCATTGATACTCCGATCGGCCTGCTCGTGACGCGGGCCGGCGACCTGGCGACCGCACAGTCTGTGCACCGTCGCGTGGACGAAACCTGCCGGCGGTTCCTGGGCGGTGAGATGCCGCTGGTTGGGTGGTCGCCGGACGACCCGCGGCTGGCGGCCGACGCTCGTGGCGCGTCGCTGCGGCACGCCCAGGCGTGGACCCAGCAGCTGGCGGCCCGGCCCGCCGCGGCCCGCGCCGCGTAGGCGCCACGCAGAAGCAAACGATTCAAACAGTTTCCGCAGCGAATTGCCATGAAGCCTCAAGCCACGACAGTCCTCGAGCCGATAGAGCTTGAAGAGCCATTACCGCGCCCGGGCGCGTTAATCTGGCTCGACTGGATCGAGTTTGACGCCACCAGAGATCGGATTCATGGCGCGGGACTACGCCGGATACCTGGGGTGCCTTGGCATGATTGTCGCGCTGCTGCGTGGCGCCGTGCACGGGGCCGGGATCGATGGGACGATCCTCCAGGGAGTGGCGAGCCTGGCGGCATTTGCTGCGGTGGGCGCCGTGATCGGCGCGATCGCAGAGACGGTCGTGGACGAGTCGGTCAAGACTCAACTCGAGAAGCAACTGGCCGAGGCGGACCCCGCCGAGGCCGCGTGACAGGCATCGACTCTAGCACCTACGGCCGCGGCCGGCGGTGATACAACCAGACGCGTCGGCTTGCCGCCGACGCCCGCGGCCGCACGGAGCGCGGCGCGGATAGCTCATCATGGAGGATTGCATGGCAACCACGTTCGCCAACGCACAAGACCAAGACGCCATCGACGCACGCCAGGCCGCCAAGGAGGCCCGCCGAGCCGAGATGCTCGTGGTCTGGAAAGAATACAAGGCCAACCCCGACAGCAAACCGCTCCGCAACCAGCTCGTCGAGGAGTACCTGCCGCTGGTCAAGTACAACGGCGAGCGGATCTGGAGCCGCCTGCCGGACGGCGTTGAGCTGGACGACCTGATCTCCGCCGGCGTGTTCGGCCTGATGGACGCTATCAACGCGTTCGACCTGGACCGCGGCGTCAAGTTCGAGACCTACTGCGTCCCCCGCATCCGCGGCGCCATGCTGGACGAGCTCCGCAGCATGGACTGGGTGCCCCGCTTGGTCCGCAGCAAGGCCAGCAAGCTCAACGAGGCGGTCAAGAAGCTCGAGGCCAAGCACGGCCGATCCCCAACCGAGATCGAGCTCGCCGAGCACATGGGCCTGTCGGTCCAGGAGCTCGAGAAGATGATCCAGGAGGCCAACGCGGTCAACCTGATCAGCCTCAACAAGAAGTGGTACGAGACCGACAGCTACAAGGACGTCCGCGAGATCGACATCCTCGAGGACAAGAAGGGCGAGGACCCCACCCGCCGCGTGCAGAAGTCGGACCTGATGCGGCTGGTCACCAAGGGCCTCAACCGCAACGAGCGGCTGATCATCATCCTCTACTACTACGAGGAGCTCACGATGAAGGAGATCGGCGCCACGCTCGACCTCTCCGAGAGCCGCGTCAGCCAGATGCACTCGGCCATCGTGCAGCGGCTGCAGGGCCAGCTGGGCCGCCGCCGCCCCGAGTTCGGCGCCGCGGGCTAGCGGCAGCCCCGCCAAGCGATCAACCTATTCGGACAACCACACGCCCCCTGCTTTGCGGCAGGGGGCGTGTTCTTGTTGGGGTTGGAGCAGATGCGCCGGCCGCGACGGCGGCCGAATGACGCCAGCTAGCGCCACCCGCAACAGCCGAACTGCTGGTGGCAGCGAAGCCCACAATCCGGTCGCTTCAGATGCTTCGGTTACCCGCTGTGTTCTATGCTCCAGGTAGATAATCCTGACGCCAGGAGCACGCAGCATGGCCACGCTCGCCCCCACGCCAACCCCAACCAGCACACCCGACGGCTACCTCGCGCTGTCGTCGGGGCTGCTGCGCATGTCGGACAAGGCGCTGGCGTCGTACTACTGCTTGGCGGACGGCGCCCGCACGCCCGAGCTGCTCTGCAACCGCGGGCACAAGCTGTCCGACGATGCGCTTGCTCGGCTTGTCGACGGCGGCGCGGGCCGGGTGCTGGTGCCCGAACGCGAGTTCGTCACGCTTGGCGAGCGGCTGCTCGGCAAGACCTCGGCGGTGCTGTCCGACACGAGGCTGTCGCAGGCCGAACGGTTCTCGTTGCTGCTGGCCGCCCGCACCAACGAGGTCGAGACCGTTCAGCGGCTGCTGAAGCCCGTGCGGCTGATCGAGGTGTGCAAGCGGATCGCCGAGGACGTCTACGACCTGCTGCACGCGGGGAAGGTCTGCCCGGTTGAGATGTTCCACGCCCCGCGGTTCGGTTCACGCTGGCTGGTGCACGCGGCGAATGTCTGTTGCTACAGCGTGCTGTTAGGCATCGCCCGGGGATTCGACGACCAAGACGACCTGCGCCGGCTGGCCGTGGCGGCCATGCTGCACGACCTTGGTCAGAGGTGCGACGGCGGCAAGGAGCAGGTGAAGCTCAGCAAGGAAGAACGGCAAGAACAGCACTTCTCGCACCCGCAGCGCGGATTCGAGGAGCTGCTCGACGACAGCGACCTCGACCAGCGCCAGCTGCTCGTGGTGTACCAGCACCACGAGTCCCTGGACGGCAGCGGGTTCCCGGTCGGAATCGACCAGAGCGAGATCTGCCCGTGGGCCATGCTGGTGAAGGTAGTGGACACGTTCGACGAACTAACTTCCGACGCCCCCGGCGGCGGCAGGCTGACCGCCGAGGAGGCGTTCCGCAAGCTGCGTGACGAGTCGGGCGGCGCGTTTGACACGGAGATGGTCCGATGCTGGACGCAGGTGATGAGCAGAGCGTGATCGACACGCTGTGGACCGCGGCCGAACTCTACGCCGAGGTCCCCGCGCAGGACCGGCGGTCCTGGCAGAACAACGCGACCACGCCGACGCGTTTTGACTCGCGGCGGACGTACGGACGCTACACCTACGGCCGCCGATCGATCCTGCTCCTGGACGGCAAGACCCACGGCGTGTACGTGAACGATGTGTCGCGGAACGGCATTGGCTTCTTCTCGCCGGTCCAGCTGTTCCCAGGCCACAAGTACTGGCTGGTCCTGCCCGGGCCCAAGAAGGCGCAGGTCGACATCCGCCGCTGCCGGCGGGTCGGCGAGAGCAGCTACCGCTGCGGCGCCGCGTTCGTGGACAGCGAGTTCACCCCGCCCGAGGGGTTGGGTTAGGCGGCGCACCGAGGGGCGGCAATCGCTGCAATGTGGGTCTTGCCCACACAGGCGGGCCCGTACGACTGCCGATAGCCATTTGCAGGACGGAAGAGGTCGTTTGCGCCGGTCGAAGCTCCAGGGAGGGGGATCCGGGATGAAGAACCCGCTTAAGCAACTCGCCGCGATCTTGCTGGTTGCGGGCGGTTGCCTAGCCGCCAGCGGCTGCCACCTGTGCCCCGACTGCCTGCGGCCGCCGACGCCGTACCCGTTGGACGGATGCGCCAGCGGTGGGAGCTGCTCGGTTGGTAGCCGTGGCAATTAGTGGCGCATGTATCACTGGCGCGGCGAGCCGATCTGGTGTCGCCAGCCCACCGCGTCCGCTACCCGCACGGGGGTCGGCTGCGACTCTGCAGACGACTCTAAGGGAATATCGACGGGCGCAAGAATACCTCCCCACGTCCGGTGGGGGTCGATCGGCTGCGGCGGCGACAAGCGTAGCCTCACCGCATCCGCGGGGGCGCGTAACTCTACGCAACCTTGTTGACTGACCTGCGCCGACTGGCGCCTCATGGCGACCCGCTCTTCGCCGTACTGCGGAACATACTCAACAGCGAATGGCTGGTCGAAGTCCAGAGGTTTCCCTGAATCCGAGTCGACAAGTTGGATACGGAATCGCCGACCGGCGCTCACCCTGACGTTAGCTTGGTGCTCCTGCCGAACGTCCGTGGCGTCGACCCAGGTGGCCATGGTCGCGAGCAGCTTGGGCGCTGTGTCCGGCTTGGCCGCGGACGACTCGAAGGCGTCGCCCCAGGGGTTCGCCTGAATCAGGTAAGTCTGCGCGGGCACGCCATCGAAGCGGTACCTGCCGGCGTCGTCGGTCTTGGTCGCCGATAGGACGGAGTCTTTCGACTCTTTGCGGTGTTGGCAGTACGCAGAATGCCAGTCCGTACTGCTCTCAAAGTTGGCCCGATCGGGGACCGACCAAAGAAGCACCTGCATGCCGGCGACCGGATGGTCGTGATCGTCAACGACCCGGCCGTGGACATCCACACCTAACGCGGCCCGGGCGACAATGAGTGAAACGGCGACCGCCGCCAGGACTCGGAAGGGGTGTGCGTGCGCCATGACAATCGTCGCTCCTTCGGTGCGCGGGGGGATGCGGGCGAGAGGCCCGGTCCCGGCGATTGTAACCGCCATACCCTGCTGGACAGAGAGCAGCGACCCGAGCGACGCTAGCGGCAGCGGCGTGCGTCAGGGTTGGCGTCGTGAGCCCCGCCCACTGCCGTATTCTGGCCGGGCCACAACGCCGGGGAACTTGCCCTCCTCGTTCTCGGCCGGCGTGTGCCCGAGCACCAGGTCACACTCGGCTGACAACTCGCCGAGCTTCGAGCCCTCGATCGGCCGGAAGTCGACGACTACGCGGTCGCGTTGCGCCTCGGTTAGTCCGCGGAGGATGCCGTCCCGCTGGTTCTGCGCCTCGCCCTTGACGAAGAATTGCGAGGTCAGCACGCGGCGGCCATTCTGGCTGACCGCTACGTGGATGTGCGGCGTGCGTCCGGGGTAGGGGACCGGCTTGATGGTGCGGAAGTAGTACCGCCCCTTGGCGTCGGTCAGGAACCGGCCGTAGCCCTGGAAGCTCTTGTCGCGATTGCCCGCGCCGTCGGAACCGGAGTGCAGGTAGACGCCGTGGTTATCGACCTGCCAGATCTCGATCACCGCATTGCGGAGCGGCTCGCCCGCGGCGCTCAGCGCCCGGCCGGACAGGTGGGTGATCTGACCGACCGCGTGGTCGATCGCGTCGTTTACGATCAACAGGTCGTTGTCGGTGTCTAGCGGCAGGCGGTCCGGGTAGAACGGGCCCTCGGTCATCCGTGGCGTCGCGACAAGGTCGGCCAGCGCCTCGCTAGATAGCGCCGACAGGCCCGCCGAAGCGGCCGCCAGCCGGGCCGTGTTCTGAAGAAACGTTCGCCGTGAGGGCCCAAGGCAGCTTCGGTCCATCATCGAATCCTGTTCGTGAGGGTAGTGGGGGCGACGCGTGCGGTGACTAAACCCCGCCCGACACGGCAGGCGCCGCGGCCGCGGGGCTGGGCGGTACGGGTTCCAGTTGCGAAACGCATCGCAGCCCCTGGATTCTACCGCGATACACCATCGCCGGTCGAACGCGTCGCGATGTCGAGCGCCGGCAGCTGGTAGCAGGCGGCCTCCACCCCGTTGCGCACGTACAGCCGTCCGTGGGCGAGCACCGGATGGTTCCAGGTCTTGCCCTCGAGGACCTTCATGCGGCTCAGCTCCTGGGGCCCGTCGGGTCTCGGCGCAAGCAGCACCAACTCGCCCGTGTGTTCGGTCATCACCAGCAGCGCGCCGGACCGCTCCGCGAGCACGACCTGGCCGCATCCAAACTGTGTTTGCCGGCGGGTCCGCTTCGGCCAAGCAAGCTTGCCGGTGCGGACGTCCAGGCAGGTGAAGAACTTGTCGTCGAAGCCGTAGACATAACCGTCGTGATGCACGCAGTCATTGAAGTACGGGCGCAGGTTGCGGCTCTGCCACAGGGTGTCGGTCTTCCATTCGCCGGTATCCTGGCTGACCTGGATGCCGTGGGCGCCGAACCCGTAGCCCGAAGCCAGCACGACCGTTTCGTCGTCGACGATGATCGGCTGGGCGATGCGCGGGAACTCGCCGGTAGGCCACTCGTAGAACCACAGCCGCTCGCCCGTGGCGGGGGCGAGCGACTCGAGGCCGGCGTTCGACGCGCACAGCACCTGGTCGACGCCGCCCAGACTTGCCAATACCGGCGTGCAGTACGCGTGATTGCCGACGCCCGCCGTCCAGGCTGGCTCGCCGGTGTCGCTGTGGTAGGCGATGACGGCCTGGCTGGCGGCGTCTGACGACTCGCCGGTTGGGTCGGGGTTGCCGACGTAGACGATCGCCAACGCGGCCCCGTCGTGTGGGACCAGCAGCAGGCTGCTTGCGAAGCCCCATTCGGGCGGTGTGTCGCGGGGAAGGTCCGTGGTCAGCTGTCGGCGCCAGCCCACGGCGCCGGTCGCGGCGTCCAGACGCATCACCGCGCCCGCCGCGCCGCACGAGAAGATGGCGCCTTCGTAGAAGCTGGGGGTCGCTAGCGGGCCGACGCCCGACTCCACCTTGTAGAAACGCGCGTCTGTCGTGGCGGCCCACGCCTCGTCGCCCGTGTTGCCGTTGTAGCAGACGGTCGCCTCCTGCTCGCCGCGTTGCTCTTGGGTGTAGAGCCGGTCTCCGATCACGGCGAATGACGACCAGCCGGGTCCGACCCGCCGCCGCCACAGCTGCTTGGGGGCGTGCAGGTTCCAGTCGGTGGGGAAGGGGGGGCCGTGGTACACGGCGTCCTGCTGCGGGCCGCGGAAGCACGGCCAGTCGCCCTCGGCGAGCGTGACCGTTCCTTGCGACTCCTCCAGGCTGACGCCGCTAACGCCTTCTTGCTGGCCTCGCTGCGCCAGGAAAACCTCTTCGGCGGTGGGCAGGCCCCGCCAGGACAGTTGGAGGGCCATCCTCCCGTCGCTGCCGTCGACGCGGACGCCGGACCAAACCACCACCGCCATCAGCATCCACGCGGCCACGACCCACCTCGCCATACCCCAAGGGAGCGACTTGGACAGCAGCATCCCGAACGTGACTGCGGTGAACACCCCCGGCAACAGCAGCACCAGCATCGGCATGAACTGGCCGGCCGTGTGGTGGAACGTGAACTGCACTCCCGCCACCAGCGCCCCGATCATCAGGAGCACGCCGCTGACGCGGTCCGCCACCGTGACCCGGCTGAACGCGAGCCACCATCCGGCGTACGCGAGCATTGCGCCGCCCAGACCAACCATCAAAAACCACACGGTGGTCATGCTGAACTGCGTCAACCGCGTCGGCAAGATGGCGCTGGCCCACATCACTAGCACCAGCAACACCGGCACGCGCAGACGCAGGGGGTTCTCGTTCGCTGACGACATACGCGACGCGTCCTTGAGTCGTGGGGGAATCGGGCGGGTGGGGGCCGTGGCGTCCAACGCCGACGAGGCAGTTCATTGTACGGCCAGACGCCAGGTTCCGCACTATCCGGCGCCGCCTCCCCTGGTGGAGGCGGTTTCCAGCGGGGGGGACGCGTCTATAATCTGCGGCGCCACCCCAACCCCCGCCGTTTCTCCCAGCAAGGAACACCCCCAATGGACACCCTGTCCGCGATCGAACAACGCCGCTCGGTCAAGCACTACGACGCCGGTTTCGAGATGCCCGCAGCGGACGTGCAGCGTCTGCTGGACCTGGCGCTGCTGTCACCCACCTCGTTCAATATCCAGAACTGGCGGTTTGTTGTGGTGCGGGACCCCGAGCTGAAAAAGAAGGTTCGCGCCGCCGCCTGGGACCAGGCCCAGGTCGAAGAGGCGCAGCTGACCCTTCTGCTTTGTGGTGACCTCCGCAGTTGGGACGAAGACCCGGGGCGGTACTGGCGGAATGCGCCGGAGTCGGCTCAGCAGCAGATCGTGCCGATGATCCGCGAGTTCTACCAGTCGCGCGGCGAGCAGACGCAGCGTGACGAGGTCATGCGCAGCTGTGGCATCGCGGCCCAGACGCTGATGCTGGCGGCCAAGAGCATGGGGTACGACAGCTGCCCTATGATCGGGTTCGACCCGGAGAAGGTGGCCGAGCTGATCAACCTGCCCGAGGGTCACGTGATCGGCATGATGCTGGTGATCGGCAAGGCGGCGCAGCCCGCCCGGCCCCGCGGCGGGCAGCTTCCGAAGGAAGAGGTCGTGGTAACCGACCGGTTCGCCTGAGCGACTACTCGACCTCGCCGCCCTGGATGGTCGCCATCGCCTGCCATACCGCCAAGTCGATAGCGTCGTTCACGTAGCGGACGCTGCCGTCGGCCATGGCGGCGTTGACGCCGCTGGGGTGCAGGCTGCGCGCGGCCCGCCAGCCGTAGGGCGTGTAACGCTGCGAGTGCGACCCCCCCAGCAGCACCGACACGCAGTCGTGCGTTGGCGAGTTGGGCGTGTCGTGGTGGTTGTACAGGCCGCAGCGGAACTCGCCGTTCGCCCAAGAGAAGCCGCGCGGGTCGCTGAAGTTCCACTGCCCGCTGGCGGCGCACATCGATTCGGTCAGCGGCGCGCGGAACACGAACTTGTAGTCGGTCCGCGGGTCTCGGGAAGTCGAGTCGGGGACCCCCAGCACGCTCTCGGCGAACAGCACGGTCTTGCTGAGGCCGTCGGTAATCTCGGCGGGGCGGGTGCTCGAGTTGACCGCGAAGGGGCCGTCGGTCACGCGGGGCGAGCCGCTTGCGCCGCCCGTGCCGGTGTTGGCCGCGTAATTAGTGGGCCCGAAGTCGGGGTGCAGCCGCAGCCGGCTGTCGGACGGGCAGAGGAACTCGGGCACTACCTGCCGCACGGCGGCCACGTTCTCGTCCGTTACCTCGCCGCCCAGGTTCTTGTACAGCGGGCGCGTGAGGTCGAGCGACCGATAGAGCGAGTCGCCCTCCATGTGCGGCAGCAGCTGCGCCAGCGCCGACCAGCGGAAGAACGTCCACTCGCGGATCGCCAGGTCTTCGGGCGGGGGCTTGGCGACCGAGCCCGCCGGCAGGCCGCCATTGGCTTGCAGGTGGTTCTGGGCGGCCAGGCAGGTCTGACGGAGGTTGTTGGCGCACGAGCCACGGCGGGCCGCTTCGCGGGCAATCTGTACCGCCGGCAGCAGCAACGCGATTAGCACGCCTACAATCGCGATCACCACCAGCAGCTCGACCAGCGTGAAGCCAGACCGGTCGCCGGTGTGGCAGCGCAGCTTCGTCGATCGGGCGGCGGTGGTCGGCATGGCTACCGGCGGCGGGGGAGGGCGGCGCCGGCCACGGCGGCGGCCAGCAGGACGAACGCGGCGGGCTCGGGCGCTGCACTCAAGGCGACGCCCGCCGCGGCGTTGTCCCGCCACAGGGTGTAGTCGGCCGCGTCGATGAGGCCGTCGCCGTTGCCGTCGGCGTTGCTGAACGGAGTGACCCGGCGGCCGTAGGCGGCGCGCCAGGCGGCGTAGTCGGCCTCGTCCACGAGGCCGTCACGGTTGTAGTCGCCTGCGACGTCCACCAGTCCGGGGACCAGCGTCATCGCGCCAAGCGGCGACTGGCCGATCGCCATTCGCTCGACCAGATCTCCGGCGGCGTCGTAGCGGAGCAGCTCACCGTAGTTCTGATCGGCGCCTTGGAACACGCTGGAGATGCCGAGCGTGACGGCCAACACATCGCCTTCCGGGGTGCGCACCAGGTCGGACCCAAAGTTCACCGGACCGAACGAGCCGGTGGGGAGGTTGTTCAGGTCGACGCTGTCGGGGAACGGGATCGCGGCAAAGTCGCCCGCGTAGGTCCCGTCGGCCGTAAAGCTCACAATACGGTTGCTAAAGAGGTCGGCGATCATGAAGCTGTCGTCATCGTTGACCAGCATGCCGTTGGGACCGAACAGCGTGCTCGCCGACTCATCGACAAGCTTTGTCGGGGGCGTACCCGCGCCGACGTACACCGCGTTCTGATCGGGGACCTGATCCTGTTCGGGGAAGAAGCTGGTGGACAGCAGCGTGCCGTCGGCTCGGAAGCCGAGGCCGCCGACGCCGATCAGCCCATCGACCGGGGTGTCGACCAGCGAGCCATCGGCCGGGTTGTAGCGGTGCACGCGCGTGCCGGCGTTGTCGCCAACGTAGAGCATCCCATCGGGGCCGATCTTGATCGTTCCCGGTGACGCGGCGATCGGTTCGCCCCCTTCTTCGGCCGGCGGGTTGTCCGGCAGCTGGGCGAAGTAGCCCCCGTTGATCGGCGCTCCGGTCGCCAGGTCGAACTGCAGGATTGACCCCGTGAAGCCGCTGGTGATGTACACCACCCCGGCGTCGCTCACCGCGACGCCCGACAGCAGGCCGCCCAGCATCGTGGCGTCGATCTCCCAGCCGGGCGTCACCTCACCGGTCAGCTCGTCCATGCGGACGACCCGGCCCTCGAAGGTGCGGGTGACGAGCACGTCGGCTGTCGCGCGGGTCGACACCAGAGGAAAAGCCAGCAGGGCAATGCAGCAGCAGCGTACAGCGGTTCGCACAATCAGCCTCACGGGAAATCTAGGGTGCAGACTCTTCAGGCGGGGACGGCGCGCAGCCACCCCGGGGTTAAACACGCTGGCGGTTGCGGGGCGCCGGTAATTCTACACGGGAGCGGGCAAGGGCGCCCGCCGAGGGGGCTTAGCAGGTGGGCTCGTAGCCGAACCGCTGGAAGTACCACGACCAGCGGCGATCGATCTCGTCCTGGGCGTGTTCGGGGGTCTTTAGCCGGTTGGGCTGGTAGTCCTTCAGCGACGAAACGTACTCTTCCAGGGCGGGCCGCATCGCTTCGTAGCCCTCCAGGTTAAGCGATTCGTAGATCGACTGCACCACCCCCAGCGGGTCGGCGGCCAGCTCTTCGTAGCGCACCTCACAGTACTGGTCGGCCGGCAGCGCGTCGGCCTGCTCGTCGTAGTGGTCGTACAGGGCCTCGTAGGTGCGGTGCACCAGTTCGTCGAACTCGGGGCCGTACTCCTTGCGGACCTGAAAGCCCTGGGCGTCGTACAACGCTCGCCAGGTGCGCTGCATCGATGGGAAGAGCGCGTAGGGGTGCCGGCTGATGTGCACAAACTTCGCGCCTGGGAACATGGTCGAGAGGAACTCGATGCGTCCGGTGTGCGTGGGCGACTTCAGCAGCAGCCGCTTGCCGTGCTTGAGGGTCAGCGCGCGGTAGAAGAAGGTGATCGCCTCGATGAACTTCCGCCGGTCCTCGTGCGAAACGTCACGCATGGTGAGCGTGTCGAGGTGTTCGACCGGGTCGTTTGGAAACCCCATGCGGAAGTAAGTGGACGGGGCGCCCATCACCGCCAGACCGAACTCGTCCTCCTGCGGCCGGGCCATGCCGGTCGCCATGTTGTCCATCGGCCGCTTGGAGGGCAGCAGCACGCCCAGCAGCCGTCCGAGCACCGCCTCGCTGATCAGGAAGTGCCACGGGGCGAAGCACTGGTAGGTGGACGCGGAACCGAACTGAGTGTCGCGGAACAACAGCTCGTGCAGGTGCGTGGTGCCGCTCCGCCAGTGGCCGATGATGAACACGGGCGGCTGGTCGATGGTGGTCTCGCGGATCCGTCGCTTGTAGATCAGCTGCTGCAGCCCATACATCGCCGAGTTCCACGGCGTCATCTGTCCGATGGCCAGCGCCATGCCGATCCGCTGCGCGTCAACGCGGAAGCCGTGCGATTTGAGCATCGACCAGAAGTCGCTCACCCGCATCCCGCTCCAGATGCGCAGCGCCCACCAGGGGTAGCTGTTCAGCTTCTCGCTGGTCAGCTTTTCTTCGGCGGGCTTGGTGCTTGGCTGGGGGTCGGGCATGAGTCGATGGGGTCTCACTCGGCCTGCCGGTAGCGTCGGCGTGGCTAGGGCCCCTCATTCTGACGGTCGGCTGCGTCGGTTGATAGCCCGTCCAATTCACCGAGCCTTGAGAGCTGATCGGCCGGAACCGCGGCCCGCTCCCGCACGGCGCGCTCGAACGCCGCGTCGCTGCGGTTGACGCGCCACACCACCACCCACACAGCCGCAACCGCCGCCGCGAACGACAAGCCGACAATCACGCCCCACGCAGCCCCCGCGTCGGCGGGCGCCGACAGCACGATCGGCGCCCGGCCGATCAGCAGCGGCGCCAGCTGCGGTTTGTCCCCGCCGTCGGGGCTCTGTCGCCGGGTGTGGTAGCCCCACCGCTTGAGCGAGAACCCGGCCGCCCGCACGGGCACCTCGATCTTGTCGCCCAGCGGAAAGCCCGGCGGCAACTCCAGCGCGCAGAACACAACCGGCAGGTTGCGTGAGTCGTCTGTAAAAAGCTCGATCTCGTAGTAGCGGTCCACGCCATGCTCGGCGGAAACGCTCCGTGCGCCGGCGCCGGCGGCCGTTTCGATCGCCACCGCCCGCCGCGCGACGCCTTCCAGCAGGTACAGCTCGCCACGCTGGTTGAGGGCGTCGTTGAACAAGGGGGCGATCGGGTAGCGGCCTTCTTCGGCAATAGTCATGACCTCGCGGGCCAGGGCCCGCTCGCGCGGCGGGGCCGCGGGGTCGTCGGTCCACTGCGCGGCGAAGGTCGGCAGGTTACCGCGGGCGAAGCGCACCAGCTGATGGGGGCCGATCTGGCGCATAGCGGCCAGTGTTGCGTAGAACGGCGCCGACTCAACCGCCTGCAGCCGCCCGCCGTCGACGAACCGATCAAGCGAGCCGACGTCGACCCCGAGCGACGCGAGCACCGACTCGCCGAAATTGACGTGCGGGTATCTGGCGACTTCGGGCAGCCAGCGCCAGGCGATCGCCACGACGGCGCCGTCACGGATCCGCAGCCCGACAACCTCCGCCTGCTGTGGTAGAACGCCGGGCGCCAGCCAGGCGTCGGGCACGTCGTTGGCGAGCAGCGTTAGCGGTCGATCGCCTTCGTTGGCGGTGACGCGGAGGTAGGGAGTGGCCGTGGCGCCATCGCCCGACTGCAGCTGCTCGGTGCTGATCACCTGGACCTGCATTTCGACCGGGTCGAGCGGTTGCTTGCCCGCCGCAGCAGTGTCTGCTCGGATCTGTGGCGCGAAGCGCTGGAGCCGATCGGCCAGCAGCAGCAGGTCGCGTGTATCGGTCGCGGTCAGGGGCTGGTCGGACGCTAGCCCCGCACGCCGTTCACTGGTCCAGCCCACCGCGTCCAGCACCGCGGACATCGGATCGTCAGTCGCCCGCGCAGCAGACGCCGGCCAGGCGGCGAGGATCAGCAGGGTGAGCAGCGGTCGGGGCACGCCTTTATTCTACCGCAGTCGGCGGGCTACGCGGCCGGTTTCTTCGCCTGACGCAGCACCACCATGACGATCAGGGCCGCAATACCGGCGGCGATGGCCGCCATCGACATTAGGTCCCGCTGACCGATCGGCGCCGGCGGTCGGGACTCTACCGCGACCGGTTTGGGCGCCGGCTGCACGGTCTGGGCCAGCACGATCGGCATGGTCCCCGCTCCGGCCTGAGACTGGTACGAGAGATTCTTGAAGAACACGCCTACAACCGACCCTGGTCGACGGACATCGGCGCCAAGCTCAATCCCGTCGGGCGGCGTCAGCGTATAGGCGGCGATCGGCCACACCTCGTCACCTTCGGGGCGGAAGATCACGCGGTACAAGCGGTCGATGCCGAGCTCGTTCTCCGCGGGCGTTTGTGGCTCGACCCGCTGGATCGTGCCCCGCACTCGGACCGTGCGGCCGCGGTACGCCTGTGGCTGCTTGGCGAGCTGCGTGTAGGTAACCGTGGTGGCCGGGCCGTCGGCGAGCGGCGCTTCGTGGGCCTTCAGTTGCCCGAGCACGGCGAACCAGGCGTCGGTTTCCGCGTCGCGGAACACGGCGTTGTCGAGGATGCTGTCGAGCTGCACCACGTTGAGCCACTGCCGCGACTCTTCCGGTGGGATGTCGGACTCGGCCGCCCGTTCCTTGGCCTGCGTGGCGGCCGGGAGAGCGGCGTGCGGCGGTGGGCCCCCAAACAGATGGGCCAGGATCGCCCGGGACCGCTCGGACCGCACCTGCCACGCCATCAACCCGACCAGGGCCAGCGCGGTGACCATGGTCAGCAGCCGCACCTGCTCGCGGCGGGCGAGGTAGTTGCGGGGACGCGGCTGTTGGGAGGAGTCGAATCGGAGCATTTCGCCTGCAGGGTACTGAATCGCGTCCCGGCGGCGAAGCCCAGCTGTCCGCGCCGGGCTACCCGCGGGTTCGCCGCCCAGCGGCCGCGGCCGCGATCAGCGCCAACGCGGCGATCGCCGCCGGCTCGGGCGCGGCGGTCACTGCGGGATCGGGGCGGAAGTCGGTCCCCAGGTTGTCACGCCACAGGGTGTAGTCGGCCGCGTCCACGACGCCGTCCAGGTTGCCGTCGGCGTGCCATTCGCCCACGCCCGGCTCGCCGGTGTTGCCGTACTCGTTGCGCCAGCGGGTGTAGTCGTCGGCGTCGACGTCGAAGTCGAGATCGAAGTCGCCATTGGGCAGCCCCTCGACCGTCACCGTTGCGGCGAAGTCGAAGCTGGTTAGGATGCCGGGCATCGAGATGTTGGTCATGTTTGCATGGCCGAAGCCGCTGGCGTCGATCTCGATCCGCATGTCCGCCATAAAGGTGAACAGGCCGTTGTTGAAGGTCTCGTTGATGTGCTCATCCATCAGCACGTAGGGCACCGGCGCGACTCCCGAGTCGGTTGTGAGTTCGCCGATCTGCGGAAGGATGTTGATCGGCAGGATGATGGTCACCGCGTTCGCCTTGGTGATCTCGTACTCGAAGAAGTAGTTCGTGAAGTCGAGGTCGACAGCTGTTGGCGAGGTCCATGAGTACGAGGTGGTCCCCTGCGGCACGGACGCATCGATTGTCCATACAGCCGGGTTCTCGGCGGTCGCGAGAGCAGGGCTAAGCAGCAGCACGAGCGACAACAGACAACGACGCAAACGCGGCATGGGGGAGGCTCACAGTTGAGGGCGGTGCGAGCCTCCATCGTACTCGGCGGCCTCCACGCCGGCCAGGGAACCGCAACGCATGCGGTTTCCGCGTAGCGTTTCGTATCAGGAAAGGGGGGAGCCGAACCTCGGCGGGCGCCGTGGGCATTGGGTCACTGGTTGCCTGCCCGCCACCGCCGGCACAGGTCGTTGGCCGCTTGGGACCAATCCGGGAAGCGGAATGTAAAGCCCGATTCGAGCAGCCGCCCGGGCGTGACGCGGCGGCTCTTGAGCACCAGCTCGGTTTCGGTCCGGAGGAAGACGGCCCCGACCTCGAGCATCCAGTTGGTGCTCGGCAGACCAACCCGCGCGCCCCACGCCCGCCGCAGGTCGCGCATGAACTCGGCGTTGGGGAGCGGGTGGGGCGACGCGATGTTCACGGCGCCAGACAGCTCGTCGTGCTCCATCAGCCAGTTGATCGCGCGGACGAAGTCGTCCTCGTGCACCCACGAGACGTACTGCCGCCCGTCGCCGTTGGTTCCGCCCAGGCCCCTGCGGACGAGGCCGAGCAGCACGTCGAACGCGCCCCCGCGGTCGGGGCTCATCGTGATGGCCGACCGCATCAGCACCAGCCGCGTAGAGGGCAGCTCGAACGACTCGGCCGCCGCTTCCCACCGCTTGGCCACGTCGATGCTGAACCGCCAGGTGTCCGGCGCGCCGGGCTCGTCGCCGCCTAGGATGCCGATTGCCTCGTCGTTCGGGGCGTCGTAGCGGTGAGCGTAGATGGTCGCGGTGCTGGCCTGCAGCCAGACCCGCGGCGGGCTACTGCTCTGCCCAATCGCCTGACCTATCGTGCGGGTCGAGTCGAGCCGCGAGTGCAGTATCTCCCGTCGGTGCTCGGCGTTGTACCGGCAGTTGACGCTGCGCCCCGCCAGGTTGATCACTGCGCCAGCGCCGTCGAGCTCGGCGGCCCAATCGCCCACGGTCTGCCCGTCCCACGGCGCCACCCGCCAATCCGCCGGCGTGGGGCGGCGGCTCAGCACCACCACCTCATGCCCGCCCGCGGTGAGCGCTCGGGCGAGCACCGTGCCTACCTGTCCGCTACCGCCTGGGAGGATGAGCTTCATGGGGCGGGAGTAATCAAATGCAAGCGCCACCCGCGGCGTAAGCCGCGGGTGGCGCTGTGCAATACCGGTGAACTGAAAGACTGGCGCCTTCCAGCCGCCAACTAGTCCTTCAGCAGCTTCCGCAGCACGTAGGCCAGGATGCCGCCGTGGCGGTAGTAGTCCATCTCGACCGGGGTGTCGATGCGGAGCTTCATGGTGAACGACTTGTCGCCCGCCTTGACCGTAACGTCCTGCAGCGGCTTGAGGTTGTCGTCCAGGCCGGCGATGTCGAAGGTCTCCTCGCCGGTCAGGCCGAGCGACTGCCAGGTCTCGCCGTTCTTGAACTCCAGCGGCAGCACGCCCATCATCACCAGGTTGCTGCGGTGGATCCGCTCGAAGCTGGCGGCCAGCACGGCCCGAACGCCCAGCAGGTAGGTGCCCTTGGCGGCCCAGTCGCGGGAGCTGCCGGTGCCGTATTCGGCGCCCGCCAGCACCACCAGTGGCGTGCCCGACTCCTGGTACTTCATGCTGGCGTCGTAGATGGACATCACCTCGCCGGAGCCGTCGCCCAGGTAGCGGGTGACGCCGCCCTCGGTGCCCGGGGCCAGCTGGTTGCGGATGCGGATGTTGGCGAACGTGCCGCGGGTCATGACGCGGTCGTTGCCACGGCGGCTTCCGTAGCTGTTGAAGTCCTTGGGGTCCACGCCCGATCCAACCAGGAACCTGCCGGCCGGCGAGTCCTTGGCGATCGCGCCCGCGGGCGAGATGTGGTCGGTGGTGACCGAGTCGCCCATCAGCGCCAGGCAGCGGGCGCCGGCGATCGGCTCGATCGGCTTGACCTCCGGCGTGATGCTCGACAGGAACGGCGGCTCCTGGATGTAGGTGCTGGCGTCGTCCCACTCGTAGAGGTCGCCCTCGCTGGTGGCGATGGCGTTCCACTTCGGGTTCTTGTTCCAGACATCGCCGTACTGGTCCTGGAACATCTCGGGCAGCACGCAGCTCTTGACGACCTCCTGCACCTCCTCGTGCGTGGGCCAGACATCCTTCAGGTAGACCGGCTGGCCGTTTTCGCCCTCGCCCAGCGGCTCGCTGGTCAGGTCTATGCCCGTGTTGCCGGCCAGGGCGTAGGCCACCACCAGCGGTGGGCTGGCCAGGTAGTTGGCTTTCACGTCCGGGTTGATGCGGCCCTCGAAGTTGCGGTTGCCGGACAGCACGCCGCTGACCACCAGGTCGTGCTGGCGGACCGCTTCGCTGATGGGCGCGGGCAGCGGCCCGCTGTTGCCGATGCAGGTGGTGCAGCCGTAGCCGACCGTGTAGAAGCCGATCTTGCCGAGCTCCTTGTCCAGGCCGCTCTTGGCGTAGTAGTCGGTCACCACGCGGCTGCCCGGGGCGATGGAGGTCTTGACCCACGGCTTGGCCTGCAGGCCGAGCGCGGCGGCCTTCTTGGCGACCAGTCCGGCCGCCACCATGACGCTGGGGTTGGACGTGTTGGTGCAGCTGGTGATCGCCGCGATCGCGACGCTGCCGTGCTTCAGCGGGAACGTGCAGCCCTCGAATTCGACGTTCACGCCGTCGAAGCCGGGGTCGGCGATCGCCACCTCGGCCTGCGCGGCGCCGGCGGGGTCGGGCGTGCCGCCCCCCTCGCCCTCCCAGCGGCTGGCTGGCGCTCCGTTGGGCGACTTCTCGTACACCTCCGCCAGGTCCTTCTCCCACTGCGGCTTCATGTCCGACAGCGCGATGCGGTCCTGCGGGCGCTTGGGGCCGGCCAGGCTCGGCTCGACGGTCGAGAGGTCCAGCTCGACCGTCTTGGTGAACTCGGGCGCGGGCGCGTCGTCGGTGCGGAACAGGTCGTTCGCCTTGCAGTAGGCCTCGGCCAGGGCGATCTCATCGTCGGTGCGGCCGGTCTGGCGGAGGTAGCCGAGCGTGACGTCGTCGACTGGGAAGAAGCCCATCGTGGCGCCGTACTCGGGCGACATGTTGGCGATGGTCGCGCGGTCGGCAAGCGACATGCTGCTGACGCCCTCGCCGAAGAACTCGACAAACTTGCCGACCACCTTCTCCTTGCGGAGGATCTCGGTGACGGTCAGCACCAGGTCGGTGGCGGTGGCGCCGGCCGGCAGCTTGCCGGTCAGCTTCATGCCGACCACCTCGGGCATCAGCATGTAGATCGGCTGCCCGAGCATCACGCCCTCGGCCTCGATGCCGCCCACGCCCCAGCCCACCACGCCGAGGCCGTCGATCATGGTGGTGTGGCTGTCGGTGCCGACCAGCGAGTCGGGGTACGCCACGCCGTCCTTGACGAACACGCACTTGGCCAGGTACTCGAGGTTCACCTGGTGCACGATGCCGGTGCCGGGCGGCACCACGCGGAAGTTGTCGAAGGCCTTCTGCCCCCAGCGGAGGAACTCGTACCGCTCGCGGTTGCGTTCAAACTCCAGCTCGATGTTGAGGTCCAGAGCGCCGTCGCCCAGGAAGTGGTCGACCTGCACCGAGTGGTCGATCACCAGGTCCACCGGCACCAGCGGGTTGATCTTGTTGGGGTCGCCGCCCAGACGCTGCATGCCGCTCCGCATCGCGGCCAGGTCGACCACGCACGGCACGCCGGTGAAGTCCTGCAGCACCACGCGGGCCGGCTTGAAGGGGACCTCCACGGCCTTGGCCCCCTTGCTGTCGCACCAGGCGGCCAGGCTCTTCACGTCGTCCTGCGTGACGACGTAGTCGTCGCAGTTCCGCAGCACGCTCTCCAGCAGCACGCGGATCGAGTACGGCAGCTTGGCGACCTTGGTCAGGCCGGCCTCCTCCAGCTTGCCAAGCCGGTAGAACTGGGCCGGGCCGTTGCCGGTTTCAAACGTGTCGAGAGCGCCGAAGGGGTCGTTGGTGGCCATAGCGGGGTAGGGGGGTGGGAGGTTTTCTTGTCGGGCTAGCCGCCGGGATTGTGATAATACAGGAATGCAGGCGGACCGTGGAGTGGCGCCTGCCGGCGAGGGCCGCCGCAATCCGGTAGACTGCCGGAGCGTCGACGCCGCGGCGGCCGACGCCTCGCCCCCCGAAAACCCACCCGAAAGCAGCAGGAGGAGCGCGATGAGACGCAACCAGACGATTGTGTTGGCGGCGTTGGTATTGGTGGTTTCCGCCGCCCTGGACGCGGAGCGTTGCCAGGCGGCCGCCTACATCAAGTTCGACGGGGTCGATGGCGAGAGCAAGGATACCGGCCGCCGGGGCTGGTCAGACCTTACAGGCTTCTCGCTCCACGTGGTCGCGGGCGGCACGCGAACCGCCGCGACGATGTCCAACCGGTTCTCCATGCTGGCGGACCAGTCGTTGCCGGTCCTGCTGGACGCGCTGGTGCGGGGCACAGATTTCTCGATGGTCGAAGTCGAAACGACCTCGCCAGACGGCGCCGAGATCTACCAGTACGAGCTGACCGACGCCCGGCTGGCCGACCTCGCGGTCACGCACGACGCCTCCGGCGTCGGGCGTGTGGTCGGCGAGATCCTGGCCCCCGAGGTCCGTATCCTGCAGGTCCCCACCGGGAATGAGATGATCTGGGACTTCAGCACCAACAGCGCTAGTGCGCTCGCCCCGCTGGCTGGCGATTACGATGGTGACTCAGACGTCGACGCCGACGACTACGCCAAGTGGCGCGACACCTACGGCGCTCAGATGCTCAACCTCGGCGGAGGCGCCGACGGCAACGCCGACGGCCGCGTCGACGCGGCCGACTTCACCATCTGGCGTGACAACTACACCGGCAGCAACCTGTTCAGTCCCACGGCGGCGCCCGAGCCGGCCGCTGCGGCGCTCTGCGTGGTCGCGCTGCTTGGGATCCACGAGATCATTCGCCGTCATCGGTAGCGTCCGGAGGGCAAGCAAGGCGCACGTTGGGGAGTGGGCGCGACCCACTGCCGTAGGAATGCCGATGCGAGCTAGCTTTTCGCGTTGCGATCAGCCAAGCTAGGGGCCTCGTTCGTCCAGTTCCTGTTCTGGAAGCCCGCGCCCTATGCCCATAGATGGTGACCCGTACGCCCTGACGCCCGACAAGGTCCGCGAGCCGCCCGAGTCGCTGCTGGGGCAGCTGGCCTATTGCGGGCCGGGGTTTGTGCTGTCGGCGTCGATTGTCGGGTCGGGCGAGCTGATCGCCACCACGACGCTCGGCGCCACGGCGGGTTTCATCGTGCTGTGGGTGATCATCTTGAGCTGTTTGGTGAAGGTCGCGCTGCAGCTGGAGTTCGGGCGGCACACGATCCTATCGGGCCGCACGCCGCTGGAGTCGATCAACCGTCTGCCCGGCCCCAAGCCGGCCGGCGCTCACTGGACCATCTGGGGCTGGTTCCTGCTGCAGCCGCTGAAGATCGCCCAGATGGCCGGCATTGTGGGGGCGGTGGCGCTGGTGCTCAACCTGTTCCTGCCGCAGGTCGAAGTGGCTGTTTGGTGCTGGGCCAGCGCCGGGCTGGTGGGGCTGCTGGTGTCCCTGGAGAGGTACCGGATGATCGAGCGCAGCTCGCTGGCGTTGCTGGTGCTGTTCACACTGCTCACGCTGACCTCGGTCGCGGCGCTGCAGTGGACCGACTACGCGATCTCGCTCGACGATCTCGCCAGCGGGCTCTCCTTCCGTCTGCCGGCGGCGGCCACGATGGTGGTGTTCGCCGCGTTTGGCCTGACCGGCGTAGGCGGCGACGAGATCATCCAGTACGGCTACTGGCTGCTGGAGAAGGGCTACGCGGCGTACGCCGGGCCTCGCGAGGAAACTGACGCCTGGCGCCGCCGCGCACGGGGTTGGATCCGCGTGATGACGCTCGACGCGATCGCCTCGATGATCGCGTACACGGTGGTCACGGTGGCGTTCTTCCTGCTGGGCGCCGCGGTGCTGAACGCGCAAGAGAAGATCCCGCAGGGCAACGCGCTGATCGAGAGCCTGGCCCACATGTACACCGACACCCTCGGCCCGTGGGCGCACTGGGTGTTCCTGCTGGGGGCGTTCGTGGTGCTGTTCTCGACGCTGTTCAGCGCCATGGCGGCCTGGACGCGGATGTACGCCGACGCGTTCGCCCAGGTCGGGCTGGTCAACTTCCGCGACCAGCGGTCGCGGCGCCGCACGGTGTTCTGGCTGGCGTGGGCGTTCGCCCTGCTGTGGGCCGGCATCTACGTGATCAACGAGGCGCCGGTCAAGATGGTCGTGCTGGGCGGCATCGCCACCGCGGCCATCCTGCTGCTGGTGGTGTACGCCGCCATCGTGTTCCGCTACCGCGACGCGGACCCCGCGATGCGGCCCTCGCCGCTGTACGACGCCGCGTTGTGGTGCAGCATCATCGCGATCGTGAGCTTCGTGGTGTACGGGCTGGTCGACCTGGTTCGCGGCCTCGGCTGATCCCCGTAGCGGCCAGGTTTCACTAGACACCGGCCCCTACTCGGGCCAAGCCTCGCTGGGCCACTCCGTGCCGGGGGTGGCCGGCGAGTAGTCAACTTCAGTGGACGCCGCGTCGGAGGAGTCCGCCCGGGGCGCGATGCCAACCGGAGTTTGGGGCAGGTCTAGCTTCGGTGACAGCTCCAGAGGCTTGCCCTCGTCGGGGTCTTTGCCCGGAGGGTCGAACAGCAGGTGCTGCTCGGCGGACGAGGTTGCCTGAGGGAGGTTCGCCATGCGGAGTTGCTGCTGCTCGGGCTCCCAGCCGTCCGGCTTGGCGGCGGCGTCGGCGACCTGCAGCGCCGGGGGGCGGTTGTCCCAGCGGGTGGCGTCGTTGTAGGTGGCGGCGGCCAGCATGGAGTTGGTCAGACCCTTGGCGCCCGACAGGTTGGCGTCGTCCAGCAGCGTGACGTGCGACGCGCGGTGGCCGTTGTAGTGGAGGGTCTGCTCGCCGAACCGGGCCCCGGACAGGTCGGCGCCGGTCAGGTCGGCGCCCTTGAGACGCGCGCCGCGGAGGTCGGCGCCCGCCAGGTTGGCGTCTGTGAGGTTGGCGTCGGACAGGTCGGCGTGCGTGAGGATAGCGCTGTGCAAATCGACGCCCTTGAGCGAGGCGCCCTGCAACCGGGCCTTGGAGAGCTGGCACTCGTGCATGTCGGCGTCATCCAGCACCGCCTTGCGGAGGTCGGCCGGAGGGCCGTACGCGTGGAACCGCTGCAGCTTGGCCTCGCTGAGGTCGGCGCCGAGCGCGTAGAAGCCCGAGGCGGACGCGTCGGTGAACTCCGCCCTTTGGGCGGACGCGCCGACAAGCGAAACCTCGTTGAAGTTGGCGCCATGGAACCTTGCGCCCTGCAGGTTGGCCTGCGTGAGGTCGGCGTAGAGCAGCGTCGCGCGGGTCCAACGGCTGCCGGTCAGGTCCGCCGAGCTGAGGTCCGACTGGTCGATGTAGCAGCCCTCCAGGTGGGCGCCGCGGAGCAGGGGTCCGCTGAACTCGGCGTACGCTTCGCGCCACCGCCGGGTAAGGTCGACCAGCGCGGAATCGGCCTCTGGGGTGAAGCCCGGGTCGCGCTCGCCGTGGTAGTCGTGCGACAGGAAGAGGGCGCGATCGTGGTACTCGTTCATCAGCTCGCGTTTGGTGCGGCCCCACTTGGGCGTGCGGTCGGTGGGGTGGTAGTGCACCACCTTGGCGTTGAACCAGCCCAGCTCCGCCCGGCCGTGGAAGGTGTCCTGCATCGCCGCGTGCAGGCCGTAGAGCACGCCCAGCGACACCACCCACTGCGCGGCGTGGGCAAGGCGACTGGTGCGGAGGGTAAATGCTCCGCGGGCGGCCAGCAGGCTGCCGATCGCGACGTGCGCCACCGCCGCGCAGGCGATGACCTGGATGATCGACTGGTTCCACTCGTGGCGGATGGCGCACCGCCGCCACACGCTGTAGACCGTTATCGGCGCCAGGCCCCAGGCCAGCAGCACGCTGAGCAGGGTCTGCGAGTAAAACATCCGCGGCCGCTCGCGGAGCCGCCGCCACTGCCAGCGGACCAGGCCCAGGACCATCCAGCCGTGCGTCTTGCGGTCGATCGGCTCGCCGTCGGGGAACACGGCCGGCAGGCCGCCGAGCGTCTCCCAGATGCGTTGCAGGTAGACGTGCAGGTAGCAGTAGACGCCGATCACCAGGAACGGCCCGAGCACAAAGAACAGCTCGCTCGGCGCGTCGACCTCGAACACCGGCAGGTTTACCACGCCGTCGTTGGTCAGCAGCTGCAGCTGGGTGGTGGAGATCAGCATCAGCCACACGAACGCGCAGCCGCCCACCATCCACATGAAGATGCTGCGGGCGAAGTCGGCGGCGTCGCCGCAGCGGGCCGCTTCTTCCATCCGTTCGGTGGCGATCCCGGCGGGGAGCTCGGCGCCGGTGAGGTCGGTCCCGGCCAGCTGGGCGGGGATCAGCCCGTGCGCGCCGGCCAGCGACGCGTTCCGCAGCGACGCGTCCCTCAGTTTAACGCCGTGCAACTGGGCGCCATCCAGCCGGGCGTCGTCCAGGGTCGCGCCGCGGAGGTCGGCGCCGCGGAGGTCGGCCCCCACCAGCAACGCCCCGGTCAGGTCGGCGCGGCGGAGGTCGAGCGGATCATCGGGGAAGTTGCGACGGTGCTCGGCCAGCGCGTCGGTCCCGCGCAGCGCGATCGGCGCAAGCGGGGGCTGCGGCGGTGGGGCGAAGCGGAACATGCTAGCGACCGGCGGCTCGGGGTTCGGGCGGCCGATAGTAGCAACGCGGCCGTGGCGGGGCCAGAGCGGTTGGTAGGGGCTAGATCAGAAAGGTGACAACGATGTGCCACGCTAGGGCGACCGCCCCAGATAGCAACATCATTGCCAACAGTGCCCCAGATAGGATGCCGAGTGCTTGGTAGTCACTTACATTGCATACGCCCCCAATGCCCTTGGCGAGGCCGCGAATCGCCCAGAGAGTAAGGACGAGTACTGCAACTAGCGCGATGCCAGAAACAGCCTCTTGCAGTGCAACCGGCCCATGCCAGCGGTAGACGTCAGCGGCCAGGTAGATCGGACCGCAGAAGACCGCCGGAAAGGCGCCCCAGGCGCACGCCGTCCGGACCGCGGATCTTGGGGCAGGCGTGCCGTTCCTCCTTGCGGACCATTCGCAGGCCCTGGCAAATAGCAACCAGAGCGGGACACCCAGCAGGGCGCCAACCGACAGTATCGTCGGCACAACGAAAGGGCTAGGAGTGAGCCAGACAGCTCCATTCCACTTCGGGCGCGTGTGGTCTCCGAGCTGACCGCCCGCCAGCCACATTCCGATTCCTACGGCCAGCGGCCAGGTCATGTAGCCTGGCCGATGTTCGGCGATCTCGAGGATAGTCTCCTTCGGCCAACGCCAAATCTTCAACCACGGCGACCGCAGTTGGTGGACTGGCGGTGCTTCGGCCGGCGCGTGGCGGCTCTCATCAACCGCCCTGGGCGATGCATACGGGTTGCCGATTCTGCGATCGGTGTCACTTGTGTCTTGGTGATCCAATCGGGTCGGCCTTGTCAGGCAGCGGCAATGATCACGGTCAGTGGCCTGCAGCCGCTTTCTAGAGGGAAGCGACAATCGCCACCACGACGACACCGGCGACGATTATCGGGAGCATCAGCAACAACCCCGCCAGGATGATGGCGCCCCAACCCTTCCAGGCCGAGAAGCGGCTCACCTCTCCGATGCACTTGCAGAGCACTACAAATGACCAGATGCCGAGCACTCCTTCGGCGATCCCATTGATAGCGATCAGCCCGAGGTAATCCCTGCCAGGAAACTGGCCGACCAAGATAACGAGCAGCAGGCTGAGCGGGAGCGTGAAGATGCCAGGGACCGCTCCCCAGGCGTACGCAGCCTGCATCTCAGTAAAGGTCGCGACGCCGCCAATCCAGCGGGCCGTAATGCTGATCAGCCACGAGTTGAGGAGCCACAGCAGCAGCCCGAGGATCGGGCCGGCGACGGCGCTAATCGCCACCGCCACCGCCGGCGTTAGGGCCAAGGGCTGCGCGGGGTCGGCCACCGAATCAGCGACGCCGCTCAGCACCGTCGAAACGCCCATGGCAATCGCGATCGGCAGCACCATGTACCGCGGGTCGGTGTCGACGATCTGGCGGATGGTCGCGCGGGGCTGGTTCCAGATGCTGACCCACGGGTTGAGCGTCACCCCGGTGAACGTGGGGTCGAACGGCCGCTGGGGGTCCTCCGCCTGCGGGGCGGCGTAAGGATTGGACGACAGGTCCGGGCGGCGTGTGGGATCGTCGTCGATCATGAGGTTTCTGCGGGGGGACAGGGCAGGGCGGCTCCCGCCCGTTCTAACCGAGTCGGGCCGCGTGGGGAACAGCACCGCGACGCCCGGCCCGCTGCGGCGCATGAAAAAGCCGAGCCCCATGGCGTGGGGCTCGGCGGAGCATCCCTGCTGACGCCGCCGGTTGAGCCGGCGGCTTCCCTACTTAGACCGCGGCGGGGACCTTGGGGCCCGCCTCGACGACCGACGCGTCAACGCCGGACGCGTACTTCTTGAAGTTGTCCGAGAACAGGCCGGCCAGCTTGCTGGCGGTCTTCTCGTACTCGCCCTCGCTGGCCCACGTGTTCTTCGGCACGAGGATCTCGTCGGGCACTTCCGGCACGCGGGTCACGACGTCCAGCCCGAAGATCGGGTCGGCCTCCGTGGGGGCGTCCTTCAGCACGCCGGAGTGGATCGCGTCGATGATCGCGCGGGTGTAGCCGAGCTTCATCCGCTTCCCGACGCCGTAGGCGCCGCCGCTCCAGCCGGTGTTGACGAGCCAGACGTTGGCGTTGTGCTTCTTCATCTTCTCGGCCAGCAGCTCGGCGTATTTGCCGGGGTTCCAGACCAGGAACGGGCCGCCAAAGCAGGGCGAGAAGGTCGCCTCCGGCTCGGTCACGCCGACTTCGGTGCCGGCCACCTTGGCGGTGTACCCGCTGATGAAGTGGTACATGGCCGCCTCGGGGGTCAGCTTGCTGACCGGCGGCAGCACGCCAAACGCGTCGCACGTCAGGAAGATCACGTCGGTCGGGTGCCCGGCCACGCACGGGATCTTGGCGTTCTGGATGAACTCGATCGGGTACGCGCCGCGGGTGTTCTGCGTGATAGAGGTGTCGTGGAAGTCGACGTGGTGGGTGTCCTCGTCGTAGACCACGTTCTCCAGCACGCTGCCGAACCGCAGGGCTTGGAAGATGTCGGGCTCGCTCTCGGGCGTGAGGTCGATCGCCTTGGCGTAGCAGCCGCCCTCGATGTTGAACACGCCGTCGTCGTTCCAGCAGTGCTCGTCGTCGCCGATGAGCCGCCGCTTGGGGTCGGCCGACAGGGTAGTCTTGCCGGTGCCGGACAGGCCGAACAGCAGCGAAGACTGCTCGCTGTCCTTCGCGGCCGTGGCCGAGCAGTGCATCGAGAGCACGTCCTGGGCGGGCATGAAGTAGTTCATCATGGTGAACACGCCCTTCTTCATCTCGCCGGCGTACTCGGAGCCCAGGATCACCATCTGGCGGCTCTCCAGGTTCACGTCGACGCTGGTCTTGCTGGTCATGCCCCGCGTGTGCTTGTTGGCGGGGAACGAACCGGCGTTGTAGATCACCACGTCCGGATCGCCGAAGTCGGCCAGCTCCTCGCGCGTCGGGCGGATGAGCATGGTGTGCATGAACAACGCGTGGTACGGCCGCGAGCAGATGACGCGAACCTTCAGCCGCGTGTTGGGGTCCCACCCGGCGAACGCGTCGACCACGTACAGGCAGTCGCGGGTGTTGAGGTAGTCCTGGGCGCGTTCCAGGTTGGTCTCGAACGTGTCGAGGTCGATGGGGACGTTAATCGGACCCCACCAGACCTGGTCCTTCGAGGGCGCCTGTTCGACGACGCGCTTGTCCTTGGGGCTCCGACCGGTCTTGGCGCCGGAGTACGCCACGAGGGCGCCGCGGTCGGAGATCACCGAGTCGGGCTCGCGACGCAGGGCCTCCTGGTACAGCACGGCGGGCGACAGGTTCCGCTTGACGTCCTCAACCGTGATGCCGTGTTGGCTGATGTCGAATTTTTCCATCGCAGGTTCCTCCTCGTGGTAGCGAAAGGTGACGGGCCGAAGCGGGACGCACAACCCGAAGGCCTCAACTGTGCGGAACCGACACGGCGTTTTGTGCGGTCCTGCCCGCCTGGGCGGCTGCATTCCCGACGGCTACCATTTCCCTTGAGCATTTGGGACGCGTGAGCGACGGGCGATCAACCGTGAATGTAGCAGAGCGAATGACATGCCGTTAAGGATCTCCAAAGCAGGAAATCGCCTTTCGACCGCCACCGGCATCTTTGAGCTGATGGACGACCTGGGGCACGCGATGACCGGCCCCGGGGCGGGCCGGATGCGGATGCTGGGGGGCGGCGCCCCGGCCGCCATCCCCGCGGTCCAGGAGGTGTGGCGCAGGCGTCTGGCCGAGATGCTGGCCGACCCGGGCCAGGTCGACAAGGTCCTGGGCGTGTACGACGCGCCGTCCGGCAGCCCGGCGTTCCGCAGCAGCGTCGCGGCCTGCTTCCGCCGCGAGCTGGGCTGGGACATCACTGAGGCCAACGTCGCGGTGACGGCCGGCGGGCAGGCGGCGTTCTTCCAGTTGTTTACGCTGCTCGGCGACGCCACGCAGCCGATCGTGCTGCCGATCGCGCCCGAGTATATCGGCTACGCCGACCAGGGCGCCGCGCCGGGGCTGTTCCGCACGCACCACCCCAAGATCGAGGAGATCGGTGACCACGACTTCAAGTACCACGTGGACTTCGACAACCTGGACCTGAGCGGGGCCGGGGCGGTCTGTATCAGCCGCCCCACCAACCCCAGCGGCAACGTGCTCTCCGACACGGAACTGGCCCGCCTGACCGACCTAGCCCGGGCCGAGGGCTGCCCGATGGTCGTCGACAACGCGTACGGCCAGCCCTTCCCGGGGGCCATCTTCACGCCGGCGAGCCCGCCGCCCTGGGACGATCAGATGATCCTGGTCTACAGCCTGTCCAAGCTGGGGTTGCCCGGCACGCGGACGGGCGTCGTGATCGCCAGCGAGGAGGTCGCCCGCCGCGTCGCGGCGATGACCGCCGTCATCGGCCTGGCGAACAACAACACCGGGCAGGCGATTGTGGGCCCGATGCTCGACTCGGGCGAGGCGCTGACCCTCAGCCGCGACGTGATCCGCCCCTTCTACGAGCAGCGGGCCCAGCTCGCCCGGCAGATCCTGGCCGACGCGTTCGGCGACGCGTTCCCCTACCGGGTTCACCTGACCGAAGGGGCGTTCTTCCTCTGGTTGTGGCTGCCCGAACTGCCGATCGGGTCCCGCGAGCTGTACGAGCGCCTCAAGGCGCGGGATGTGCTGGTCGTGCCCGGGGACTACTTCTTCTTCGGCCTCCCCGAAGGCGACGACTGGCCCCACCGCCGCCAGTGCCTGCGGCTGACGTTTTCACAGAGCGAGCAAACGGTCCGCGAGGCGCTAGAAATCATGGCCGAAGAGCTGCGCGCGCTGCACGATTGAACGCAACCCACAGATTGCGCCGTGGGCTAATCGAGCTGGCAGCGAAAGAGCAGACACCCCCCCGAGAAAACTCAAACGGGCCCGGGCGACGCTTCCCATTGATGCGTGCCGCCCGGGCCCGGTTTTCTTCCAGGCGACTTGACCCCCGGCGGCGGCAGCGTCTAGCGCCCCCGCCCCAGGTTTGAACGTCGCCCAGGAGTTGAGTCAGGTTGTCAGGAGGAAGTGTTAGGCGCTCTTGGCGGCCTCCTCGGCGAACAGCTTGGCCCGGCCCTCGACGACGTCGTCGGTGATCAGGTAGTTGCTGCCGCGCGGCTGCTCCGGCAGGTCGAACATGATGTCGAGCATCACGTCCTCGATGATCGACCGCAGGCCGCGGGCGCCGGTCTCACGCGAGTGGGCCCGACGGGCGATCGCCTTCAGGGCTTCATCGGTGAACTGCAGGTCGGCCTCCTCCATCGAGAACAGGTGCTGGTACTGCTTGGTGAGGGCGTTGCGCGGCTCGGTGAGCACACGGACCAGCGCTTCCTCGTTCAGCGGCCGGAGCGAGCTGACCACCGGCAGGCGGCCAACGAGCTCGGGGATCAGGCCGAACTCCACCAGGTCGTCCGCGTTGACCTCGGCCAACGCCTGAGCCAGACTCATCTCATCGGTCTGCTCGCGGTCCTGGCTGAAGCCAATCGACCGCTTGCCCAGGCGTTTCCGGACCACATCCTCGACGCCGGCAAAGGTGCCGCCGCAGATGAACAAAATGTTCGAGGTGTCGATCTGGATGTACTGCTGCTCGGGGTGCTTGCGGCCGCCCTGCGGTGGCACGTTGGCGGTGGTGCCCTCGAGCATCTTCAGCAGGGCCTGCTGGACGCCCTCGCCGGACACGTCCCGCGTGATGCTGACGTTCTGGCTGGTCTTGCCGATCTTGTCGATCTCGTCGATGTAGAGGATGCCGCGTTGTGCGGCCTCGACGTCAAAGTCGGCGGCGTGCAGCAGCTTCAGCAGCAGGTTCTCGACATCCTCGCCGACGTAGCCGGCCTCGGTCAGCGTGGTGGCGTCGCCGATGGCGAACGGCACGTTCAGGCTGCGGGCCAAGGACTTGGCCAGCAGGGTCTTGCCGCAGCCGGTCGGGCCGACCAGCAGGATGTTGGACTTGTCGATCTCGACCTCGTGCTCGTCCTCGGCCGCCATCAGCCGCTTGTAGTGGCTGTGCACCGCCACGGCCAGCACCCGCTTGGCCGAGTCCTGGCCGATCACGTAGTTGTCGAGCTCCGCGACGATCTCACGCGGCGTGGGGATCTTGGTGAAGAGCTGCTTGCTTGCCCCGCGGCGCTTTCGCTCCTGGTCGAGGATCGACTGGCACAGCTCGATGCACTCGCCGCAGATATAGACGTCGCCCGGACCTTCGACCAGCGGCCCGACGTCGCGGTAGCTCTTGCGACAAAACGAGCAGAACGCGTTCTTCTTTGAGGTGCCGCCGCGGCGGGCGCCGGTCACTTCTCGTCCAGAGGGCATAAACAACTCCTTCCCCGTTACTGCGGTGGGCGCCGGCCAGACGGCCGGCGAGGCCCGCGGTTTATCCTGTGGTGCCGCTCGATGTCCGCATCTCGGCAGACACTGTTCGGGCTCACGATGCTCCGTCCCCCAATCCGTTCTACGGCGTGGGGACTCCCCTGCATCGATCCGCCAAAGCTTTGTCTACCGAGCCGCGACCACACGTCAGGCGGGGCTTCCTTGTCCACGCACTCTTTCGAGCAGTGTTCGCATCTCGGTACGCAACGCTGATGGGATCCGTTCATCGGCCCCGGGCACAATCTTTCGCCACCGCACCCTGCTAGCGACGCAAGGACTCGCCAGGCGAACCCACCGTCACAGGGCGCCTTGGCCCGCATCACCCGCAACAGACGAACGTCGACTCTCTTCACGCGTCTCTGCCAGCATGGTTTCCAGGTCGACCTGCATGTCGTCCTGGAGCTGGGCAGCTAGCTTCGTCTTTATCGTTCGGTATTCCTCGTCGCTGAGCCCACCCCGGGCGTGCAGTTCCCTGAAGTTACTGAGCAGGTCGCTGGCGGTTGGCGTGTCGTCAGCCTCAACATCGCGCAATCTTTTCACAAGCCAAAACAGCCCGCCGGCCGCAGCAAGCACGAGCGCAAACAGCAACGCCGCTTCCGCCACCGGATGAATCGCCATGATCGCACCAAACTTCGTGAAGCAGGGCGTCGCCCCGGCAGTCCCTGTTCCTCTGCGCGGTGTCCAGCCGCGGCCCGCTCCGCTCACCGCATCAGGCGGTTGACCGAGCTCACACGCCGCCGCCCGGCCTCCACAATTATGGCGGCCTGTCAGAGGGCAGTCCAGGAAATGCCGTCGCACGCCCCGCCGCCGGACCATTTTACCTGTCCGTCCCCAATCGCCAAATCGCAATAACCTCGCCGTTCGGGGCCCAAAGCCGCGTGGCCCGCCGCCCGGCCGATAAATCGAGAGGAGGACCGCCGCGCGCCGACCAGTCGTCTTGAAACCTCGGCTGTGGGCCTCCGGAGAACCCATGCCCAGCAACCGACCCACCCGCCGCCCCCGCCCGCTCTGGCGTCTGCTGACGCTTGTGGCGCTGGCTTGCGGTGCGGCGACTTCGGGGCCGGCCCGGGCCCAGCCGGCGGGCGATGCGGTGGTCTGGGGCCAGGACGTGTTCGTGATTCCCTACAAGTGGTCGGGCGGCTCCGACCGCTCGGCAGTCCGGGAAGTAATCCTCTACTTCTCTGACAACCAGGGACGCGACTGGAAAGAAGTCACCCGGGCCCGGCCCGACGTGCAGTCGTTCATGTACCGCGCCCCGGGCGACGGCGAGTACTGGTTTGCTATCCGGACCGCCGACGCCGCCGGCGCCCGCTGGCCCTCGGGGCCGATGCGGCCGGAACTCCGGGTGGTGGTGGACACTCAGCTCCCGACGCTGCGGATCACCTTGGCGACGCTGACGCCCGATGGCCGGTTGTCGGTCGCCGCGGAGGCGTCCGACCCGCAGCTCGACGCGAGCACCGCGGTGGTCGCGTACCAAGACCCAACAACAGGCGGGTGGCAGACCATCCAGCCCACGGCTACGCCCGGCGTCGCCGGCGCGGCGACCATCCAGGCGACGGCGGTGCTGCCCGCGGGGAGCAGAGGAGTCATGGTGCGTGTGTCGGTCCAGGACCGGGCGGGCAACCCGGCCAGCGCAGGCGTCATGGCGGCCGCCCCCTACGAGGCGTCGCGGGGCGTGCCGGCGTTGTCTGCGTCCGCTACGCTCGGCATGGGAGGAAGCTACGCCCAGCCGGCGCCGTCTTCCAACCACTTCGCCGCCATCGCGCAGCCGTCGACGGGACTGCCCGCCGACCCATTCACCAGCAGCACGGCGTTTGTCCCGCAGGCGCCGCCCACGGAAACGCCCTCACTCGCAGCGCCGAACAGTGCGGCCGCCTCTGGCTGGCAGCCGGCCGCGCCGCAGCCAGCGCAGGTGTGGCGCCCGGACAACACGCCGATTCCCAGCGTAGCGGCCAGCCAACCGGGGGCGCCCCCGACGACTGCTGCGCCCGGTCCCTTCCGCTACGCCTCGAGCGCCCCGCCGCAGGACCTGCCGGTTCAGGGCGGCGCCGCGGCGCCGCAGCGGCTGCTGGTCAACTCCGAGCGGTTCGAACTGCAGTACGACCTGCACTCCGTTGGCAGGTGGGGCGTGTCGCGGGTCGAGGTTTGGGGGACCGAGGACCGTGGCGCCAACTGGCGCAGGTTCGCGATCGACACCGACCAGCGCAGCCCGGTCGACGTGCAGGTCCAGGCGGACGGCGTATACGGGTTCTCGATTCTCGTGCAGAGCGTCGGCGGGTTGGACCGTGACCCGCCGCATTCCGGCGACCAGCCGGACATCTACGTTGAGGTCGACCGCGCGCGTCCCACCGTGTCCATCGGCGACGCGGTGCAGCCGGACGGCTACTTCGCGGATCACCTGAATGTCACCTGGCAGGCCGGGGACGCGAACCTGGTCGACCGGCCCATCTCGCTGCTCTACGCCGCCCAGCCAAGCGGCCCGTGGATGCCGATTGCTTCGAACCTGCCGAACAACGGGCGGTACTCGTGGCGGCTGCAGCGGCACCTGCCCAGCCGGCTGTACGTCCGGCTTGAGGCCCGCGACCAGGCGGGCAACGTCGGCGTCGACCAGACGCAGCAGCCCGTCGAGATCCGGCTGCCCGAGTCCTCCGGCGCCATCCGGCACGCCCGCCCGCTTCAATAGCCCGGCGCCCGCGCGGTAGACTCAGGCCAAGGGCGCTCGTCAACGAGGGCCGTTCCGACTCGTACGAGCCGCGGGGCCCGCCAGTCCTGCCGGGGATGAATTGAGCAAGACTACTTATTCAGCGCTGACCGGGCTCGACTACCTGCTTGCGCCGGCCGCTCAGGATCTGGGCGCGATGGTGGCTGTGGTGGGCGACGAGCCGTTCCTCAAGCGAGAGGTGCTGCACAGCGTCCGCGAGCGACTGTCCGACGGCAACGACCTGGCCTGCAGCACGTACGCCGGGCGTGAGTGCGACTGGCGTGACGTCGCGGACGCGCTGACGAGCGTGTCGCTGTTCGGCGGCGCGTCGGCGGCCATCGTCGAGGACGCCGACCCGTTTGTCACCCGCTTCCGGCCCCAGTTGGAAGACTACGCCGCGAAGGAGCGGCATGCCGGCACGCTGGTGCTGGACGTCAAGACGTGGCCGTCCAACACGCGGCTGGCAAAGGCCCAGGCCGGCAAGGGGCTGGTGGTCAAGTGCCAGGTCCCCGAGCGGGGCGCGGAGGTGGGGCAGTTCCAGCGCGCGGCCAAGAAGTGGCTGGCCCAACGGGCCGAAGGCGTCCACGGTTCGCCTGTCGAAGCCGGCGCGCTCGACGCGCTGTTCGATCTGTTGCCGCTCAGCCTGGGAGTGATGGACCAGGAGGTCAGCAAGCTTGCGCTGCTGGCGGGCGAGGGCGCCGCAATCGACGCGGACCTGGTGCACCGCCACGTCGGCGGCTGGCGGACGCGGAAGACGTGGGACATGATCGACGCGATCGCCGACGGCGACGCCAGTGACGCGCTCGAACAGCTCGATCGGCTGCTGCGGGCCGGCGAGCAGCCGATCGGGCTGATGGCCCAGGTCGCGTCGTCGCTGCGGAGGTTTTCTGCGGCCGCGTGCCTGATCGCCCAGGCCGAGGCGAACGGCCGCCGCACCTCGCTGCGCGATGCGCTCGAGCGGGCGGGGGTGATGAAGTTCAAGCTGGCCGACGCTGAGCGGCAGCTGAAGCAGATCGGTCGTGCCCGCGCCGCGCAGCTCGACCAGTGGCTGCTCGACGCCGACCTGGCGCTCAAGGGCCACAACAGCACGCCCGGACGCGGCCGCACCGAGCTGGAATGCCTTATTGTGCGTCTCAGCAAGGCCGGTGACGAACGCCGTGCGGGGTAGACGCCGGGCACGCTAGCAGCGGAGTCAGATCGCGACTCCTGGGGGCAAGTGCCGTTGCCGGTGGGGCGGGCTTGTCGTACCATCCGCGGCCCGTGCTATCAGCTCTCTGTGCTCGTTTGGTTCGCGTTCCATGCTCCGTATCTGCCTTACGATACTCATCTGCCTGGCGGGGCCGCTCTCGCTGGGCTGCCGGACCTCGTTGAAGTCGTTCGCGAAGGGGACCACCGGCCAGCTCGAGGCGCCCAGCGTCGCCGGTCGGGCCCCGGCCCCGCCGCCCGCGGACGCAGCGCCCCTGGTGGAGCCAACCCGCGAGCAGGCATTCGCCGCCGTGCTCGATGATCTTCAGGCGATCGGCAAGGACAACCCCGCCGCTCAGCAGCAGCTACTGACTCAGCTCGCCGAGTCAGACCCTGCCCACTGGGAGGGGCTGGTGACCCGCGCACGCTCGACCATGCTCTACCAGCGGCAGCTCGCCGGCGAACCGGCCAAGGGCGACGTGATGCAGGCGTCCGGCCAGCAAACGGCCCGAGTCGACGTGGCCTCGAATCCCACGACGCGCGGCGCCGGCAGGAACGCCCCAGACGCCAGCGCGCCGCCGCTGCCCAGCCGGCCCGAGACGTGGCCGACCCAAACCTACGAAACGCAGCAGCCGGAGCCCGCGGGGCAGGGCGTCGACGTGCGGCGGTTCGACCCGGCGCTGACGCAGACGGCCGCCTTCGACACGATCTTTTCGCGGTCGGTGAACCCAGCGCAGACGGTGCCCTTCGCGGCGCCGGCGCGGTCGGTTCCGTACGCCCCGACGCATCAGCAGCAGGCCGGCGCCGCGCCGCCCGCCCCTGTACAACCCACGACACAGAATTGGAACGACTCGCTGCAAGCCGCGATCAAGCAGCTGTCAGAGGAACTCGACCACCGCCCGCAGAGTGTCAACGAGGCGTACGACCACGTGCGGCTGCGGATGCTGCAGCTGGCCGCCGGCAACCTGGACGGCGCGGCGGCGTCGGTCCCAGGTCTGACCGCTACCGAGCAGCAGTACTGGTCGCACCAGCTGCTGACCGTGAGCACGATGCTAGACAACGAAACGCAGCCCGAGGTCCGCCGCCGGGCGGCCGCCGGCGGGCTGCACCTGCAGAACGCCGTGACCGCGTTGGAGCAGCTCGGCAGTCTGACGGTCGGCCACCTGAGGTTCTGCGAGGAGGTCTACGGGTTCGGCGCCTACCAACCGCTCAAGCACGCCCGGTTCCGGCCCGGCGACGAGGTGAAGATCTACGCCGAGGTGGCCAACTTCAAGACCGTCACCACGCCCCAAGGTGAGCACACGTCGCTCGCGACGAGCTACCAGGTGCTCGACCAGCACGGAAGCCGCGTTGACGGGGGCGACGTGCCGGTCGTGAACGACTACTGCGCCTCGCGACGCCGCGACTTCCACATCCAGTACGGCATCACCCTGCCCAAGGGGATCTACCCGGGGCGGTACGTGCTGGAGCTGACCCTCACGGACCAGCTGGGCGACAAGATCGGCCACGGCACGATCGATTTTGAGATCGTCGCCACCAAGTAGCGGCGGACGCTAGTACGCTCTCCCTAGAACTGTTTCCTGTGATGCACTCGGGCGTGAGCACGAATCCCGCAGTTTACGAAGGGTTTCGTGCGGACCCAACGGCCCCGCTACAGGAACATTGTTCGTGCCACTGGCACTAGTCCTGGTCGGGCTGTTGCGCCGTGGGCGTGCCGCCGTCGTACTCATCGGTCAGGACCGACGGGCAGACCTCCTTCTCGCCGCACTGGTCGCACACGATGTGGATTAGGTCGGCGGCGCTCAGCCGTAGCTGATTCTCTTCGCACAGACGGTAGAGCTCACGCAGGTGAGAACAGGGCATGGTCTCGCTCCGGTTGGCGGTGCGTAGTAGCCGGGTCAGGGCTTGCCGTCGTCGTCGTCGTCGTCTTCGAGCATCCTCGCGGCCGCGCTGTCCAGGTCGTCGAGCTGGCCGTCGCGAACGGCCCAGCAGAACGCGGCCACACCGCCTGCGGCCAGCAGCAAGGCGACCGGGAGCATGATGTAGATAACCGACATGGCGGGGCGGATGGCCGTTGGTGGACATCAGGCGCGGGGCACGCGCTCGGCCCGCATTGTACCGCGCGTCTGGCGTCGGACGAGAGCCGCCGCCCGGTGCGGCCGCTTCGGACCACGGGGCCTACAGGTCGTCCATGCCGGTGACGTTGGTCACCAGCGCCCGCAGCTTGCGACGCAGCACCGCGTAGCTGAAGAACCGCTTGCCCAGCGTGTAGTTGGCCTCGACCATCTGGTCGCGGTAGGCCTGGTCTTCGATGACGCGGCGCACCTTGTCGACCGTCTCGCGGGTCATGTAGCCGTTCATCGTGATGACGTCGAAGCCGCGGGGCTCGATGTCGCTCACAAAGATCGAGTATCGGTTCACCAGCACCGGCTTGCGGTAGTAGAACGCCTCGATCAGGGCGTTGCCGAAGCCCTCGTACAGGCTGGGGTAGGTGATAAAGTCGGCGTGCAGGTAGGCGTCTGCCAGCAGGTACACCTTCTCGCCGTTGGCGTTGACGCCGCGTTCCTCGCCGATCCGGTCGGGGATGAAGCGGAGGTCGACCCCCTGCTGCTCGGCCATCTCCCGCAGCGCGTTGAGGTACTCGTGCCCCTCGTCGCCGGACTCGTGCGAGATCACCAGCTTGCACTTGGGGTTGTCCAGCTGCTTGATGAGCGAGATGGCGTGCTCGATGCCCTTCCTCGGCACCACGCGCGTGGGCTGAAGGAACAGGATGTCGTCCGGCAACAGGCCGACCGACTCGCGGAAGTCGCGGTTGAAGTCGTCCAGGTCGGGGGGAGGGGTCTCGAAGTCCAGCACGTTGGGCACCAGCACGCTGGACGCGCCACGGCGGTGCGAGAGGGCCCGCTGGGCCTCCGAATTGATCGTGACGTGCTGGATCGACGGGATGGTGCACGGGAACGCCATCCGCAGCAGGTCCCCCGCGGCGTTCACCGCGAAGCGGTCGCGTTCCCAGTAGAAGTCGTGGTGGTGGGCGATGGTCGGGAAGTTGGTTTCCGCGATGAACGTGGCGAGCGCGACGCCCAGCGGGATGTTCATCGGGATGCAGAGCGCGTTCTGAACGATCAGGATCTCGATGTCGAACCGCCGCACGAACTCGTACAGCGACCGCTTCAGGTGCTCGGCGAGCGCAAAGATGCGGCGGGTGACCTCGGGGTCGCGTTCGGAAACGCCGAAGATGCGGTCGTTGACCCACTGGATGTCCGGGTGGCCGAAGTAGGCGTGCGGGACCAGCATGCTCACCTCCGGGTCGGTGTCGAGCTTGCCGGCGAACCAGTAGCTGACGTGCCGGTGGTGCCACAGCACCTTGGCCCACTTGGCCGCCTCGAGCGAGACGCCGTCGGTCCCCGCGAAGCGGGTGCCCACGAATCCAATCCGGTGGCTGGGGGTGGCGAGGGGGTCGGGCATGGTGCTGGCGGCGGGTGGGACGGGGGCAGGCGGGGTGACGCGCAGCCTGCCCTCCGCCAAGGACGACCAAACGCCGGTTTACTCGCAAAATGTACTTTTCTCTCAGCGGTCGGCAAGCGACAAAATCGTCAATATCTGACGCAGTTCGGTCACCACGGCGTCGGGCCGCGTGTCGCCGACCAGCGGGTCGCCCTCCCGCAGGCGGAGCGAGCGGGCGTCGCCGGCGAACAGGGCGGTGCGGAACCCGGCGGCCGCCGCGGGGGCGATGTCGTTCCGCATGTCGTTGCCGACGTATAGCGTTTCGGCCGCCGAAACGCCCCGCTCCGCGAGCCGCGCCACCGCCTGATCGTAGAGGAACCTGCCGGGCTTCGCCTCGCGGTGCTCAAACGACCAGACGCACAGCCGCGGGTCGATGCCCAGGGCGTCCCAGTCGCCGCCGGCGAGGGCGGCCAGCGCCGGCGGCGTGAAGAACTGAGCGTTGCTGACGATCCCCATTGGCACGCCCGCGGCGGCCAGGGCCGAAAGCGTTTCCCGCAGGCCGGGCATCGGCCAGACCGGGTTCACGCGGCACTCGTACTCGACGGCGAGCCGGTCGACATCGACATTGGCGGCCGCCTGGCCAGGGTGGAGCTCCGCCAGGGTGGTCCGCCAGATGTCGCGGATCTCCACTTCCGGGTAAGCGCTCGCCGACCGCTGGTGATCGGCCTGGATGGTCGCCTTGAGCCGCGACACCACCTCCTCGCCGTCGGCGCCCGGGGGCAGGCCGCACGCGACCAACGCGTCGGTGGCGGCGTCGCTGTGGGCGGCCCCGCTGGTGAGCGATATATCGCCCGATCCGCTGACCAAGAGCGTCCCGTAAACGTCAAACACGACCGCCCGCAGGCCATCGATCTGCGGCAACACCGGCTCGACGCCGGTCGGCTGCGGCGCGAGCGGGGAGCTGAGCTCTAGGATGCGAGCGGCGATTCCGTTCACGGCTCGAGCCTAACGGGGTGGAGCCGGTCGAGTCGCAGGAACGAGCGGAGGATGTGCTCGCCATCCGGCAGGGACCCGACCTCGCCGCCGGCGGCGTCGCTGAGCACCCCGGAGTAGATCTCCGCAAGGCGGCGGCCGACGGCCTGGGGCGAGAACTGCTTGCGGACGCACTCCGCGTTCGCCTGCACCGGCTGCCGCTCGGCGGCGGCGCCCGAAAGGCGTTCGGCCAGCCCGGGGTTGAGCTCCTCCATCGACGCCCGGGCCTGTTCGGGGTTGGCGGCCGCGTGGCGGATGACCTCTGCCTGGAACCGCCGCGGCAGGCTCGCGAAGTCGACGTCCGGGCCGTAGCTCCAGTCTTCCGGCGGCGTTTCCGGCGCCGGCATCCCGAAGTCACGGCAGGCCCAGCGGTGAAGGTCGAGCACCTCTTCGCGGGCGGCGGCTAGATCGAACCAGTCGCCGGGCACCAAGAGCTGGTCGCTGAGGCCCTCGAGCCGGAGCCCGTGGGCGGTGAAGTCGGACGTGATGCGGCCCAGGTTGCGGCCGATCAGCGGGCGGTCGACCAGCCACGCCTCGAGGAACACCATGCCGAACCCCTCGGCGACGCTGGTGGTGATGACCGCGTCGCTGGCGGCGAGCGCGTCGTAGAACTCCACGCCGTGGCCCTGCCGCGACGGCGGATCACCGATGCCGAGCTGGCAGGGCAGCGACAGCTCCTCCGCCAGCTCGCACCAGTCGTCGAACGAGATCCGCTCGGCCGGGTTGGCCGGCGCCAGCGTCACGGCGTGGCACACCTCGGGGCCCGACAGCGCGCTGTACAGCAGCAGCTCGCCGATGTTCTTGCGGCGGATCCCCCGCACGGGGTAGATGACCAGCCGGGTCTGGTCGCTGACGCCGAGCTGCTTGCAGACGCGAGGCCGCGCCTCGTCACGCGGCGGGAGCCCGTGGAACTCAATCACCGGATTCGACAGCAGGTGCAGCCGCTCCGGGTCGACGCCCGCCCCGAGCAGGATCTTGTGGTCCCGCCCGTTGAGTGTGGCGTAGTGGATTCCTTCGGCGGAGGGGTACAGCCGCTCGGCCAGCTCCGCCGGCCGCTGGGAGCCGGTGGCCCGCATCAGGTGGCGGTAGTTGGAGGGGCGGAAGTCCTCGGCGAAGTCGTGCACCTGCAGCAGCTGCCGGTACCCGTGCTTCGCCAAGACCCGCAGCGCGTCCGGAAGCGAGGCGTTCTTGCCGAGCGAGAAATTGTGCGAGTGGACGATGGTCGTGTCCGGCGTCATTCCGATGCCGGTGAGCATCTGGGAGATCGCGTCCGCGAGCGTCTGGCCTTCGCAGTGGATCGAAGAGTCGTACTCAAGCTCGGGGATGGCGAGCAGGCGGACGTCGAACGGCGGGTCGTGCTCCCACTCGCTCCGCCGCCACACGGACGCCGGCCAGTCCTCCTTGCGACCGCTGTACAGCAAGGCCACCTCCTCCGGACGCTGGTCGGCAGGGAGGGTGGCCAGCGAGTGGAGGTGGTTCAGGATCGCCTGAGAGACCCCACCGCGGTTCAGGTGGTAGTGGAGGATTGCTAGCTTCATGGAGGGACGCCGGGTCGATTTGGGCAGTCCCACTAGCGTAGCAAATCACCCCGACAGGCGCCTGGGGGCCCGCTCGCGGCGAAATCAACGATCGTAGAGCAAGCGGCTACCGGTCGGAGGGCTGGAGCTCCAGCACCACCGCCTCGAGGCCCGGGAGCCTCACGTTGAGCGTTTCCCCAATGCGGACACTTGACGACTGCGAGGGGGCGCCAGAAGCGGCGAACACGACGTCGTACGCGCCGGTCGGAACTGGCAAGGCGACCTCCGCCGCCGACTCGCCGCGGTTGAACACCGCCAGGCAGGTCCGCTTGCCGTCGGAGCGTCGGAACGCAAGCACCCGCTGGGCGTCGTCGGTCGCGACGATGCTCATCACGCCGCGCTGCAGGGCCGGCGACCCGCGGCGCAGTTCGATCAGGCTCCGGTAGAAGCGGTGCAGTTCGTTGTCGAAGGCGACCGGGTCGGACGAACGGTCGGCGCCGCCCGGGTGGGCCTGCTGGTCGTCATGACGCGCGTGGGGCCAGACCATCGGCATCCGGTCGCACGGGTCATCGGCGCCCCACATGCCCGCCTCGGTGCCGTAGTAGAACGTGGGGGCGCCGGGGTAGGTGGCCTGCATGACCGCCACCATCCGTTGGATGCGACGCTCGCGTGCGGTTGGCTTGCGGAGGTCGTAGTCGCTCCGCAACCGGGGCGAGACCCGGCTGCTGACGTCGTAGTCAAAGCGGTCAGGCTCTGCGTAGGGGTGGTCGCCCTGGGCGTTGACGATCATCGACGCCAGCCGGTCGGTGTCGTGCGAGTCGACCAGCGACATCAGCCCACCCCGCGTGTCTGCGGGGAACCTGGCCGCCCGCTCGACCAGCATGCGGGCCGCGTCGCTGGGGCTGAGGCAGTCGTCGACCAGGAATCCTTTGATGGGGAACGCGAACCCGTGGTAGTTCATCGTCGCGGAGAAGCCGGCCTGCCGCACGAAATCGGCGGCGTCCAGCCAGTGCTCGGCGACCGTGTAGGCGTGGGGATTGATCCGCCGCACGGTCCGGTGCCACTCCTGCCAGAACCCGACGGGCGCCTCGCCCGCGCAGTCCAGGCGCCAGCCGTCCACGCCATCGGACGGGTCGCCGTCGCCATCGGGGTCCATCCAGCGGCGCGTTACGGCCAGGATGTACTCCTTGGGTCCCGGGTGCAGGTTGTCGCCGGCGGCGTTGTCTGCAAACTCCGGCAGTGACTCGACGCCCCACCAGCCGCGGTAGGCGAACTCGTCGGCATCGGTCGCGGGGTTGTCGAAGGACTGCACGATATACCAGTCCTTGTAGATTGATTGCTCCTGCTTCTTGCGCAGGTCGGCGAACGCGAAGAACTCGCGGCCCGTGTGGTTGAAGACGCCGTCCACCACGATCCGGATGTTGCGATCGTGCGCGCGGCGGAGCAGCTCCAGGAACAGCTTGTCGGCCGCCGTCCAGCGCCAGGTCGCCGGGTCGGGCGTCTCGCGTGACATCGCCTCAAAGTCGCCGGCGGGGTCGGGGCCGAAGTGTGGGTCGATGTGGTGGAAAGCGGCGGCGTCGTACTTGTGCAGCGATCGGGCGTAGAACACGGGGTTCAGGTACAGCGCATCGACGCCCAGGTCCTGCAGGTAGTCGAGCTTGTCGATGACCCCTTGCAGGTCGCCTCCATAGCGCCGGTCAAAAACACCGTGCTCGAAGAAGTCGGCGCCGAGGCTCTTCTCCCACGCGGCGCGGGCGTACCAGTCGCCGGTCCAGGGCGAGACTTTCCAATCGACCGGCACGCGGTCGGGCGATTCGAGCGATTGACGCGTCGGGTCGTTCGTGGCGTCGCCGTTGCAGAACCGTTCGGGGAAGACCTGGTAGAAAACGGCGCCGACCGCCCAGTCCGGCATCGTGCTGGTCCGGCTGGGCGTCGGGTCGGTGCGGAGGGCGACCTCGTGGTCGCCGACCTGCGCCAGCGCCCGACCCCCTAGGGTTGCTATCAGCAGCACGACCCAGCGGAGCAGGGGAGGTGACGACAGTGGAGCGTGGGCGGGCATGGCGATGGTAGAACTAGCGGTTCGGTCGGCGTCGTGAAACGCCGCACAGCAGAATGGAAAGCAAGAGCGCCGAAGCGGCGGGCTCCGGGGCCGCGCTGCTCGCGGCGGATAGCGGGCTCAAGAACCGACGCTGGAAGCCGAATGCGTCCCGCCAGACTTGGTAGTCGGCGCCGGTTACTTCGCCGTCGAAGTTGCCGTCGGCGACCGGATCGCCCGACGCGAGGGCGTCCCGCCAGACGGAGTAGTCCGCGGCGTCGACGAAGCCGTCGAGGTTGTAGTCGCCCGGCGCCGTGCGGACGAGCTCGGTCACGAACACCGCCGCGTCCGCCAGGTCGGTCACCCCGTCCACGTTCAGGTCCGTGAGCCAGGTGGCGGGGCCGAAGCCCGCGTACAGGCTGCGCAGGTCGTCGCCGTCGGTCAGGCCGTCGTTATCGAGGTCGCCGCGTCGGCGCAGCACGCCGTCCAGGCCTAGGAGGACCGCCGGCGAGGGGCCGCCCGGCGCGGCGAGCTCGTCCACCAGGGCGAACAGGTCACGGTTGTCGACCAGCCCGTCCGCGGTAACGTCGGCCGCCGGGTTGAACTGGGCGTTCTGGCTGTAGAGCACCTCCTCGAACCCGCCGGGGCCGTCGAAGTCCGCCCGCTCGTACACGTTGTCGTGGTCCAGGTCGCCAAACCCGCGTCCAACGTCGGTATCCGTGACCAGGCCGGCGAACCGCTGCACGCTTCGGTTGCCGGTCGGCTCGAAGGTGACGATGGTCACCGCGTGGGCGCCGCTCGGGACGCCGAAGTACCCGCGGATCCACTCGTCGCGGTCGTAGTAAGAAGTAGCAGTGCCGGGGCCGATCATCGCCAGCACCTGGTCGTCGGTCAGCGACGCCGGCAGGTCGAGCAGCACGTGCATGTTGTCGGCCGTCTTGTCGACCGACCGCACGATCAGGTCCCTGTCGTTCGGGTTCTCGGGGCTGCTGGCAAAGGGCGCGAAGCTCACCACCTCGGATTCGGGCGGCAGCAGGTCGACGTAGATCACGCGGCGGAACTCTTCGAACACCGCGGGGCCGCCGTCGCCGGCGAGCGACGGGTCGCCGTCGGTGAACGAGCCCGGGTCGCGGTGGCGGTAGACGCGGCCGGTCAGGTAGTGCCGGCCCTCGGCCAGTTGGCGGGCGTCGATCATCTGTTCGTACACCCCAGCGCCGCTGGCGTTGAAGAAACCTGGCGAGGAGGTGTCGGTGAAGTTGCTGAACCCGTACGCCACGTCGCCGGGCGTGACGACGTCGGCGATCACGGCGCCGCTCTTGTCGCGGCCGTCGTCGATGCGGAACTGGGCGAAGTCGCCGTCGGCGTGGCGGTCGCGGATCCCGCCGGGCAGGGTGACCGGGTCGGTCTCAACCCGCAGCTTGAACGACTCTTGATCCACCACCGTGATGTCGGCCAGGCGGGTGACGCCATTGAGGTAGTTGGCGCTCGGCCCACCGGCGCCGGGTTCAGGCGTGGCGCCCGGCAAGACGCTGGAGAAATCGTCGCCGGCGGCGTCCGTGAGCCGCAGCCGGCCTTCGGGCGTAGCGACGCCGTAGATCAGGTAGCCGTTGCCGTGCTCAACGCCGGCCGACGACCGGTTCCGCGGCGCCCGCAGGTCGACCGTGCCGTTGGCCTTGACGATCAGCACCTCCGGCAGGTCGGAGTTTGGGTCGACCTCGCTGCTGGCCGCGTTTCCGGTCAGCTCGACCAGCGGCGTGCCCGGCGCGAATGACGTCTGGACCGTGCGTGCGTCGAAGCCGCCGTCGAGCCGGTTGTTGAGGACCACCAACGCGGACGCCTGCCGCTCGTAGATCAACAGCTCCTTCTCGTCGGCGGCCGGCGTGCGGTCGACGTAGGCGCCGCGGCCGTGGCTGGAGCGGATGCCGACCAGCGTGGTGACCGCGTCGCCGTACAGCCCTCCGAGCGCGTCCTCGCGTCCGGGCTTCGGGAAGCCCCGCAGCGGGTCGTCGAACTCGTCGGCGTTGAGGTAGACGTTCCATTCGCCCGGCCGCAGCGAAAGGTACGCGTGGGCGACGTTGTTGAGGTAGGCGGGTCCGTCGTCGTGGCTCTGCGCGAAGGCGACCCCTTGGCTGCCGTTGTTGGCGAGGCCGTCGTCGTGGATGTCGATGCTGCGGTTCTTGACGTTCCGCCAGTCGTTGGCGATGCCGTTTCCGGAGAGGTTGTCGCGCAGGCTGAAGAACAGGTTGAAGTCGAGCGCGTCGCGGTTGCCGCCGACCACGCCGAGGTTGCTGTCGTCGATGTCCTTGCGGATGAAACCCTGCAGGAAGTCGTAGCGGTTGTCGCCGCCGGTCTCGATGAAGGTGAACACGTGGTCCGGGCTGCCGTCCAGCAGCGGCTGCTGCTTGGCGAGGAACGCGGCCTGGTCCAGGTAGTCGAGCACCCACCGCGGGTAGTGCCGCGAGGCGTCGTAGCGGAAGCCGTCGACGCCGATCTCCTGGATCATCCAGCGGAGGTTCCGCATCAGCAGGCCGGTGGCGTTGTCGGTGACCGCGTCGCCGGCAAGCGGCGCGTCGGTGTTGAAGTCGTGCAGGGTGACCGACTGGTTGGTGCGGGGGTCAAAGACCGTCGTGCCGCCCAGGTCCTGGTCGGGGTAGAAGCGGGCGTTGCCGGGGTCGGGCAGGTTGGCGGGCGGGCGGCCAAACGCGCCGGTCGTCCCGGCGGACGGGATGTTTAGCGGGTTGCCCGGCTCCACCGGGTGGCGGATGAACTGGTGGTTGGTGGACTGGTCGATGTCGATCAGGCCCGACAGCCGGAAGGTCTCCTCGCCGGTGAGCTGGGCGGAGTGGAAGTCGCCGTCGGGCACGCCCGGAAGCGAGAGCACGAAGCCCGGGTAGCCGCCCGCCTGGCCGAAAGAAGTGCCGACGCCGTCGACGGAGTTCGCGTCGGTGAAGCCGTTGTGGTTCGCGATGAAATCGGTGTGGACCCGCACGCCCGCCGTGTGGGCGGCGTCGACCACGGTCTTGAGGCCGGTTTCGGTGCCGTAGGCGGTCTCGTTGCGGGGCTGGCCGAGGTCGAAGCGGTCGAACACGTCGTACCCGACCGAGCCGGCGCCGGTGTCGGCCCGGGCGGGCGGGGGGAGCCACAGCCGGCCGTACCCCGCCACGAAGATGTCCGCCATGCGGTCTTCAATGGTGTCCCAGCGGGCGTCGAAGATCTGCAGGATCGGCTCGCTCGACACGTCCTGCCCAACGGCGGCGGCCGTGGGCGCTAGCAGCAAGGCGGTGAGCAGGGTCAGTCGTAGGCGGTTCATCGTTGGTGAAGGGTCTCGCTGTCGGCGCCGCGGCGTTTAGGGCCCCGGGTACAGGTCGGCGTCGTCGTCGCGTCCGCCGAACTTGTAGAAGACCTCCTCGTCGACGCCGAACTCGACGGTGCGGATGGAGCCGTCGCAGAAGGCCATGTTCATGGCGCCGGCGTGAGGCGCGCCGAAGGGGGGGATGTCGTTGCCGTTGGCGGTGTCAAAGCCGGCGCCGTCCTGGGCGGGCGTCCACGCCACCGAGGCGTTGTTGCTGGTCGGCTTCCAGCCGGTGTAGCGGAGGTTGTCCTGGTCGTGGCCGACGAAGATGTTCTGGTCGTCGGCCGGGTCGGAGCCGTCGAGGTACTGGGCCGGGTCCATGTACTTCTCGCCGATCAGCGCGGTCTTGCTGGTGCCGTCGGTGATCTTGGCGAGCCGCACGGTGCTGCGCTGGTACATGGCGCCGTTCTGGGTCTTGGTGATCCAGGCGGTGAAGGAGTTGACCGCGGCGGGGTTCTCCGGCCCGCCCTGCCCGGTGGGGTTGATGTTGCCCGCGTTGCCGGCGTAGTCGGAGCGGGCGACAAAGCAGTCGCCCACGCGGCAGCTGCGGAGGTTGAACGCCAGGAAGTTGTTGCGCAGGATCGGGTAGAGCTGGGCCTCGCGTCGCGAGGGGCAGGTGAACATGTCGATGGGGGTCTGCACCAGGCGCAGCATCTGGGCCTCCTTGTCGGCGGCGCTGCTGATGCCCGAGGCGACGTCGCGGAGCCCCTGCTCCTCGACGTAGGCCAGCAGGCCGTAGGGCCAGCCGCCGCGTTGGTCCTTGCCGTAGCCCTTGTCGGGGTCGGGCTGCCACCGCCAGCCGAAGCCGGAGGTGGGCAGGAAGCCGTGGGTGCTCTCGTGGTTCAGGCAGCCCAGCGACAGCTGCTTCAGGTTGTTCTTGCACTGCGTGCGGCGGGCCGCCTCGCGGGCCGCCTGCACCGCCGGCAGCAGCAACGCGATCAGCACCCCGATGATGGCGATCACCACCAGCAGCTCCACCAGCGTAAATGCGGTACGACGTTCCATGACATCTCCAATCAAAGGTAGGGGCCGAGCCGCGTTCCGCCCGGCCGCGGGCGGCGCTCCGCCGCGCCCTTCCGAGGGCGCGGTCAGCGGCGCCTCCGCTGCGTTGTTAGAAAGACCAACGCCGCCAGGCAGATCGAGGCGGGTTCGGGGACACTGCCCGCCGCGGCGCCCACCGCGGCGTTGGTCTGGCCGTAGTTGTTCCGCCACGCGACGTAGTCGCCCTGGTCGATCGGGCCCGACGCGCCCGGCGCGCGGGAGTTAGCCGCCAGCGCCGACGGGTCTTGGCCCAGGTTGTCACGCCAGATGGTGTAGTCCGCCGCGTCGACCGTGCCGTCGCCGTTGTAGTCGCCCACCAGCCCGCCCTGCGGCAGCGTGGTGAGCATGTCGTCGAACACGACCTTGCCGAACCGGAAGAAGTTCTCGTTGGGCAACGCGAAGCGGAACACCAGGTCCTCCTCCGCGCTAGGGCTGTCGAAGTCGTACGGCGCGCCGATCAGGACGCCCTCGCTGGCGGCGATCGTCAGGTCGCCGATGGGCGCCAGCTCCGACAGGGTCGCGGCGTCCCGGATCGCTTCCTCCCACAGGCCGCCGCCGACGCTCTGGTTCTCGAGGCTGTCCCAGCCCGCCAGCGACGCGTCTAGCGAACCCGACGCCGAGTCAATAACGTAGGTGTCGATCGTGACCGCCTCGCGGAAGCCGTTGAGGATCTGCGCCTCGCCGGTCGTCCGGTCGACGTTGAGCGTCAGCGTGTCGGTCGGGATCCCCTCGTAGAGGATCACGCCGTTGGTGAACACGTTCGAGCCGGGCGTCGAGAAGCGGAAGGTGACGTCGTCCGTGTCGACGCCGAACGCCTGGGGCGCGGGCTGGAAGACGTCGCCCAGGGCGACCGTGGTGTTCGCGGCGACCGTGCCGGACGAGAGCGGGTTGAGCTCGGACAACGCGGTCTGGCTCTTGTTGGCCACCTGCCAGCCTTCGGCGGGGGCGAAGGTCAGGAAGTTAGAGTCGTTGAGGGACCCCGCAGCCGAACCAACCGTGTAGGCGTCGAACGCCAGAGTCGCGGACGAGCCCGGGTTCTGCATCGACACCTCGCCGGTGCGGCGGTTGACGATCAGCACCGGCTGCTGCTCGAAGACAATGCTGGTTTCAAACCCGTTGGCTCCGCCCGCCGCCGTGCTGGTGCGGACGCTCACCCCGAGCGAGATGCCCGGCACGTCGGACACGTCCACCGCGCCGAAGCCGTTGATCACCGACCCAGAGTCCGCCAGCAGGTAGGAGGTCCCGACCGCCGGCGTCATGCCTTGGGTGTCGATCTTCAGCGTGCCGCCGAGGTCGAGCTGGCCGCCCACCGAGATCGCCGACGGGCCGCCAGCGCCGAAGCTCCAGGTGTGGGTTCCGCCCTGGCCGAGGATCGCGTTGCCCGAGATCGCCAGCGACACGCCGCCGCCGGTGATCGTCAGGTTCTTGTCGAGGAACGCCGAGGCGGCCGACACGCTCGCCGAGCCCGAGAGGTTGATCGCGCTGGCCGCGGCGCCGTTGCTCGGGGTCGACAGCTCGTTGCCGATCGTCAGCACGCCGCCGGTCACGTTCAGGGTCCCCCGTCCGCCGTCGAGCCCGACGATCAGGTTGGCCGGCACATCCCCGGCGGTCGACTCGGTGCCCGGCCCGACCACCAGGTTGTCGCCGGCGCCGACGTTGAGCGTTCCGCTGTAGGCGCCGCCGCGCCCCAGCACCAGCTGCGGGGTGGGCGTGGAGGAGAGGTTGCCGTCGACCTCGACGACCGGGTTGGGGTCGACCTCCAGGCCCGGGTCGCCGCCGATCACCGCGCGGCTGAAGGTGCCGTCGGGCGCGATGAGGAAGCTCCAGTTGTTGTCGTCAGAGAACGAGGAGTCGTCGCCGCCGAAACCGCCGTCGGAGCCGATCCACACGTTCTCCTGCGCCATTGCCCCGCCCGCCAGCGGCGCCGCGACGAGCGCCGCTACCAGGGCGGCTGTTCGCAAGTTGGCCTTCATGGTGATGTTGCCTTATCGATGATGAGGCGCCGGGGCCGCAGCCCGCCGCGCTTTGAGTGTGAGAAGCACGCCGCCGGAGGCCCTAGCCCCGCCGCCGGCCTATCCGGGCGGCCGCCGCGAGGCCAACGAGCAGCATCGCGGCCGCGGAGGGCTCGGGCACGCTCAGCGACGCGAACGCCGACTGCACGGCCGACGCCGACCCGCCCGAAGCCAGGAACGCGTCCTTCCACTCGCGGAAGTCCTCGATGCTCACAATGCCGTTCAGGTTGAGGTCGCCGTCCATCCGCGAGAGCGTGGACCCGAAGCTCGCGTTGGACTCCAGCCAGTTGTCGCGGATGGGGTCGAAGTCCGCCAACTCGACAAAGCCGTTCCCGCTGGTGTCACCGAGCACGAAGTCGGGCACCACCGAGGTGACGCTCTCGTACGTGGATCCCAGACGCAGCTCGTCGTAGGTGAAGTCGCCAGCGATGCCGAACCGCGCGAACGAGGTCGCGTTGATGTTGATGTTGAAGCCGGTCGCCGAGAAGTCGACCGTGGAGAGCGACTCGTCGGCCAGGTTCTCGGGGTTCCGCCACACGGTCACGGCGTCGGCGTCGTTAACGTCCGACAGGTCGAACTTGGCGACAAACAGGTTGGTCAGCTCGTCGTTGACGCCCAGGTCGCCGGCGAACCCGCCGCCGAGGTCAGAGTTGAACAGGGACACCGAGTAGTTGGGCGTCTGCGAGACGCCGTCGATGTTCTCGCCGACGACGATCTGGAACTGCCGGTCGCCATCGCCCAGCCCGTTGGCGTTGTGCAACTCCAGCCCGCCGTAGGTGATCTGCGCGCCGTTCGTGGCGGTGGTCGCCTGCATCAGGAAGCTCATGTAGAGCGTGCGGTTGGAGTCGCCGGTGACCGGCGTCGACAGCGTGCGGCCGATGCGGCCCTCGAACGGCGACCCGCTGGCCAGGGTCTGGATGGCGCCCCCTTCCGCGGGGATCGTGCTGTAGGTCAGGCCGGTTTCGGTGGTCTGCCAGGCGTTGCCCTGGAAGCCGTCGTTCCACGCGCCGGTCCAGCCGAGGATGCTGGGCGACTGCCCCAGCACCTGCCCGGCCGCGTACTCGCCCTCCGCCGGGTTGGAACCGATCAGGAAGCTGTCGATCGGCTGCGCGAGGAGGCTGCTAGGCAGGGCGAGGGCGGCGCCGACCGCCGCCGTGATGATCACGTGTCGAAGCATGGGAGGAATCTCCGGTGGAGTCACAGTGAGTTCGTGTGAAGAGTGCGTTGTCGATCCCAGCGGGGCAACGCGGTGAGTTGAGTAGCAATCCGCTTTACAAACTCCAGTTTCATTCTAGTTGCCAGCGATGCGGTCTAACCCTGCGCCCCTGGGAACGCCGATGCCGAACGACGGCGGGCGCCCGCTATCCCCAGCAGGCCGGCCAGGCACAACGCCGCGGCCGTGGGCTCCGGGACCGGCACGAGCACCGACCCCAGGGTCTGGCCATCCCCGCCGCCGATGTTGCCGCCGCCGCCGATCCCGGGCAGCACCTGGTTGGAGATAAAGGTGGCGTCGCCGCTGGTGACCAGTGCGGTCACGCGTACAGCGCGGTTGGTCACCCCGAACGCGGCAGCCATGTCGATCTCAAACTCCAGCCCCGTGGTGGCGGTCGCCGCGTCGGCGGCGCTGGCGCCGTCCACGCCCAGCACATTCGAGTTGTCCCAGCCCACGGTGACGCCGGCGTTGGACACGTTGGAGATGGGCAGGTCGCCCGGCCCCCCGCCGGAGAGGATCGAAACGGCGGAGTTGTCCACCAGGTCGAAGAAGTTGACGCCGTGGAAACCGCCGCCCACCTCGACCCGCAGGCCGTGGTCCATCTCGGCGCCGCCGAACGACAGGCCCGCAAGGTTGTTGATCTCGTTGAAGCCGCCGTCGACGTTGTCGCCCTGCAGCGTGCCCTCGCCGCCGGGGACGGCGTCAAAGAAGATAAACAGCTTGTTGAAGTTGCCTTCCAGGTTGCCGGTGAGCCCGACCGTGAGGGTCGACCCGTCGTTCGACGCGTAGAGCTGGTTCAGCTCGGAACCGCCGGCCGAGTCCTGTCCCCCGCCGGTGGCGTTGCCGAACCCGGTGGTTGTGTCTTGGGTCGCCAGCAACGGGAGGCCCTCCGAAGGGATCGCTTGGCCGTCGATCGTCGCGGCGACCACTGGTCCTGCGGTGAGGAACGCCATCGCCGCGATTGCTGCTGCTCGTCTCATTATGCTTGCGCCTCAGGTGGTGGAATGCTTGCTGTGCTTCATACCCCGCGGCGGCGGGCTGCCTGGAGCCCGGTTCACCGCGATCTATCAGGATCGAGTCGCTCAACTTGCCCGGTCGCCCGGCCCCGCCGCACCACGGCCTCCACACGAGGCCACGGACAGTAAGTCGATGTTGGTTGGAAGAGTCGAGTTGAAAAGCCGCCGTGCCTGTTCGGGCGTAAGTGTCACCGCACCGTCGGTCCGATCAGGAGCAGCCCCGTGTTCCAAGGAGCTAGGCTCCGGGGGGCGGTCGCCGCCAAGCGGTCAGGAGCCACCGGCAACCCGATACGGGCGACCGGCCGCGTCAGGTTGTTCCGGATGTGGTCCCGCTGGCCGGTCACCGCCCGGTAGTTGGTGCCGACCCGAACCTCGTCGACCTCGTGGATCTTCTGCCCCTCGAAGTTGCCGAGGCTGATGCGGTCGAAGGCGAAGTTGCCCCGCAGCCGCGCGTCAACTTTGTTCTCGGACTCATCGATCAGCGAAGTCGGGTTGCGGTAAACGACCGCCTCGTCGCGGTCGTCGTCGCGGAAGTCGATGCGGACCACAATCAGGTTGGCGTCGGTGTTCTCCTCGCCGAGCGACGGGTAGTTCGAGGCCCCATAGGCGTTGTAGTTCGAAGTGACGCCGTAGCCAGCCCCCTCGGCGCCGTTTCCGACGCACAGCACACGGTTGGCGTTGCCGTCGCCGCGGTTGAGCTCGAACCCGTAGAAGACGTCGTTGGTCCGGTCGACCCGCTGCAGGAAGCTGACGTAGATGCTCTTGCCTTCTTTGCCGAGCAGCCGGTGGCCGTCCCGGTTCTCCACCAGCCCGGCCGCGTCGAACACGCCGCCGATCGACGTGCTCAGCACCCGGCGGATCCGGTTGGACTGGGCGAGCTGCACCGCCTGGTTGCCGATCTGCCGCACCTCGCCGAACGCGAGGCTCTGCTTCGCCACCTGGTTGGTGGGTTCGCCGCCGGCGGGGTCGTTGGTCTCAATGTCGGCCCACGGGCCGGCCCAGCCAAACCCGCCGTTCTGCCACGACAGCGGGCCCACCGGGTAGTCGAACCCCTCGTAGGCGTAGAGGCCCCCGTGGGGGCCGGCACCGGCCGACAGGGATCTAACGAAGCGGTCGTCGTTGGCGTGGAACCGGGCGACCGTCGTCGAGGCGGGCTGCACCCTGGCGGCCTCTCGCGGGTTCAGCCGGACCGTGCGCAGCTGGTCGCCCGCCTGGTTGAGCAGGTGGGCCTGGATGGACCCGTCGAAAACGTGCACCTCGCCGCCCCCCAGCCCGTCGGAGAGCAGGCCAAACTCCGCCGCCTGAGCGGGCGGCATGGTGGCGCCGCCGGCCGCGACCCCGCCGACTCCGATCCGGCCCGAACGGACCAAGAACCACGAGGAGTCGCCCGGCACGCGGGCGGACAGCCGTCCGCTCTCCAGGCTGGCGGCCTTGGCGTCGTCGATGCTGAGCGAAGCGGGGCCTTCCAGCAGCAGCGTGGCGCCGTTGTCGAACGTGACCTCGGCGATGCCGGCCTCGAGGTCGAGCCGCTGGCCCGCGTACACCTTCGAACCGAAGCCGGTCTGGCTCGCGGGGTCGTGCCAACGGCAGTTGCGGGTCGCGGAGATCACCGCCACGGGCGTGGGAGTCGACTCATCTGGCGACGCCGCGGCGACCCGGTCGTCGACTGTGGGCGCCGTTGGCCCGTCGAGCGTAGAGGTGACGAGGCTCGACAGCACCGCGACCCCGACGAGCGAAGCGGCGATCGCCAGCCAGCCGGTGCGTCCCACCGCGGCGGTGCGGGTGTGCGGCTCGTGCTCGGAGGAAGCAACCGCAGTGGACGCGGCAGAGTACTGGGGCCGCGCGCCGTGCACCGCGTGCAGCTCGGCCTCCACCGACAGGTACTCTAGGTAGGTCTCGCGGGCGAGCGGGTCGCTCTCGAGCAGCTCGTTGAACCGATCGACGCTCTCGGCCGGCAGCTCGCCGTTGCAGAACGCGTCGAGCAGGCGCCGCAGCTCGGCCGATTGGGCTTTGTGGTGACTCATGCCAGCGTCTCCGCGGAGAGCTTGCGGTCGATACAGCCGTGCAGGGACCGGCGGATCCGGTTCATCGCCTTGTAGACAGTGTTGGCCGGCCGCCCGAGCAGCTCGGCGACCGTCTTCATCGACTGGCGGGTGTCCGAGTAGCAGTTCCGCACGAGTTCGCGGTCCGATGGGGGGAGTTTTTTTAGGCAGTCGTGCAGGGCCAGCCGCCGCGAGTCCATCAGGTCCGCCTTGGCCACGGCATCGTCCGCGAGCAGGTCGACCACCGCGTCCGACAGCGGCTTCGCCTGCTTGCTCTGTGTCCTGCGGAAGCGGCGCACCTGGTAATGGGCGATCACGCTGGCCCACTTCATGAAGCTGGTGTCCGGGTCGAACTGGTCGTAGTCACGCCACAAAATGACACAGACCTCCTGGAACACCTCCTCCGCGTCGGTAGGCGACCCGAGCAGCGACACCAGGTACGCGTACAGCCAGCGGTCGTTCTGAGCGAACACCCTGGCGAACTGCACGCGCAGGTCGCGGTCGCCCGTTGGGTCGCTGGAGATGTCTTCGTTTGACGCCATCCGCCTGTGGCCTCGTGAGTCACCTGTCGGTCCAGGCGTCGAGCGACGCCGTTCCCCTCTGACTCTGTTGTAATGCGCGCCGACTTCGGGATTAGTACCAGGAAATGCAGAATATCTCCCTGATCTGTCTTCAGACGTCCCCTGAACGCTCCGTCAGAAGGGGGTAAGTTGTTGCAGTTCAAAGGCTTAGCCTTGATTATGCGGTCCTGTGCAAGAATCGCGGAGGCGCCACACTTAAGCCGCGGGCTCGAAATTCCCTAGCGTCGCTGACGCTTGCCCACTTGCTGCCCACGCCAGGTCGGCGTGTGAGACCGGTTGGTAGAATCGAGAGCAGCCGTGCCAGTCGCCGGCGAACCGGCGATGTCGGGCAGACGCGTTGCCGGGCCCGTCCTGCCAGAGAGCGGGTTTTTAAGCGGATGGGCGGTTTTCGCGTCAGATTTCGCGGCGTGCGGCTCAGTAATAGCACTCGGCGGACCCTTTGAAGTGTTGCGGGGACCAGCCGAGGCCGTCTTGTCTGCGATCGCCTTTTCTAGCGGGGCCAGCCCGGTGCCGGACGACAACAGCCGACGTTTTATGGAGATGCTCACCGCCCACCAGCGGGACATCTACTGCTACGTCAACATGCTCCTGGCCGGCAGCTCGGCCACCCCGGACGTGGTGCAGGACACGAACATCGACCTATGGTCCAACATGGACCTGTTTGACTTCGAGCGGCCCTTCCTGCCCTGGGCGATGAAGTTTGCCTACAACCGGGTGCTGGCCCACCGCAAGGCGCGGGGGCGGTCGCGGCTGGTGTTCAGCGACGAGTTCGTCCAGGCGCTGAGCGACGACTGCAACGCCGATCCGGTCGGCGCGGACGAGCGTCTCGGCGCCCTCCGCAACTGCCTGCAGCGGCTCCCCGACGACCACCGCAAGCTGGTCACGGAGCGTTATCAGGGCGCGCTGTCGGTCAACACGCTGGCGGCCCGCCTTGGCCTGACCCCCAACTCGGTGTCGGCGCAGCTCTACCGCATCCGGCGGTCGCTGGCCAAGTGCATCGAGGCGCGGCTGCCCGGGACCGTCGAGGGCCTGACGCGATGAACGAACCATCTAGCAACCCGCCCGACGAGTTGCGGCTCAGGAAGCTCCTGGACATCGCACTGAGCGGCGCTCAGACCGACAACGAAGCGCTCGAGCTGCGCGAGCTGCTCGACCAGCGGCCGGACCTCCGTCCCGCGGTCGCCGAGCAGCTGCGGGTGCACAGCCTGCTGCAGTGGGAGATGGCCCGGCCCTCGAGCGACGACGCGGGCAGCCTGTGCGGGCCGGCCGCGGTGGCCGAGCCGGCGCCGCGGGCCGACGTCTCGCGCCGCGCCTGGGGGGTGTGGATCGTCACGCTAGCGGCCGCCCTAGGCGGCGTGATGCTGTGGTCGGCCTTGCCCCGCGGCGGGGCGGCAACCGCGTCGATCGGACAGATCACGCCGGGCGCCGACCTGCGGCTGGCGACCAACACCTCCGCCGTGGTCGACGCCGACGGGCTGGTCCCGGGCGTGCTCGGCATCGACGCCGGGTCGCTGGCGATCAAGTTCGCCTCGGGCGTGGAGATGGACATTACCGGCCCGGCGGAGTGCGAGGTGCTCTCCGGCATGCGGGTGCGGCTGACGCACGGCCAGGCGACCGCGCAGGTGCCGCGGTGGGCCCGGGGATTCACCATCGAGACGCCGGACGTTGGGGTGGTGGACCTGGGGACCCGGTTCGGCGTGGCCCGCGAGCCTAACGGCAAGACCGACGTCGTCGTGTTCGAGGGCGAGGTTGACCTCAAGTCCCTTCCGAGCAACACGGCCAAGCCGTTCGAGCGGCGGCTGGTGCAGGGCGAGGCGGCGCGCATCGACCGCGACGGCGCCATGGAACGCGTGTTCCAGGTGCACGGCGACTGGACCGGCAACGGCTGGTCGACCAGCCGGCCCGCGGGGCACGAGACGCTGATCTCGGCCGTGTGGGACAACCTCTGGGCGAGCAAGAGTGTCAGCTACTACCAGGTGCTCCCCGGCGGACTGGTCGAGGACGCCCCGGCCTACGTCGACCACCCGCACGAGTGGAACGGAATCGACGAGAGCGGGCTGCCCGACTTCCTGCGCGGCGCCGAGTACGTGCGCACCGTCAATGACTTCCGCTACCTGGGCGAGCTCGCGATCCAGCTAGAAATCGCCCAAGACGCCAACCTGTATGTGCTGTTCGACCAGCGGGTCGCGGCGCCGGCCTGGCTGAAGGCGGCGTTCGAGGACACCGGCGAGCTGGTCGGCCTGGACGAGGACGCCTGGCACGGCAACCCGGGCTTCACCGTCGAGTCCGGCGCGGGCCGCAGCATCGACAACACCTTTTCTGTTTGGCGCCGGAGCTGCCGGGCGGGCGAAGTCGTCCTGCTGGGGTCGGTCGGCGACGGCCGAGAGGCCCGCGCCATGTACGGCGTCGCCGCGACGCCCCGCTGAGCGGCCGCCCCTTCGAACCCGCGGCGCCGCACGCGGCGTGCGCGGCCGCCGCGTCGCAGCCCAGCACACCACGACGTGACAACCACGATGCGACAACCATGACACGCACCCTGCCGATGCGACGCTTGTTGATTGCTACGCTTGCCGCCTGCTCCGTGTTCGGGGCTGGGGCGCCTTCGCACGGCCAGACGCTGGGCGACCTGGTGGACGTCGCGGACGAATTCCAGGCGCCGTACGCGACGCACTTTGTCGCGGAGGATCTTGTCGCCTACGACGCCGACTCCGGGCAGGGGGCGATCCGCTGGCGCCGCCACGAGCGGCGTCCGAGCCTTTCGTTCAACAAGATCGACACCCCCTTGGCGAGGGCCGAGGCGACCGAGTTCCCGGGCTCCGAGTACGACCGCGACCCCGTGCTCCCGTTCGAGCTCACGCTGGTAAGCGACCGCACGATCCGCCTGCGGCTCAACGCCCGCGACCTGCCGATCGAGCCCAGCGAGTCGCCCATGCTGACGGCGCCGCCGCAGCCCGGCGGCGAGTGGAAGGCGGAGCGGACCGACGGCGGGGTCGTCTACAAAAGCCCGCACGCGGTGATCAAGGTATCCTTCAAGCCCTGGCGGGTGACGCTCTGCGACGCCTCCGGGAACGAGCTCACGTCGACCCGGCGGCTGGGCGAGCCGGCGTCGTTCTCGGCGCCGCCCGGCTTCTCCTTCGCCCGCAGCGGCCGCGACATGAGCCGCTCGTTCGCGGCGGCCACGGCGCTCGCCCACGACGAGCGGATCTTCGGCTGCGGCGAGTCGTTCACCCGCTTCGACAAGCGGGGCCAGCGGGTGATCGCCATGACCTGCGACGCCATGGGCGCCCAGTCCCCGCGGATGTACAAGCCGATCCCGTTCTACCTGAGCAGCCGCGGCTACGGCGTGTTCGTGCACACCAGCACGCCGACCACGTTCGACTTCGGCCGCGACTTCGACGCCACCAACGTGTCGTACGTGGGCGACGAGCAGCTCGACCTGTTCCTGTTCGTCGGGGACCCGGCGCAGGTGGTCGAGGAGTACACGGCGCTCACCGGCCGCAGCCCGCAGCCGCCGCTCTGGTCGTTCGGCCTGTGGATGAGCCGCATCACGTACAAGAGCGAGGACGAGGTGCGCGACGTGACTCGGAAGCTGCGCGAGCACCGCATCCCGTGCGACGTGGTGCACCTCGACACCGGCTGGTTCGAGACCGACTGGCAGTGCGACTACCAATTCTCTGCGAGCCGCTTCGACGACCCCCGCCAGATGATCGCCGACCTTCGCGACGACGGTTTCCGCGTCTGCCTGTGGCAGCTGCCGTACTTCACTTCCAAGAACCGCCTGTACGACGAGGCCCGTCGGGCGGGGCTGTTCGTCAAGAACCGCAGCGGCCGCGTTCCCGCCGAGGACGGCGTGCTCGACTTCACCAACCCGGACGCGGTGGCGTGGTACACGGAGAAGCTGCGTGGCCTGCTCGAGCTCGGCGTCGGGGCGATCAAGGTTGACTTCGGCGAGGATGCGCCGCTCGACGGGCTGTACGCATCGGGCCGCACCGGCTGGCACGAGCGGAACCTCTACCCGCTGCGCTACAACCGCGTCGTGTCGGATCTGACCGCCGAGGCGAACGGCGAACGCATCATCTGGGCCCGCAGCGCGTGGGCCGGCAGCCAGCGGTACCCGCTGCACTGGGGCGGCGACGCCGAGAACACCTACTCGGCGATGGCGGCCTCGCTCCGGGCGGGGCTGTCGCTCGGGCTCTGCGGGTTCACCTACTGGAGCCACGACGCCGGGGGGTTCGTCGAGCGGGCGCCGCGCGAGCTCTACGCGCGGTGGCTGGCGATGGCGGCGCTTGGTTCGCACACGCGGTGCCACGGGGCGCCGCCCCGCGAGCCGTGGGAGTACGACCCGGAGTTTGTCGACCTGTTCCGCGAGACGATCGAGATGCGGTACCGCCTGATCCCGTACCTGGTCGCCCAGTCCAAGGCGGCGGGGGAGGCGGGCGCGCCGCTGATCCGGCCGCTGTTGTTCGCCTACCCCGAAGACCCCACAAGCTGGACTATCGACGACCAGTACATGCTGGGCGAAGACCTGCTCGTGGCCCCGCTCTTTGACGACGGGCGGCGCCGCTCCGTGTACCTCCCGCCGGGCCAGTGGGTCGATTACCAAACCGGCAAGCCTTACGATGGGTCCGCGTGGCATACCATCACCGCGGGACGCGTCCCCATCGTGGTGCTCGTTCGGCGGGGGGCCAAGCTCCCGCTGGCGCCGGTGGCCCAGCACACCGGCGAGATCGACTGGGACGCCGTCGAGACCACCGTCTTTGAGCCTGGCGTGGGGGAACAATGAGGACGCACTCCGCTCTGGCCGTCGGCCTGCTCGTCCTGTTCTCTGCGGCTCAGGCCGAGGCCCGCGAACAAGACTTCAACCGTGGCTGGAAGTTCCACCGGGGCGACCCGGCCGACGCCCAGCAGGTCGTCTTCGACGATTTCGCGTGGCAGGACGTCCGCACCCCGCACGACTGGGCGATCGCCGGCCCGTTCGACCCCAACGGGGACGGCGGCACCGGCAAGCTGCCGTGGCGTGGGGTGGGCTGGTACCGCAAGTGGCTGATGCTCGACCGGCGCGAGGAGGGCTCGCAGGTCTACCTCGACTTCGACGGCGTGATGGCGTCCCCGCGGGTGTACGTCAACGGGGAGCTGGCGGGCGAGTGGGACTACGGCTACACCCCGTTCCGCGTCGACATCACCCGCCACGTCCGGTTCGGCCGTGCCAACGTGGTGGCGGTCCGCGTCGACACCACCAGGCTGTACTCCCGCTGGTACCCGGGCGCGGGGATCTACCGCCAGGTGGAGCTGGTGGTCAGCCCCCCGTTGCACCTCAGCCACCACGGCACGCAGATCACCACCCCGACAATCTCCGACGATGAGGCGGTCGTCGTGGTGGCCAGCGAGCTGGAGAACCATCAGGCGAAGAACCGCGACGCCGAGGTGGTGGTGCGTCTGGTCGGGCCCGACGGCGCTGTGGCGTCTGAATCGGCCGAGTCGGTCGAGGTCGTCGCGCACGATAAGGCGGTCGTCGAGCACCGGTTCCGCCTCGCCGACCCGCGCCGCTGGGACGTCGACGACCCGGCCCTGTACACCGCGCAGACCGAGCTCCGCGTCGCGGGCCACACGGTCGAGCGGCGGGAGACCCGGTTCGGCGTCCGGGAGTTTGCGTTTACGCCCGACGACGGCTTCTGGCTGAACGGCCGCCGCGTTCAGATCCGGGGCGTGAACCTGCACCACGACCTGGGGCCGCTCGGGGCCGCGTTCAACCGCCGCGCCGCCGAACGCCAGCTCGACATCATGCAGGAGATGGGCGTCAACGCGCTCCGCACCGCCCACAACCCGCCGGCGCAGGAGGTGCTCGACCTGTGCGACGAGCGGGGGATCGTGGTGTGGGACGAGCTGTTCGACAAGTGGGACGGCACCGCCGGGCGTGTCGACGGCGAGCCCGGGTTTGATGGCTTCATGCAGCGTCACGCCGCCAGCCTGGTCCGCCGCGACCGCAACCACCCGTCGGTGGTCGTCTGGTCGGTGGGCAACGAGATCGGCAATCAGCCGTACGACGCCGAGGGAAAATCCCGCGAGCGGCTGCGGACCGCCCGCGACGCGTTCCGCGTGCACGACACGTCGCGGCCCGTGGCGCTCGGCTGCTTCATCCCCCAGACCGCCGACTCGGACATCCTCGCCGACCTCGACCTGACCGGCTGGAACTACCAGCGGCGCTACGCCCGGTTCCGCGACCGGTTCCCGCAGACGCCCATCCTGTACAGCGAGACCGCCTCGGCGCTGAGCACCCGCGGGTGGTACGAGCTCCCGCTACCCAACTCCAAGTGCGACTACCCGAGCGTCCCTCAGGTGAACGCCTACGAGTTCTCGTCGGCCCCGTGGTCCGACCTGGCGGAGGTGGAGTTCGAGCGGCTCCGCAAGGACAGCTACCTGGCGGGCGAGTTCGTGTGGACCGGGTTCGACTACTTGGGCGAGCCGACCCCGTTCCCGTCCCAGGCCCGCAGCTCCTACTTCGGCATCGTCGACCTGGTTGGACTGCCGAAGGACCGCTACTACCTCTACCGGAGTCACTGGCGGCCGGATGTCCCCACGGTGCACCTCGCGCCGCACTGGAACTGGTCGGGGCTGGAGGGCGTCGGCGTGCCGGTGACGGTCTACACCAACGGCGACTCGGCGGAGCTGTTCCTCAACGGCCGCTCGCTAGGCGTCCGCAACAAGGGCGAACGGCCCGCGGCGCTCGAGGACCTGGCCGCGTCGGCCTCGGCCACCGCCAGCACCCACGCCGACGGCCGGCCGGCCGGCGATGCGCTCGCGGCGGGGCAGGGCAGGGGGTGGCGACCCGAGCCGGACGACCCGTCGCCCGTGTTCGAGGTGGACCTGCGGGAGCCGCGCCCGCTGCGCACGATCGTGCTCGAGTTCCCCAAGGAGTCGAAGCTGTACGGCCTGCGGGTCGAGGCGAGCGACGACGGCGAGGCGTGGGAGACCCTCTTCGCTAAGCGGGCGTCGCTCGAGCCGCGTTGGGGCGGGGTGAACGAGCTGATCGTCCGCACCGACGCCACGGCTCAGCGCTTGCGTGTGGTGTTCGGGCCGTGCCTGGAAGGCGCCAGCCCGTCGCTCGACCGGTTCGCGGCGTACGCGGATGACTTCGAGTCCGAGTACTACCTGCCGACCTACGACTACCGGCTGCGCTGGAATGAGGTGCCCTACGAGCCTGGCGAGCTGCGCGCCGTTGCGTACAAGGACGGTCAAGAAATCGGTTCGACCTCGGTCCGCACCGCCGGCCCGCCCGCGAGGCTCGCGCTCACGCCGGACCGGGCGGAGATCGTGTCCGACGGCGAGGACGTGTCGTTCATCACGGTGTCCGCGGTCGACGCGGACGGGAACGTCTGCCCCCTGGCCGACAACGCCCTTGCGTTGAGTCTGGTTGGCCCCGGTAGGATCGCCGGCGCCGACGCCGGCGACCCGTTGTCGGTTGACCCGCTGCAGGACAACCGGGTGAGCCTGTTCCATGGCCAGGCGGTGATCGTCGTGCGGGCGGACGAGGGGCTGGGGGGCAACCTGTCGCTGCGGGTCAGCACGCCCGGCCTGCCGGAGGCGTCGGTCTTGTTGTCCGCGGGACGCCCCGCGGAGTAGCTCGGCGGTGAACGCCGTAGCGATCTCCGTGCAAGCTCTTGCACGGCGCCCACGGTGGAGGACCACCGTGCGGCTGAGGGACGGCGTCGCATGCAGGGGCGTGGATTCTTGTAGAAACCGGCCACCCGCAGTGCTCTAATGACGGTGTGCTACCGCACACGCAGCGAGGGCCGCCATCGTCTCCGCTGGCGACTGTGGTCGCTGCTGCGCGGTCGGGGAGAACGCCCTTGGGCCGGTAGGCTTCTGTACGTTCTGTCCACTGCGAAACGGAAATCGGACAAAACCCCTGCCCACGATCGCATCTCACCTGAGGAGACGCTGCTATACAAGCTTAAAACGCCGTCCGAGGGGAAATTACGCCCGGAGTTTTGTCCCCTCCGCGCGTGTTTTTGGACAAAACGAATCGGACAAGACTGGGCCGGACGCGTAAGCGGGCGATCGGGGTGACGCGTCAGCTGCTGCTCTTCTGCCGCTTGCGGCGGATCAGCTCCTCGAGGAAGCCGCGGATGGCGTCGCCGAACTGGCCGGCGGTCTCGTACCGGTCTTCGGGCTTTTCGGCGAGGGCCCTCATCAGGATCCGCTCGATGTCGGCGTTGAAGTTGGGGCGGATCTCGCTGGGGCGGCGGGCCCGGCCCTCGGCGATCTCGCGGATGGTCTCCCAGCGGTTGTGCTGGTTCACCTTGTGAGGGTGTTTCCTGACGAGCATCACGTACAGGATGATGCCGAGCGCGTAGATGTCGGCGCGGCCGTCGAGGTGGTCGGTGTCGCCGCGGGCCTGCTCGGGCGACATGAACAGCGGCGTGCCGATGACGCTCCCCTCCATCGAGTGCACGGCCGAGTTGTGCTCGGCCGCTTCGAACATGAACCGCGCGAGGCCGAAGTCGACGATCTTGGGCTCGCCGGTCCCGGTCATCATGATGTTGGACGGCTTGAGGTCGCGGTGCACCACGCCCTTGCTGTGCGCGTGGTCCAGCCCGTCGCACACCTTGGAGATCAGGTGCAGCAGCACGGCCGGCTTGGGTGACTTGTCCTGGACGTGCTGCTCCAGCGTGCCGCCGGTCAGCAGCTCCACCGCGTAGTAGCCGAGGTTCTTGTCGATCTGGCTGTCGTAGATCCGGGCGATGTTCGGGTGGTCGAGCTTCTCCATGAGCTCGATCTCCTGCGCGAAGCGGCCGAACACGTCGTCGGTGGCGAGGTCGACGCGGATGATCTTCAGCGCGATCGGCTCGCCGGTCGACTGCCGGATGGCCCTCCACACCGAAGCGAACACCCCTTTGCCGAGCAGCTTCTGAACCTCGTAGCCGTCGATGCGGGGCACGGCCCACTCCTTGGGCGGCACGAGCTTGACGATCCGCTCGGCGGCGGTCAGCTTGCTCCGCAGCACCTTGGGGTCGATCGGCTTGGTGAGGTAGTCGTCGGCGCCGGCGTTCAGGCCGGCCACCATGTCCTCCTGGGCGTCGCGGCTGGTGAGCATCACCACGTAGGTGAACGGGTGGTCGGGGTTGCGTTTGACGTGGCGGCAGACGTCGATGCCGTCCATGCCGGGCATCTGCCAGTCGAGGATCGCGAGCCGCGGGGCGCCTTCGCGCTGGAGCAGCTTGAGCGCCCGCTTCCCGTCCTCGACAGCGACCGGCTCGTAGCCCCAGTTCTCGACGTTGCGCGACAGGACGGCGCGGTACATCGCGTTGTCTTCGGCGATGAGGACTTTCATGTCGGCGTTCCTTCAGCGGCCGGCGGGCGGCCGGCGTGGTTCCCGGTCCTACGGCTTGGCGTCCTGCAGCGTGGTCAACAGCTGGTCGACGTGTCGCTTGAGCCCCGCCCACTCGTCCACGAACTCGTCGAGCTTCCCGTCCCGGCCGAGGAACTCGACCCGCTTGGCGGCCGCGGCGGCCTCGCCCGCGGCGAACAACGCCACCGAGCCCTTCAGCGTGTGGGCGGCGCGCATGAGCGCTTCGCTGTCGCTGGCGCGCCAGGCCTCCTCCACGTCGGCCATCTGCTTCGGGCACTCCTGGGCGAACAGGTCGATCATCTCGGCCAGCATCTCCTCGCAGCCGCCGACATTCTCCAGCGCGCGGTCGTAGTCGAAGGGGCGGGCGCCGTTGCTGACCGGCGCCGGGGCCGCGGGGGCGCCGCCCACCGCGGCGGTGGGCGCATCGCCGTCGGGCTGGTCCTGACTGGGCGGGACCTTCTCCACCGCAGCGAACAGCTCCGCCGGGCGGAACGGCTTCGAGACGTAGTCGTCCATGCCCGCGTCGAGGCACCGCTCGCGGTCGCCCTTCATAGCGTGGGCGGTCATGGCGATGATGGGCAGCCGCCGCCCCGTGTCCGCCTCCAGCCGGCGGATCTCGGCCGTGGCGGCGAAGCCGTCGAGCACCGGCATCTGGATGTCCATGAGCACCAGGTCGAACCGCTGGACGCGGACCGCGTCGACCGCCATCCGCCCGTCCTCCACGGCCGTGACGTCGTGGCCCCGTTTGCGGAGCAGGCTCACCGCGACCTTGCGGTTCACGACCCCGTCCTCCGCCAGCAGGATCTTCCGCGGCGCGAACTCCCCGTCGCGGTCGGCGGTGAGGCTGCTGGCCGGCGAGTCGTCGACCCGCGCCGTGCCGAGCACGCTGGTGATGCCGTTGAGCAGGTTCGACTGCGTCACCGGCTTGGTCATGCACCGCGCGACGCCCAGCTCGTCCGCCAGCGCCCGGTCCTCGGGCCGGTTGGCGGAAGAGAGCATGATCACGGCCATCGACTCGGCGCCCGGGCGCTCGCGCAGCCGCCGCACCATCTCGAAGCCGTCCATCTGGGGCATCATCACGTCGACCAGCGCGAGTCGGTATCCGGCGCCGCCGCCGGCGGCCCGGTCGAACTCGCGGATCCCGCTCTCGCCGCTCTCCACGGCGGTCGGCTTCATGCCCCAGTTGGAGAGCATCTCAGTGCAGATAAGCCGATTAGTGTGGTTGTCGTCGACCACCAGCACCGGCAGCTGGTGCAGGGTGGAGAGCGTCGCCGCGGCGGCTTCGGGCGTCTCTTCAGCGCGGTCGAAGGTCGCGGTGAACTCGAACGTGCTGCCGATGCCGGGCTCGCTGCGGACCGACAGGCTGCCGCCCATCAGCTGCACCAGCTGCCCAGAGATCGCCAGCCCCAGCCCGGTGCCGCCGTACTGCCTGGTGGTCGACGCGTCCGCCTGTGTGAAGGCCTCGAAGATGTGGGCCTGCTTCTCGGGCGAGATGCCGATGCCGGTGTCCGACACCGCGATGCGGAGGGTCGCCGAATCGTCGGTGACCTCGACCGGGGTCACCCGCACGACGATCTCGCCCTCGCTTGTGAACTTGATCGCGTTGCCCACCAGGTTCACCACCACCTGCCGCAGCCGGCAGGCGTCGCCAACGAGGTGGTCCGGCACGCTGGGGACGATGTGGACCGCCAGCTCGACCCCCTTCTGGGCGGCCCGCCCGGCGAGGGTGTGCAGCGTGCCGCCGAGCGTGTCCCGCAGCTCCAGCGGCAGGTGCTCGAGCTCCAGCTTGCCGGCCTCGATCTTGGAAAAGTCGAGGATGTCGTTCAACAGCGCCAGCAGCGAGTCCGCCGACCGCTGCACCAGCAATTGGTACTCGCGCTGCTCGTCGGTGAGCTCGGTGTTGAGGAGCAGCTCGGTCATGCCGATGATGCCGTTCATCGGCGTGCGGATCTCGTGGCTCATGTTCGCCAGGAAATCGCTTTTCGCACGGTTGGCGGCCTCGGCCATCTCCCGCGCGGCGACCAGCTCCAGCTGCATCCGCTTGAGCTCCGTGACGTCGCGCGAGATCCCGAATGTGCCCACCACCTCGCCCTGGTTGTTCCGGAGCGGCATCTTGGTTGTAGAGACCCACGTGTCGTCTCGGTCGGGCCAGGTTTCCTTCTCGACCTGGGCGACGATTGGCTCGCCGGTCTCCATGATGCGACGCTCGTCCTCCAGCGCCTGCCGGGCGTGCTCGACGGAGAAGATATCCGCATCGGTCTTGCCGATCGCGTCCTGGGGTTTGCTGAGCCCGAACAACTGCGACTGAGACTGGCTCACCCTCAGGAAGCGGCTCTCACGGTCCTTGAAGTAAACCGAGTCGGGGATGCTCTCCATCAGCGACCGCATCAGGTCCTGCTCCAGGTCGAGAGCTTCTTCAATCCTCGCCTGATCGGAGATGTCCCAGAACAGCACCGCCACGCCCACGACATCGCCGTTGGCGTCGCGCACCGGGCCCTTGATGCGCTCGATCTTGCTGACCGTCCCATCCGGCGCGCGTCGCTCTTCGACGCCGCGGAGCACCTCACCGGTTTGCTGAACGCGTTGGTCGTCGTCGTGGTACTTCTGCGCGGCGGATTGTGGGAACAGGTCGCTGTCGGTTTTGCCCAGCAGCTCTCCCGCGCTGGACTTGTGTAGATCGGCGTAGTGCTGGTTGAAGAAAACCCGCCGACCTGCCGCGTCTTTCACCACCAGGCTTACCGGCAGCAGGTCCAGAATCGACCTGGTGACGCTCGCCGGAGTCGGGTCACGCCCGGATGGGGGGGAAGCATCGCCTGACTGCGACGGGCCAAGCAGCATGGCCATCCAGTCGGCCGAGAAGCTATCGCCGGAAGGCATTCGTTCCGCCTCCAACTAGACGCGTCACAGAAGAGAGCACGTCGTCCGTGCGGCCGCCACCCGCAGGACGCACCTGCATTCTATCCACCCGACCGGCAGAATCCACAGGTTTCGGGTGGGTTTGGCGATCTGCCCAACCCGGATGGGCAGCTTGGCTCGTCGGATGGCAAGAAGGCCGAGACAGATTTCGGTCACGAGGGCCACGGCCGTCAGGCAACCACACTGCTTCCATTGGCGTCACGGAGTGATCGGAAGCGGCCCTTTCACGGGCGAAGTTGAACGTTGCCTTGCCGAGAATCGGCCGAAAACAACATGGCACTAGCTGCAGATCCTCAATGGCACGCCATATGCATTTCGCTCCTCCAGCTTCGTTGAAGCGCCTATTTCAAACGGTCGTTGGTCCCTGTGACACGGCCTGACAACTACTCGATCTACAGGAGCTTAGTCATGTTGAGTTGGGCCATTACGTTTCTGGTGCTCGCGCTTATCGCTGGTGTCCTGGGCTTTGGCGGGATCGCCGGCGCGTCCGTAGGGATCGCGAAGATCTTGTTCTTTGTATTCCTGGTGCTGTTCCTGATTGGCTTGGTCGTGCCTCGACTGCGTGGCTCCGTCTAGCCAACCTCAAATGCTCCCGTGAAATAAGAGCCTTGATGTTCTGGCCTTGGAATGGGTTGCTCCCGGGCTTTACGGGATGACCATCTATACGGTCGGCACGTTGAAAATAAAGAGGCAGCTTGGCTTGAGTGCGGGCTGAGAAGATGCGCCGCACTCGTCCGAGCGAAGCCTGCCGAGATTCTAAATGCCCCCCGCCCAACGGCGGGGGGTTTTTTGTTGCGCGATGGTCGCGAGTGGCGAGTGCCCCGGGCTGCTGTGATCGCCGTAGGCTGCTCGCACTTTTCTCCGTGCGGGCAGCCGCGTTGTCGATCGCTACGCACGCACTAACATAAAGCCGGGCGGCTTGTGACCGACCGAGGTGGTCGCTGTGCGACCATTGGTGCGTGGCGGTCAGCTGTGATAGTGCCTTTTCGGCGTTCGAACTGGTAAGCGGCACGCCATATGCGTCATGGGTTCATCGCAAGGCGTGCCCACCCAACGGGACGCTGCTAGCTTTAACAAACCTCGGCAAACAGCCGTTTTGAACAGGAACGCCTGACAGACCAATGCCCCGCCTGCTATCCATTGACGATGACCGTTCGGTCCACCACCTGGTAACGAAGGCCCTCGAGGACACTGGCGTCGAGGTCGTGCCCGCGTTGACCGCTCGCGGCGGCGTGGACGCAATCGAGGCGGAACGACCTGACGCGGTGCTGCTCGACGTGATGCTGCCCGATATGTCGGGGCTGGATGCGTTCCGCCTGATCCGGCAGATCGACTCGCGGCTGCCCGTCATCATCGTGACGGCGGCCGGCAGCAGCGAGACCGCTATCGAAGCGATGAAGCTCGGCGCCTTCGACTATCTCACCAAGCCGATCGACGTCGACAATCTCGAACGTCTGGTGGGCCACGCGATCGAGTCGCGGCGGCTCGCGAGCGTGCCCGTTGGTATGGCCGACCTTACCGAGCCGCAGGACCGAGGGGACGCGTTCGTGGGTCGCTGTGAGGCGATGCAGGAGGTGTTCAAGTCGGTCGGCCGCGTAGCGCCGCAGTCAGTTCCGGTGCTGATCCGTGGAGAAAGCGGCACCGGCAAAGAACTGGTCGCCCGAGCTATCTACCAGCACGGCGCCCGCAGCGAGGCGCCGTTCCTCGCGGTCAACTGTGCTGCGCTATCGGAGACGCTGCTCGAGAGCGAGCTGTTTGGTCACGAGAAAGGCGCGTTCACAGGCGCCGAAAGCCGCCGGATCGGCAAGTTCGAACAGTGCGACGGCGGCACCATCTTCCTCGACGAGGTGGGTGACATGTCGCCCGCCGTGCAGAGCAAGGTCCTGCGTTTATTGCAGCAGCAGACCTTCGAACGCGTGGGCGGCAACACCACGATAAAGTCCGATGTACGCATCGTCTCGGCGACCAACCGTGACCTGGAATCGATGTGCGAAGAGGGCGAGTTCCGAAACGACCTGTTCTACCGGCTCAACGGGTACACGATCACTCTACCGCCGCTCCGCGATCGTGGCGACGACCGGGTAATGCTGCTGCAGCACTTCCTCGCTCAGCTCAACAAGGAGCTGGGGCGGGAGGTGCAGGGCGTCGCGCCCGACGCGATGCGCCGCCTGCTCGACTACGACTGGCCTGGCAACGTGCGGGAGATGCAGAGCGTCGTTAAGCAGGCGATGCTGCACTGCAGCGGGCCGGTGCTGATGGCTTCGGCGTTGCCGCAAGAGGTGACCGCGGGCCCTATGCGGCCTAGGAAGTCCGCCCCGGCCGCGGAGCCTCATGGCGAGGGGGATCCCGGCAGTTCTAATGGGCACGTGGCCGAAGGAGAGCAGGCCCCAGCCAATGGTTCGCCCGCTGCAAACGGGCTTGGCGAGTTCATCAGCTCGCAGATCGCAGCCGGCTCTGGCGACCTCTACGCGGCCACGCTGGCGGCGATGGAGAAGCAACTGCTCTCGCGTGTGCTGAGCCACACCGGCGGGAATCAGTCGGAAGCCTCGCGGATTCTTGGAATCACCCGCGGCAGCTTGCGTAACAAGATCCGTTCCAACGGGATCGTGATTGGGCCGGACATCAAGATCAAGAGCTGAGCCTGGGAGCGGTTATTCGCCTCCCAAATAGTCCTCGAAGAAATCCATCAACTGGTTGGCCGCCTTGGTGAGGTCGGCGGCCAGTTTGGAGAGCTTACCTTCTTCACCGGTTCGCGCGGCAAGCTCCAGGTCGCGGGCAGCGTTTACCACGGCTTCTGCATCAAAGTTCGCCGACAGCCCCTTCAGACTGTGCGCAGCCCGCTCGAGCGTCGCAAGGTTGCCGGCCTCGAGGCTCTCTGCGATCGCGGTTAGTAGAGTCGGGGCGTCCTCGCGGTAGAAGCCAATCATGTCGCGGAGTAGGCTGCGGTCTCCGCGAAGGCGGCTGAGCGCGGCGTCCAAGTCGACCAGTCGCCGGCTCGGCGGCGCCTCGGCATCCGGCTCGCTCGGCGCTTTTTGCGGCGTTTCGTTCGACGGCCACGCGACGCTCCCGTCCTTCCGATCGGCGACGCTCTCAACCACCTTGAGCAACTTCGCAAGGTCGAGTGGCTTTGACAGGTAACTGCTCATGCCGGCGCGCAGGCACCGTTCGCGATCTCCCCGCATCGAGTGGGCAGTCATCGCAATGATCGGGGTGCTCGGCCGTGAATCGCCACGCTCAATTTCGCGGATCGCCTCGGTCGCCTGGAACCCGTCCATGATGGGCATCTGCACGTCCATGATGACAAGATCAAACGGCTTCTTGCGGAACTCATCGATGGCCTCGCGGCCGTTCACGGCGATGTCGATGTGGTGCCCCCGCCGGCTGAGCACCGTTTGCACCACCTTCCGGTTGGCGGGCGTGTCCTCGACGAGCAGGATGGTGAGCGGCTGAACGCTTGGCTTGTCGAACAGCCCCTGATTGCGCTGCCCTTCGAGAGTGGCCGCGCCAGTCGCCTGACCGATAGCGCTCAGCAGCTGGGATTGGCTGATTGGCTTTTGCACGAAGGCCGCCGCCCCGGCTTCCGCGCAGCGGCGGCTGAACTCGAGTCGGTCGGTGGCCGACGCCATAATGATCGGCTTGGTCGCGAGCGAGTCGTCGGATTCGATCTGCGACGCGACCGTGAAGCCGTCGATCCCTGGCATCAGCGCGTCGACGACAGCGATGTCAAACCCGCCTCCATCGGGGGCGCCGGCACGCAGTTGCGAGACGGCCTCGTCGCCGCTGTCGACGGCTAGGGCTTTCATGCCCCAGGCGTTGAATTGCTCGATTAGCGTCTGACGGCTGGCCTCGTTGTCGTCAACCACCAGCACCGACAGCCCCTTCATCTTGGCGGTCAATTCGGCGTCGGGATTCGCGGGTTGGTCGTCAATGGCGAGAGTCAACTCAAACGAGAACTCGCTCCCTGAGCCTGGCGCGCTCTCCACGTGCAGCTGGCTGTTGAAGCAATGGATCAGGTGCTGGGTGATGGTCAGCCCCAAACCGGTGCCGGTGTACCGCCGCGTGGTGGCGCCGTCTACCTGGGTGAATGGCGCGAAGATGCGGGTCTGGTCCTCTTCCGAGATGCCGATGCCGGTGTCCGCGATGCGGAACGCCAGCCGGCACCGACGGTGGTGCGACTCCACCTCTGTCAGCTCCACCACAACCTCGCCGGCGGCGGTGAACTTGACGGCGTTGCCCACCAGATTGGTGATGATCTGGCGGAGGCGGACCGGGTCGCCGATCAGTCGTGACGGCACGTCGGGGGCGACGTGGCACACCAGCTCGAGACCCTTCGCGTGTGCCGCCGGACCAAGCACTTTGGTGGCCCCTTCCAACAATTCGCGGGGGTTGAAGGGGGTCTCGTCTAGTTCGAACTCTTCCGCCTGAAACTTTGACAGGTCGAGCACGTCGTTGATGAGGTGCAGCATCGCGTCGGAAGAGTCGCGGATGGTCTCCAGGTAGTCGCGGAGCTCCAGCGAGATGTCTTCTTCGAGGGCGAGCGCGGTCATGCCAACGATCGCGTTCATCGGCGTGCGCAGCTCGTGACTGGCGTTGGCGAGGAATCGCGACTTTGCGGCGGTCGCATCCTGAGCCTCGGCCAGCGCCCGCCGCAACTCGTCCGCGGAACGCACCCGGTCGGAGATGTCGCGTTCGACCGTGGCGTACCCAACCGCGGTCCCTTGTTTGTCCTTGATGGGGAATCCGCAGATTGCCACCGGGAACGTTTCGCCGTTCTTGCGGGTTCGGACCGTGTCGAAGTTCTCGATAACCTGGCCGTCCCGTGCCGCGTCACGCAGGCGCTTTAGCTCACTCCTGCGGTCTGGCGGCGTGGTGAGCGAAACGTTCTCGCCGATCGCCTCGTCTTGGGAGTAACCGTAGATCTCCTCGGCGCCGCGGTTCCAGGCTTCAATGCGGCCGTCGAAAGAGCGGGCGATGATGGCGTCACGGCACGACGCCATCACTGCGGAGAGGAGCCCGGTGGATTGCCCGTACGGTTCGTGGCCGGGGGTCATGTGGTCGATCTCGCTGGGCGGGCGTCCGTGTCCAGAGCGGAGGATAGCGTGGAGAGTAGCTACTATAGGCCATGCGAAGCCACGCGGGGAGCCACGCACCGCCCTTTCTATCGGCGGTGGTTCTCGCGCGGCCGTGCTGGCTCGATCGAAACCAGTAGCGGCCCGAAGGGACTTGCCCCTTTGCTCAGTGCCATTGCTCCAGGGTCTCGCTCGGAACCGCAGAGTCCCGATTGAGTTCTTCCAGCACTTGCAGGAAACGCGTAGTGAGGTCCGGGTCGAGCAGGCTGCCGCGGTCGTCGGCGAGTTGCTTGTGCAGGGCATTAAGTCCAGGCCGTGACCCGGGGCCCGCCGCGTTGAGCAGTGATTCGTAGCGGTCGACAACGGCTACGATCCGGGCCGATAGCGGGATCTCATCACCGCGCAATCCCTCCGGGTAACCAGATCCATCAAACCGCTCGTGGTGCGACTGGGCGACCTCCGCCGCCATAGGGAAGAGCGTTGTGTCGGGGTGCTGCTTTGCCATCCGGGCGAGCAGACGCCCGCCAATTAGGGTGTGCTCCTTGAGGAGTTCGTAGTCGTTGCGGCTGAGAGTGATGGGGTCGGCCGCCTCGGCGATTCGCACCGGGATCGAGAGCATGCCAACGTCCTTCAGGACGCAGGCGTAGTGCAAATGGTCAAGGAATTCTTGGCGGCGTTCCAGCAGTTCCGGAGAAGCGTCGAGTGTTCTCTCGGCCAACAGGTGGTTAAACGCCCTGGTGCGGTCAAGGCTGCTCAGGCGCCCGGTGTCACGCAGGGTCGCTACGAACGCGAGCACGTCGCCGATTGCCCCGCATGATTGCTCGAGTCGCCGGGCGCGGATCGCGAAGTCGAGCTTGGCGAGAAGCTCTTCCTCATCGAATGGCTTGGCGATGTAGCCGTCTGCGCCTTCGTCGTAGCCGCGTAGCTTGTCGCTCAACGCGACGCGAGCGGACACCATGATGACGCGCACGCCCTCCAGTTCGTAGCTCTGTTTGATCTGTCGGCAAACCTGATAGCCGTCGAGCCCCGGCATCATCACGTCCAGCAGCACGACCGGGGGCCGGAGCTGTTTAGCGATGGCGATACCGTCAACGCCGTTGGTCGCAGTGGCGACGCGGTAAAACCCGTCTAAGGCTTCCTGGATGACCTCCAGGTTCACCTCATTGTCATCGACCGCAAGGATTGTTTCTGGCGTGCTCATTCGTTCTCCCTGAGGGCTAACTTGTACGTCTCGGGGCGCCGACGGCTAGGCCGGCGCCGGTTCGGAGTTTGCAGCGGCGCGGATCGGGAGCTCGACCGTGAACACCGCGCCCCCGGCCTCGTTGTTGTCGGCCCGAATGGCCCCCCCGTGCTGGTGGACAATCCGTTCGGCGATCGCTAAACCGAGGCCAGCGCCCACGCCTAGTCGCGCGCCCGCGTCCGACTGGAAGAATTTCTCAAAGACGGCCACGAGGTCCGCCTCCGGGATGCCGGGACCCTGGTCGCGGACACGCAACACGCACGCACCGGATTCATCGGATGTTTCCAGAGTAACGCTCACCACTCCGCTGTCGGGCGAGTGCTTGACCGCGTTGCCGACAAGATTGCGGACCACGCAGGCTAGCTTTTCCCGGTCGGCGTTGATCATTACTGGCACATCGGGTGCGGACCACGACAGCTCGAGGCCGCGCTCTTCGGCGAGGGAGCCGAACTCCTGCAGTACCTCGTCGATTAGCTCCGCCGCCGAGCAGGGGGTGAACGAGAACGTCTCGGACCCCGCGTCGAGCCGGGCCATGTCGAGGAGTTGCTCGACCAGACCCAGCAGCACCTTGCCGTTGGCGTTGATGCGGGTGAAGTAGCCCCTGATTTTCTCCACGGGCGCCGTGCCGGTCCGCTGCTGCCCGAACCGCGAGAAGCTGAGGATGCCGTGGAGCGGCGTGCGCAGCTCGTGGGACATGTTGGCCAGGAACTCGGTCTTCACCTGGTTGGCGGACTCGGCCTCGTCTTTGGCCCGGCTCAATTCCTCGGTGCGCAGCCGCACCGTCTCCTCAAGCTGTGTGTTCTGCGCGAGCAAGGCCTGCTTGGTCGCCAGCAGCTGGTGCGAGTAGTCGCGCAACTCTTTCACGGAACCCTCGTGCCGGGTCTGGTCCTCGATCACCACCAAACAGCACGGCTCGTTCTCAAGCGGGTAGAGGTCGACGCTGACCGGGAACGACTGACCGTCCGACCCGTTGGCAGAGCACCGGACGCGGCGGGCGGCATTCTCCACGCTCGACAGGCACAGGCACTCCGCGAGCCTTCGGCTCAGGCCAGCGCCACTGTCCGGCGTCGCCAGCGCGTCGAGGCTGACGCGCCGCCTGAGCAGGCCGGAGCTGAAGAACTTCTCTGCGATGTGGTTCCACTGCAGCACGGCCCCGGACCGCGAAACCCACAGCAGCGCGTCGCTGGAAGCGGCCTCCAGCTTGGCGAGCCTGCCCGCCGCCCGAGAGGCCGCGGACCCACGCCGTCGGAGCACAAACGCAAAGCAGGCCACGACGGCCAGCCCGCCGATCAGCGCAAGGTAGTTCGGGTCCATCGGGCTACTCCAGTAGGTAGACGTCTTGTGCCGCGGGCAGCAGGTCGACAGGGTTGATGGTGGCGTCCGTAACCGTGACGATCCGCATGGTGCCGCTCACCATCCGGAGACCGCACGAGCCTGCGCCCGTCAGCAGGATGGTGTGGCCCCACTTGGCGTAAACGGTCCCGGACAGCGCGCCGCCCCCGAGGAGGTGTTGCGCATCGATCACGATCGGGCGACGGTCGCTCCGGGCTTGGTACACCAGCACCCCGTCGTAGGGGCTGGTTGGGTCCTGCAGCCCGGTGTACGCGGCGCCGGCCAGGAGCGGAGCAAGGACCACGCTCGGCACCACCGTTCCCACGGAAGCCGGCGGGGCGGTCGACGCGTCAACGCCCGCGTCCGGCATGCCCGTGGTTGCGTCGTAGGAGGCGGAGTCGGTGATATAGAACATGGCGCCGTCGGCTTGGACCGGGCCCAGCGCTAGAAGCGACAGGTTGGTGAGCGGACTCCGGCCGCGGATGACGTAGACCCCGGGTTCGAATATGACGCCCCCGACGGGCGCGACGACCGTGATGGAGTCGTACACCCCTGGCTGAAGCGTCTGGTTCTCGAGGAGGTCGGACACCGGGGTCAGCACGGCCGAGAGCAACGGCTGCAGCAGCGGCGAGAGGCCGCTGAGCACGTCGCCGAGCAACGCAGCGGCGTCGCTAGCGGACAATGCCACGGCGATGGCGTGGGACGGAGAGCGGACCGCGCCGCTGACGTTGGTCGCATCGACGGACGTTGAGGGGGGCGGGAGAGCCTCCAGCGGGTCGTCCGTGGGCAGCATGTTCGCCCTGAGCGGCGACTCGTCATCCGGGTCGAGTGGTTGGTACTGGTCCTGATCGTCCACGCCGCCCGTAACGCGTATGTCGCTTGCCAGTAGCTGGGTCGTCGGCAACAGCGGCATGCAGGCCGACCCGTAGGGCGGCCCCGCGCTGACGCCTGCGGGGCGTCCGTCCTGGTCCACGCCGCCCCAGGTCGTGTTGATCAGCACCGCGCCCTCGACTCGCACTTGTCCCAGGCCCTCAACCTCGAGCCCCGCGGTAATTGTGGGGAGCGGCAGCGGCGCCAGGTCGGTCGACGCTTGCGTCAGCGTCTGGGTAAGAAAGTCGGGCAGCAGCGCTTCGAGCCCATCGGACAGCAACGCGGACGCCACGCCACCGACGATTGGGACCCCTGCCAGGTAGTCGACTGCTGGAGATTGGGCGACTGCTTGCTGGACCACCGATGTGACCGCAACGGCGGACAGCGTGTCGTCCACCGCGCCGAGATCGATGGGCGCCGGATCGGGGTCGAGCGCCATGATGGCGGCGCCGTCGGTCGCGTCGGCCACGCCGGCAACCGCGCGTGCGCTGATAGGCTTCGACATCAGCCCGCCAGCGCCGCGCAGGATGACGGTCTGGTAGTCACGCTGGACGTCGACCTGCACGTGGTTCGCCAGGCCGGCGAAGTCGCCCGAAGTGGGGGGGATCGATACGACAACTTGCGCGTCGGGCATCCCTGAAGTTGCGTGGACGAACTGCTCGGCGGTGGCGATCGCCGTCGCCGACGGGTTCCCGAGACGCAGGTCCACCGCCGCCGCGGTCGCCGCGCCGTCGGCAACGTGCTGCAGCCGGTGGTGCTCGTCCATGACCACGCCGCCGTCGAGCACCAGTCCCGCCACCGCGATCAACGCGGGCAGCAGCACCGCGAGGAGCACGAGCACCTTCCCGCGGCGCCTACTGGCAGTGTGAGGGCAGTCAGAGGTGGTGTAAGTGATCTCTCGCATCGTGGCCTCCAAGGCGGCGCCGTAGCGCCGGTTCTAGTGCGTGATGCACATGGTGGTTTCTGACCGCAGGGCCGTTTGTCCCCACGGCAGGAGCGATCCCAGCAACGGCGCGTGGTCGTACGCAAGCGTCACCCGCACGCGATCGCCCGGCGCGTTGTCGCCATCGATCCACTCCACGGTCACCGCGACTTCATCCGCAGAGAGCAGGGGCAGGGGCGTGCCCGCCACGAGGGGGGCGATCTGGCCGTCGTCCAGGACGCCCGAGTACGTGGCCGGGCCCCAACTCGGTACCCCGGCTGGTGCGAACCGGCTGCTCATGACTGCCTCACGCGCGACCTGCCGTCCTGCCTTGGAAAGGGTGTTGTCCCGCACCGCTGCGACGCCCAGATCCAGCAGCGCGAACACGACCAGCAGCATGACGGGCAGTGTCAGCGCACACTCGACCGCCGACGCGGCCGATCTGGCTGCGTTTGGCTGGGAGACGTGTGTTGGCCGTAGCGGGCGTGGCATGCAGGATCAGCGGAACTGTCGGAAGTGGATCTGCTCTTCGAGGCCTGTTTCGTTCGGGAGCGTGGGCCAAGAGATCAGTGTGCGGAACGGGTGCCCTACGCCAACCTCCACTTGAACCACGTCGTCGGGGCCGATGGTGGTCGTCACGCTGACATCCAAGTCGGGTTCCTGGAAACCGGGGAAGTGCTGCATCTCGTCGAGCACCGCGTCGCGTACCAACGCCTCCCAGGCGTCGTAGGTAAATGCGGTAAAGCCGCGCGAGGCGCCCAGTTCGGCGCCGGTGCGGGCCGCGTTCGTGAGCACCATCCGGGCGTCCGCGATCCGTCCAAAGTCGCAGCACGCCAGCGCGATCAGCATCAGCAGCGGGATCAAGATCGCGAACTCCGTGGCCGCGGTGCCCCGTCGGGGGGCAGTGTTCTTGCCTCTCATTGCCATGGCGTTTTTTATCCCTTCGTCCCCTGTTCCTATTTGGCCGCGTACGCGTCCTGGATCTGCAGCAGGGCGGGCGCCACCAGCACGACGAAGATCGCGGGGAAAATCAGCAGCAGCGTCGGCAGGAGGATCTTGACCGACGCCTTCTGCGCGTTCTCTTCGGCGAGCTGTTCCCGCTGGTTCCTGAGCATGTCCGCGTGGCTCCGCAAAGCGTCGCCGATATTGGTGCCGAACCGCTGGGCTTCCTTGACCAGGCTGCTCAGAAGCCCGACCCCCTCGTAGTCGGTTCGGACGGCAAATCGCTTTAGCGCCTGGTCGATGGTCGAGCCAAGGTCGATGTCACGCTGCACGAGATCGAGTTCTCGGGCGAGCGTTGGATGGACTGAACGCATCTCCTCACCGGCTCGTTTCACCGCCTCCTGCAGGCTGAGTCCGGCTTCGAGGCAGATGATCGTCAGGTCGATGAAGTCCGGCAGCGACTTCCGCAGGCTGTTGTGGTTGACCCTGATCGCTCGTTCCAGCCACAGGCCCGGAGCACAGTACGCGGCGCCACACGCCAGCAGCGCCGCCGGCATTGCTACGCCGGCGGCGAGCAGGTTGAACACGTACAGCATGGCTACGCTCGTGGCGGCGAACGCAACCATCAAAAAACGCGCGAAGAAGAACCAGTGCGAGTTGGCCGATCGGTAGTACCCCGCGAAGCTCAGCCGCTGCTCGACGCGGGCACGGTCCTCGGCCCCGAATAGCGGCAGCAGCCCCCCCAAGGGAGAGTGGTCTCGCTCGCCGCCCGACCCGCCGGCTTCAAGCGCCCCGGCGGGTCCGCGGTCGCCGTCGCCGCCGACCTCGCGGAGTCGGGTCCGGATCGCACGCTGCCGTGGGTCCCACAGGTGCAGGACCGCGTACACCGCTCCAGAGATTGCGGTGAACACCAGCGCGGCGTAGATCTGTTGTTGACTTATCATGTTTGCATCTAAGGTGACTAGTAGTCGAAGTTCACGATCCTGCGGATCCAGAACACGCCGGCCAACTGGGCGCCGGCGGTCGCGAGCAGCAGCCACGGGCGGGCCATGATCGACGCGGCGTACTCGGGGGCCAGCACCAGGATGGCGGCCATCGCCGCCAGCGGGAGCAGCAGCAGAACGTTGGCCTGCATCCGTCCCTCGCCGGTTAGCGCACGCACGCGGTCTTTCAGCCGGAGCCGCTTTTGAACCATAAGCGCTAGGTTGTCGAGAAGCGTCATGAGGTCGCCGCCCGACTTGGACTGAACGAACACGGCCACCACGAACAGCTTCAGCTCGAGGATGCCCGTGCGGTCGGCGAGCTTGCGGAGAGCGGACTCCTTGCTCATGCCGAGGTTCTGCTGCTCGTAGCAGAGCGCGAACTCCTCGGACAGCGGCGGCTTGAACTCTTCGGAGAGCAGCTTGAGCGCGGCTGGTACGGTTTGTCCGGCGCGAACGGTTCGGCTGATCAGCTGAAACGCCTCGGGCAGCTGCTTGGTCAGGCGTTTGGTTCGGCTGTGCCGCCTGGAGTAGAGCAGTGCGATCGGCGCCGCGCTGCAGCACGCGGCGGCGACGCCCGCCGCCGTGTTGCCGACCCCGGCAGAGAGTGCAACCGCGGCGCCTGCCGCGGCGGCGGCCGCCGTCGCCCAAGCCAGCGTGCCCACCGTCCACCGTAGCCCCGACTGGTCAATCAACCGCTGAAGCGTTGCACGCAGCGAGTCGGCAGTAAGCATCGACGCGCCGCGCTGGCCGCTCTCTTTGAACAGCGAAACCGACGCCGCGTCCGCATCGTCCCGGGCGAGCTCGTGCAGCCGGGCGTTGACGAGGTCGCGGTAGCGGAACGCCCAGTGGTACACCGCCAGCCCGACGGCGCCCGATAGCAACGACACAGCCGCAAAAACGGCGATCAGCACCGCGTTGTCGGTCATGACTGGGCCCCCACCGCGTCGATCCGCTCGACGGGGCACTCGCCCTGCCGGAACAACTCCCTCGGCACGCCGACCCCTGACGCGACAAGCCGGTCGAGGCAGTTGGGCTGGATGCCGCACGCCTCGTGCCGGCCGATCGGGTGGTGGTCGGCGTCGACGCCGGTCTGGTTGAACACAAACAAGTCGTGCATGCTGATCGTCTCGCGCTGCACGCCGGTGATCTCTGAGATCTGCAGGATCTTCCGCTCGCCGCCGCTGAGCCGCGCCAGGTGGACGACGATGTGGATCGCCGACGCGATCTGCCGGTGGACGAACCACATCGGCAGCTCCGGCGCCGCCATCCCCACCAGCAGCTCGAGCCGGCTCATCGCGTCGCGGGCGTCGTTGGCGTGGATGGTCGACATCCCGCCGTCGTGGCCGGTGTTCATGGCTTGCAGCATGTCGAACGCCTCGGGCCCGCGGCACTCACCGACCACGATCCGATCGGGACGCATCCTAAGCGCGTTGCGGACGAGGTCGCGCGAGGTGATCTCGCCGCGCGACTCGAGGTTGGCGGGGCGGGTCTCCATCCGCGCGACGTGGGGCTGCTGCAGCTGAAGCTCGGCCGCGTCCTCGATGGTGGCGATCCGTTCGTCCTCGGGGATGAACCGGGACAGCGCATTGAGCAGGGTGGTCTTGCCGCTGCCGGTGCCCCCAGCGACCAGGATGTTCAGCCTTGCCTTGACGCACGCGGCCAGGAACTCCAGCATCTGCGGCGTCGCCGCTTTCCGCGCGACCAGGTCGCCTGGCGTGAGCGGTTTCTTAGAGAACTTGCGGATCGAGACCAGCGCCCCGTCCAACGCCAGCGGTGGGATCACCGCGTTGAGCCGGCTCCCGTCGGCCAGGCGGGCGTCGACGATCGGGCTCGCTTCGTCGACGCGCCGCCCGACCCGGCTTACGATCCGCTGGACGATATCGAGCAGGTGGTCCTGGTCACGGAACCGGAGGTCGGTGGGCTCGAGCCGCCCCCGGCGCTCGACGTACACGCAGTGGGGTCCGTTGATCAGCACGTCCGACACCGTCGGGTCGTGCATGACCGACTCGAGCGGGCCGAGGCCGAGCGTCTCGTCGACGAGCTCGTCGATCAGCCGCTGACGATCCGACTGGCTCAACAGGTCGGAGTGCTTGCGGCACAGCGCCTCGGCGCCGCGTCGCAGCTCACCCCGCAGCACGTCGGGATCAACCGATTTAAGCACGGAGAAGTCGACACTGCTGATGAGCTGCTCGTGGAGCTCCGACTTCAGCCGCTGGAAGCGTGTGTCGCGGGATTTGTCCTGCGAGCCGGATCGGCCAGTCTGTTCGTTCATTTCTTACTTCCCGGGTTGGTCTTGGCGCCGCGGAACATGCTGGAGGCGAGCGAGAACACCGACCCCTGACTCGCGGCCGCCTTCGCCGGAGGTTTGGCTTCGCGCGTCCGTTCTGCCAGTGTCCCCGCCAGCTCGACGAACGCCTTGGAGACCGCCGACGCCGGCGACTCCTGCACGACCGGCGCGCCGATGTTCACCGACATGCTGACCGCCTGCTGGTCGTCGGGGATGCAGACGATGCCGTCCTCGAGGTCCAGCACGCGGGTCACCTCCTTGAGCGGCAGCTGCACGGCGCCGCTGGTCTCCAACGCGACGACACGCAGCGCGCCGGTGGAAACGCTGAGGTCCCGCAGGCGATCGAGCTGCTTCTTCGCCCGACAGATCGAGATCAAGTCGAGCCTCATCGTCATTACAAGCGAGTCGCTCCGCTCCAGCAGCTGGACGCTCTCGGGCGAGTGTGCGCCGGTCAGGCAGGCGAACACGAGCGAGAAGCTGTCCTGCGCCAATGAGGCGATGGTGCGGCACGCGTGGTGGGCGTCGTCATCCGGCGAGCACATCGACGGAGGCCCCGCCAGCAGCGCGAGCCCTGAATCGTGCCGGGTCATTGCCTGGTGCAGCATTCCCTCGTCAATGCCGTCGGGTTGGTGTACAAGGTCGTTGACCGTGTGCTGCGGGCTCACCCCGAGGTAGGTCGCCAGGTCGCCGCCGCTGAGGTTGAGGTCGAGCAGAGCGCACGACCGGCCGCCTCGTGCGGACGCCGCAGCTAGGTTCACCGCGGTTAGATCGCAATCGCCCTGCGAGTACGCCGGGAACACGCTGACGAGCCGCCCGCGGCCCACTGAGCGCCGCTGCTCATAGAACACCCGGGTCACCAGGTCGCCGATCTCGCGTCGCAGGTCGCTCTCGACATCCAGGAAGTCGTCCGCGCCGGCGCGAATCGCCTGCAGCATCCGGCGCGAGTCGGATGCCGGCGCCACCACGACGATTGAGTTGCTGCTGCTCGAGCGGATTTCTGATACTAAGCCGATCAGGTCGCCGGAAACCTCGTCGGCTGTAACGAACACCACACCTTCGCCCATGTCCCAGGAGAACGAGTCCGCCAGCACGGTCGACAGCCCCAGCACATGCTCGAGAGGGCAGTCAAAGTCCAGATCGCTGAGAGTGTTCAACACCCGCGCGGTCGTTGGCTCGCTGTTGCTGACGATCCAGAGTTGCATAGGAGGTAGACCGGCGTAGACGGCCCGGTGTTGTGGCCGCGGCGCCGAAGGTTTGGTGAGGGGGGTAGTCGCCTGCGTTTTCTGAGCGGTTGAGATGGGGCACCTATCGTCCCATGTCGGAGGGCGTCGCCGTGCAAACCTACGTCTGCGATCGCCGCCCCGTGGCTATTCACCGTGCGTATTAGCCACACGCAGCGGACGCGTCGCGCTGCGGATCCACACTCACCTAGCATTGCCCTTCCAGCACTCCTATCAGTCGGGTGGGAAGCCGGCGGCCGCTACGCTGCAACACCTTTAGATTCAGCCACCGCAGCCAACTACCCGGCCGCCGCCGCCGCTGGTACACTGTCCCGATCGAGTGATGCGCCGGGACGGTCGCAATGGACTCCCCGTCGATCCGCCAAGCCCCCGTAGCTCAGGGGATAGAGCATCGGTTTCCTAAACCGTGTGTCGCAGGTTCGAATCCTGCCGGGGGCGCTCTTTAGTTCGGCCGTTCGAGGGCCGGCGGCGCGGCTAGTCGGCTAGCACAAATTGGCAGCCGTAGTCGTAGAAGCGGCTCATCGGTTCGCACCGCATCACCTTGCTGACCACCTCAATCTCGCGGAACGGGAGCGTCTGACAGGTCCACTTCAGGGCCAGGAATTCGGACGTCACGGCCCGCGTATGGAGTAGGCGGACGCCCGACTCCGAGATGTCCCGCACCGCTAGTGTGAACGGCTCGCCGCAGCGGGCGATGTGACGCGTCACCGGGACGGCGAGCGCCACCGACCGCACGCGGGCGCGTTCGCGGCGGCGTTTCTGCACGTCGCGGTCGCGGAGCTTCTTCGTCGTGCTCTGCTCGGCGAGCGCTTCTTCCTCCTCCAGGCGGTGGATGAAGTCGTTCACGGCCGCCGGCGGGTCGGTCATGGCTTCGCTGATCTCGAAGACCCCCTCCAGCCGCTCGGAGAACATCTCGCTGAGCTCAAGCAGCGATCGCTCGATCGTCGACAGCAGCTTGATCGACTTGGGGCTCTCGCGGTCGTCGTCGTCGACGAACGCGGGGTCGATAAGCGACGCAACCCGAGCCGCCAGCTCTTCAAAGTCAACGGGCTTCTGCAGGATCTCGTCGATGCCTCGTCGCCGCAGGTCTTCCACCAGCCGCGGCTCCGCCAGACCGGTCAGCACGACGATCTTCGGCCGGTTTGGCCAGGACAGCAGCTCGGCAGCCAGGGCGTGTCCGTGGACGCGGGGCATACGGAGGTCGGTCACCACCGCGTCGTACGGGTACCGGCCCGCCAGCAGCATCGCCTCCTCGCCGTTGCACGCCACGTCACACTGCAGCGAACGCTTAGCCAACGCGCGCGAGGCAAGCTCGCGCACATACGGCTCGTCGTCAACCACGAGGGCTCGGTATCCGGTGAATTCCATGTTGGCGTGTTCGCTCTGAGCGAGGCCTTGCGGCCGAAGGGTACTACTCCGTGGCCATCGGGTCGTAGCGCATAGCGGCTGCTAGCCCCGCCGCCAACGCTGCGGCGTCCAATGGCTTCTGCAGCACGTTGATGTCGTCCATGTCCGCCAGATCCTGCTTGACCACGTGCCGGACGCCCGCGGTGACGACACACGGCAGGCTGGGTGCAACGGCCTTGAGCCCGGCAAGCTCGTCTCGCAGCGCCGCGGTACGTGCGTCGACATCCGCAAGTAGCAGGTCAAACGTGTCTGGGCGGACGCCCAGCACTTCGCGCGCAGCGGCGATGCCGTCGGAGCACGTGACGCGGCAGCCGATCGACTCGAGCATCCTCCGCGTCGACTCTCGGAATGGCGACTCAGGAGCGGCGAGTAGGACTCGTCGGTTAGGGCGGGTTTCAGGGGACCGGTCGACCTCCGTCCCCTTAATCAGCGGCAAATAGATGGCGAAGGTCGTGCCGACGTTGGGCGTCGTATGCAGTTCTACGTGGCCACCGAAGGCCTCCACGGCGCCTAGCACCGAGGGCAGGCCCAGCCCGGATCCCTTGCCCACCTCCTTGGTTGAGAAGAACGGCTGGAAGATCTTCTCGACTAAGTGGCTGGGTACCCCGACGCCCGTGTCGGTGACCAGGATGCGGGCGTACCCGCCTGGTTTGAGTTCGCCAACCGTCGCCCCGTGCTCCGCTGCTAGCCAGAACGGGTGGAATTCGATCGTCAGCTCACCGACGCCGTCCATCGCGTCGCGGGCATTGATGGACAGGTTCAGCAGCGCCTGCCGTAACGCGGTCTCATCGGCGAGGACCGTGAGCGGCTCTTCGCACGTTCGACAGGTGAGGACGATCCCGCTCCCAATGATCGGCCTAACCAGTTCCGTCACTGCGGCCACGACGGCGCCGACGTCCACGAGATGCTCGTCTTGCTCTTCGGACCCCGCAAAGTTGAGTAGCCGCCCGGTAAGTTCGGTTGAGTGCCCAACCGCCAGCAACGCCTTGGCGAGGTCTTGGGCCGCGTCGGACTCAGGTGGCAGGCTTCTCGATGCGCATTCGATGTAGCCCCGGACGGCCTGCATGAGGTTGTTGAACTCGTGCGCGATACCGCCGGCAAGGCAGTCCAAAGCGTCTAGTCGCTGCCTTCGGTAGAAACGCTTCTCACGGTCCCGCAACGCTTCAGCGGTTGCTCTGTAGCCAGTGATGTCCTTGATCGAACCCGCGACCGAGTACGAGCGCCCCTCGTCGTCTCGATAGGCGGCTGCCTGGGCCCGCACCCACAAGAACTCACCACTTTGAGCCTGCAGGCGGAACTGCATGTCGAAGGGCCTGCCCGCCTCGCAGCACTCGTGCAGCTGCTCGGCGACCGGCAAGCGGTCGGACGGGTGCAGGAGCCTGGTGAAGTCTCGGCCCGCCGCCGTATCGGCGACGCTGTACCCCAGCAATCGCCAGAACTGTGGGGCGCACCAAGTCTCGCCGTTTGGACGCCATTCCCACAGGCCATCGCTAGACGCTCCCAGCGCCCTCTCCCAGGGGTCTCTGGGGGTCCATTCACCGCACACAGATTGAGGCAGCACCTGAGAGCACATCGGATCGGGACGGAGACCTTCAAGGGTATCGGTTCAGCGCCCCGGCGCAATGCCGAGGGCTGCCATACGTGTAGGTCGGACGGCGGCCGAGGGAGGTGGAATACCGGTCAACCCACAGCTAAATGCGTAGATGCCGCTGGGCTGGCGGAGCAGAGCCACAGCGGCATCCGTCGTGACGCCGTCGAATAGGCGCGGCCGGCACAGCCCGAGGAATCGGAGCAACTGGATTCTTAAGCAACTTTTTGCAGGGGCCCGCTAGCGGCGTATGTTTGCACGACGCTCTACACCGGCCCAACCGGTTGGACGAGCGTTACACGAACCCTGATGCGTTCGACACCACCCACGGCCGAGCAAGACCCATGGCGGCTAGTTCACCACTACCCTGGATGCTGATCAACCTGCTGTTCGCCTGCCTGGCGATCGGGATTGGGTTCGTTGCTGGCGCGTTCTTCTTTGGTGGGAAGAAACGCCCCGGCGACGACGATCAGGGCAACGCCCAGGAGGTGGCGCTCGAGAAACGCCTAGCGCTCGAGCGGGCGCTGCTGGCCACCGGCCAGCTGCACGACATCGCCACCGGCGTGGCGTCTGACGTCGGCAAGCACTCGCGTTGCGTCGAGCAGATCTCACGCGACCTGCGCGCCGCCGAAGACGCCCACGGCGTGGTGGACCAGTCCATCGTCACCACGGCGCTGACACGGATTGTCTCGGCCAACGACATGCTCCAGAAGAAGCTCGAGAAGGCCGAGAAGCAGATCAAGGCCCAGGCGGCCGAGATCGCGATCCACGAGAGCGAGGCCCGCACCGACTCGCTCACGAGCCTGGCCAATCGCCGCGCGTTCGACGACGAGCTCAAGCGGCGGTTCGCCGAGTGGGAACGCAAGCAGACGCCGTTCTGCCTTGTGATCCTCGACGTCGACCACTTCAAGAACTTCAACGACACCCACGGCCACCAGGCCGGAGACGAGGTGCTCAAGCGGGTCGCGGCCGCGATGCGCAAGAGCACCCGCACAATGGACATCCCGTGCCGCTACGGCGGTGAGGAGTTCGCCATCGTGCTGCCGGCCACGTCGCTCCACGACGCCATGGCGCTCTCCGAACGAGTCCGGACGGAGATCGAGGGGGGCGTTCTCGAACACGAGGGCAAGAACCTCAAGGTCACCGCCAGCATCGGCGTGGCTCAGATTAGCCAGGGCGACGACGCTAAACGCATCCTCCGCCGCGCGGACGACGCGCTCTACATCTCCAAGGACGAAGGCCGTAACCGCGGCTATGTGAACATCGAGGGCGAGTGCTACGCGGTGCTCGACAGGATGGCCCAAGAAAAAGAGAAGAAAGAGAAGGCGGCCGAGAAGCCGGCCGTCGGGCACCTGCTCGATCAGCTCCCAAGCCGCACGGTGTTCGTCAACCAGCTGATGCAGCGCGTCGCCGAGTCGCAGCGCAGCGGCACGCCGCTCTCGGTGCTGGTGGTCGGCCTCGATGGCGCGGGCGAGATCCAGGCCAACTACGGCGAGAACGCGAGCCGCTGCCTGCTGGATTCGGTGGCCCAGTTCTTGATCAGCACACTCCGAGAGATGGACACCGTCTGCATGCTGGCCGCCGACCGGTTCGGCGTGCTGCTGCCCAACACCACCGCCGCCGACGCAGAGGTTATCGCCCGTCGGGCCAACTCGGCGCTCTCGCTCTGCGCCGTGCCGGTTGGCGACCAGAACCTCACGCTCGACGCGCGGTTCACGTACACCACCGTGCAGGAGTTGGAGACCGCCACGCAGTTGCTGTCCCGCGCCGAGTCGGCGCTGGCAGACGTGACCGACCAGGACGAACCGCTGCTGGTGTAGCTCTTGTCTCAATGGTGGAACCGCTGACGCGGCGTAAGCCGCGACGGGGCAGGGCGGCCGCGCGAAACGAGCTGCCACGCGGCGGTTGCGTGCCGTGTGAAGGCGCTCTTCAAAAAACCTGGCAGGAATTCCAGGCGCCCCCATTGAGATAGATTCAAGGTGTGCTATTATCCTGCCGATGCAGTTGATTCTCGGGGTCACCCGAGTCCAGCAGCATCCTTCTTTCGCTTGGCCAACGGGGCCGCGGACACGGTTAGAGAGCACGCCTCTCTGCCGCCAGCCGCACCCGGTAAGCTGGCCAGCGACAAAGGCCGCGGAATGGAGAGCCGCCAAAATCTTTTTTGGATTTCTCCCCAAAGGCCTTTGACAAGGAAGCGAACACGCGGTAGTATTCTCGTTTCCCCAGTGCAGCCAAGCGGCCGCCGGGGGTAAGGCCTCCTGAGGCCCTATCCCCGCCAGCCGCGAAAGTCGCGGGGAAGCAATCCCGGCAGATTGTGGCCGGGGCCGATGGTAAAGTCCGTCACCTTCGGGTGGCGGCCAGAGCCGCGGCCAAGCGATCTTTGACAATTTGGTAGAAGCAAGAGTGGCATCTTCGACGGGAAGGTTGCCGTGCTCCCAAGCACGGCTGTGTTTGCCTTCCCGCCGAGCTCTTAGATTTGAGAAGCGTTACTCTCCGTCAGCCGTTTCGGGCTTAGGCCCGAGGGGTGGATCATCCTTAGGCTGACGGAATAGTAGTGCATTAAGCCGGTTCTTGGTTCGCGTGGCTCTGTTGGGTTCGCCCGGCGGCGGCACGAGGAGTGAGAGCTTTGGATTAATGTAGCCAAGCTACTAAGAGCGCATGGGGGATGTCTTGGCATCAAGAGAATGGGCGTGGAAGTCTGCGAAATGCCTGGGGGAGTTGACAAACAAGCGATGATCCCGGGATTCCCAATCGAACGCAGTGAACTGAAACATCTAAGTAACTGCAGGAGAAGAAAGAAAACTCGATTTCGTAAGTAGCGGCGAGCGAAAGCGAAATAGCCCAAACCGCGGGGGTCTCCCCTGCGGGGTTGTAGGATCACTCACATGGGAAGTTGTGTGGTAGCAGAACCATCTGGAATGTTGGACCACAGGGGGTGAAAGTCCCGTAAGCGAAACTTACACAACCTACCGAGTGACACCTGAGTAGGTCGGGTCACGTGAAACCCCGACTGAATCTACGGGGACCATCCCGTAAGGCTAAATACTACTTGATGACCGATAGTGAATCAGTATGGCGACTGAAAGATGAAAAGAACCCCGTCGAGGGGAGGTAATGAACCTGAAACCATGCGCTTACAAGCGGTCGGAGCACTATACCTTCGGGGATGTGTGACGGCGTGCCTTTTGCATAATGATCCGGCGAGTTACCGTTTGCGGCTTGGTTAAGGCCTTACGGGCCGAAGCCTCAGGGAAACCGAGTCTTAATAGGGCGCATTGTCGTTGGCGGTAGACGCGAAACCTGGTGAACTACCCATGAGCAGGTTGAAGCGCGGGTTGTACCGCGTGGAGGACCGAACCCACTTAGGTTGAAAACTGAGGGGATGACTTGTGGGGAGGAGTGAAAGTCTAATCAAACCAGGAGATAGCTCGTTCTCTCCGAAATAGCTTTAGGGCTAGCGTCGAGCCACTATGTGTTGGGGGTAGAGATACTGATTTGGTTTGGGGCCCTTCGCGGGGTACCCTGCTGAGCCAAACTCCGAATACCAACATAACTATCTCGGCAGTCAGTCCGCGGGGGATAAGCTTCGCGGTCGAGAGGGAAACAACCCAGACTATCGGCTAAGGTCCCGAAGTCGTACTCAGTCACTAAGGAAGTTGAATTGCTGTGACAACCAGGATGTTGGCTTAGAAGCAGCCATCATTTAAAAAGTGCGTAACAGCTTACTGGTCGAGCAGTTCTGCGCCAATAATGAACGGGAGTAAGTACGACACCGAAGCCATAGATTTGCCTTCGGGCAAGTGGTAGGAGAGCGCTGTTGGTCAGATACGAGCCGTACCGTAAGGAGCGGTGGTGGGGCCAACAGGTGATTATGCCGGAATGAGTAACGATAAAGCAGGTGAGAATCCTGCTCGCCGAAAGCCTAAGGTTTCCTGGGGAAGGTAATTCCGCCCAGGGTTAGCCGGTTCCTAAGACGAGGCCGAAAGGCGTAGTCGATGGACAGCAGGTTAATATTCCTGCGCCGCTCGTGTGGACCAAGTGAGGGACGGCGTCCCGATGGTGAGGGCACGATTAGAAATGTGCCTGGCCGCAAGGCTAACCCCGTTTACGTTGGGTATGTCATCTGAAAGACGTCCAAGAAAAGCTCATGAGGGTTGAAGCACGGCGACCGTACTAAAACTGACACAGGTAGGCGAGACGAGTAGTCTAAGGCGCTCGGGAGAACACTGGTTAAGGAACTCTGCAAAATGATCCCGTAAGTTCGCGATAAGGGATGCCAGTTTCGGCTGGCCACAGTAAATCGGTTCCTCCGACTGTTTATCAAAAACACAGGTCTCTGCTAACACGTAAGTGGACGTATAGAGACTGACGCCTGCCCGGTGCTGGTAGGTTAAGGTAGGAAGTTAGTTCATTAGAGCGAAGCCTTCGACCGAAGCCCCAGTAAACGGCGGCCGTAACTATGACGGTCCTAAGGTAGCGAAGTTCCTTGTCGGGTAAGTTCCGACCTGCATGAAAGGCGTAACGAGAGGAATACTGTCTCAACCAGTGACCCGGTGAAATTGTAGTCGTGGTGAAGATGCCACGTTCCCGCAGCTAGACGGAAAGACCCCGTGAACCTTTACTGTAGGCTGATATTGGGCTGTGCTATGTACTGTGTAGGATAGGTGGGAGGCTTTGATCCCCGGTCGCTAGATCGGGGGGAGCCGTTGGTGAAATACCACCCTGTTCATGGCTTAGTTCTAACGCTGATTCCTGTGAAGCCAGGCAGCGGACAGTGTCAGTTGGGCAGTTTGACTGGGGCGGTCTCCTCCCAAAGAGTAACGGAGGAGCCCAATAGGTACCCTCAGCGTGGTTGGCAATCACGCATCGAGCGTAAAGGTAGAAGGGTGCTAAACTGCGAGACTTATCAGTCGAGCAGGTACGAAAGTAGGGCTTAGTGATCCGGTGGTCCCGAATGGAAGGGCCATCGCTCAACAGATAAAAGGTACTCCGGGGATAACAGGCTTATCGCTCCCGAGCGTCCATAGCGGCGGAGCGGTTTGGCACCTCGATGTCGGCTCATCACATCCTGGGGGTGAAGAAGCTCCCAAGGGTTTGGCTGTTCGCCAATGAAAGTGGTACGTGAGCTGGGTTCAGACCGTCGTGAGACAGGTCGGTCCCTATCTACTGTGGGCGTACGAGACTTGAGGAGGTTCATCTTTAGTACGAGAGGATTTGGATGGACGTCCCTCTGGTGTGCCAGTTGTCGCGCTAGCGGCACGGCTGGATAGCTAAGGACGGAAAGGATAAACGCTGAAGGCATCTAAGCGTGAAGCCCGCTCCAAGATTAGGTCTCGTTGGGCAATGCCCGAAAGTCCCCTGGAAGACGACCAGGTTGATAGGCCGGATGTGTAAGCGTAGTAATACGTTCAGCTAACCGGTACTAATGGACGAACGCTTGGCTACATTTATCCAAAGCTCTTGAGTCTGAGGGCCGCGGAACAACGTTCCGCGGACGCCACTCTTGCAATACCAAATTAAGCCTGGGCGGGCTTCGCCGCCCCCCAGGTTTCTTCTGGCGACCATATCTGGACGGAAACACCTGTTCCCATTCCGAACACAGTAGTTAAGCTTCCAGAGCCGATGATAGTGCCTACCAGTGCGAAAGTAGGTATCGCCAGGTTTTTTAGCCCTGCTTGGGCTCAAACCCAAGCAGGGCTTTTTTGTGCGCTGGTCCTAAGCGGACCACCCGGCAGCTCCGCGTCCAGGTCAGCATATTGCTTGATGAACCGGGGCGGGCTGGACAGAATGGCGTGATCAGGCGTTCGTTGATGTTCTGCCGGGACGGGGCGACGCAAAACTACAGTGCGGATCGGGGTTCGTTCAGGGAGCCCGACCGATTCTTGGGCCGGATGGACGGCTCGCGTCGCTGGAGCGCAACTGGATGGACGAGCGCCTGGACCGAATCGCCAGCATGGCGAATCAGATCGCCTATGAGGGCAGGGACCTCGATGAGTACATCGACGGCGCGCCCCACATCAAGCACGAGAGCCTCCGTGAACTCTACGGGAGGCTGGTGCTCGAGGTTTTTGATGCGGCCAAAGAGTCAACCGATTCGCCGGTGGTCGCCGACTTGGGCGCAGGCGAGGGCGGCGTAACGCTGCCCTTCCTTGAGTTGGGGGCGCAGGTCGTAGCGGTCGACATCTCCTCCTCGCAGCTGGCGGCGCTCAAGAGCAAAGCCCAGGGACGCAGCGACCAGCTCGACGCACGCTGCCAAGACATCCACGACTTCCTCAAGGAGGAGGACGCGTCCTACGATATCGTGGCGGTCAACGCGTTCCTGCACCACATCCCCGACTACCTGTCGTTGATCCGCCGCGCGGTGTCCCTGCTAAAGCCGGGCGGGGTTTTCTTCTCTTTCCAGGACCCGTTGCGGTACGACACCGTTGGGTTTGCGAACCGCGCTCTGACCGACACCGGATACTTCTTCTGGCGGCTTTCGGGTGGGGCCAAGGGTGACGTCCTCGGCGGGATCTACCGCAGGGCACGCCGCAAGTTTGGCGTCTACCACGATGACTCAAAGAGCGACAACGCGGAGTACCACGTTGTGCGGAACGGGGTCGACCAGGAAGCGATTGCGAACCTGCTAGTCGAACTCGGCTGCGAGTGTAGGGTGGTTCGCTACTACAGCTCGCAGAACACGCTCTTTCAAAAGCTGGGCGAGAAGCTCGGCTTGGAGAACGTGTTCGGCGTGGTCGCCAAGCGGCCGCGGTGATCGGGGCCGGCGGCTTACCGCCAAGATGGCCGCATCGGACGATCGCCCCAACGACGCTCGCACCGCCGATTCGTTGCGTCGCGCTGGCTGGCTGTGCGCCCGGTTGTCGCGGACGCTGTCCCTACCGCCGCCCTGCGTCAATGACGAGGACCGACGGGGCCCGGCTTCGCGAGAGCTGAAGCGGGTGCTCTGCAGTGTGACATTTCTCCTTGGCGGGCTGCAGGGCTTCAACTCAAGCAACTTCGCCAAGCTGACGGGTACGGTTGAGGTCTGCCATGCGCGTTTCGAGGGGCCTTCTGGCTCAGATTAGTACGACACCGGAGGGCTGACTGGCGGGCGAACCGGCCCGCCGCGGGTGATATCCAGGCGCTGGCCAGAAATCGTGGGAAGAAACCAGTCGGGGAGCGTCTTGTTAGTGACGCACCTCCCGACGGGTTTCCATGGCCGACGAACAGCACCTGCGGTTCTCACGACTGCTCGACCAGCACGGCGCCGCTCTGGTGCTGTACGCCCGGCAGTGGCCGTGCGACGCCGAGGACGTCGTGCAGGACGCGCTCGTTTCGTTGATGCGGCAGTCGCCGCCGCCCGAGAACCCGGCCAGGTGGCTGTACCGCGTCGTGCGGAACGGCGCGATCGACGCCTCCCGCCGACAAGCGGTCCGCGCGTCGCACGAACGCAAGGGCGGCAAACTGCGGGACGCGTGGTTCGAGTCGAATCTCGAAACGCCGCTGGACGCGGCCGACGCCCAGCGGGCGCTCGCCGCCCTTCCGCTGGAGCTGCGGGAGGTAGTGGTGCTGAGGATCTGGGGCGGCCACACGCTCGCGGAGATCGGCAAGCTCACCGGCTGCTCGTCGAGCACGGCCCACCGAAACTACAACGCGGCGCTCGCCGAACTACGCAAACATTGGAGCCTGGGATGTCCGAACGTAGACCGCTGAAGGGCTCAGAGCCCGATCCGATCGAGTCGATGCTGCTTTCGTTGAAGCCGAGCGCAGCCGCTCTGGACCGTGAGCACGCCTGCTACCTTGCTGGCTACGCGGCCGCGGAAGCCCGCTTGGACGCTGCGGCCCCGCTCCCGTTCGGCCGCAGGGCAGCTTGGCCCGCAGCGTTCGGCGGCATGACGACTATGGCCGCGCTGTTTCTGATGATGCTGGTCGGCGGCGGCAGCGACCGCATCACGCCGCACGGAGCGAATTCCACAACGGCGCAACCACCGATCAGCCGCCTGGTCGATCCTCACCGCCTTTCCGTTGCTTCCGTCCACCGCGACGTGCGCCGGGTAGCAGAGCCTGCCCCCGTGCGCCCCAGTCAAGCATCTTCTCCGGCGGAGGGCGGTCGTCGTGTCGTGCCGCTCAGCGCCCCGCTGACGCCTGTCTCGTGGCGCGAACTGCGAGAGATCTGATTGTCGTCTTTGAATCGAACAAGGAGCGTCGCCATGGCGAACCCCATCAGGGCAATCGAGATGCTAGGGCTGCTGGCCGTCACAGTGCTGTGTGCGCCAGCTTGTGTAATGGCCGAACCGCCTGCGCAGGCAATCAGAATCACCCTACACCCTCAGGAAGAGTCCCAACCCGCCTTCCGGTACCGGCTCTTGCCCGGCTACCTCCAGCGCACGCCCGGCAATGCCGCCGTGTTCTACGGCAAGGTAAAGGCTGAGGAGAACGTGTTCTTTGGGGACAGCGAGCTTCATGAGGTGTACCACGGCTGGATCGAGGCGCCGCTCGACGACCTGCGCAACGGGCAGGCGGGGATGGCGATGGTCGATGGCCACATCCTGGACGACCTGCGCCGCGCCGCCAATTGTGACTACTGCGATTGGCAGCTTCCCATCCGCACGGAGTCGCCGTTCTACACCCTCATGCTCCCAGAGGTGCAGGAGTCGCGGGAGTTTGCGAGGATTCTCGCGGCCAAGGCCAGGATCCACATCGCCAACCGAGAATTCGAAGAGGCGATTAACACGCTGCAGATAGGGTACGCCGGCGGTTTGAACGTGGCGCAGAGCCGCACCTTTGTGAGCGCACTGGTGGGAATCGCCTGGTCGGAGCTGATGAACTCGCAGGTAGAAACCCTGGTCCAGCAGCCGGACGCACCGAACCTCTACTGGGCGCTTACGACGTTGCCGACACCGCTGTTCAACGTGCGCGACGCGATTGATGTCGAGGCCGGCGGCGTCGAGCTCTCGATCCCTGGTTTTGCTGACCTCGACTCAGCCGCACGCACCGATGAGCAGTGGCAAGAGTTCTACCTTGACGCTTGCACGCGGCTGCTCGAATGGATCTCGTCGCAGGAATCCGACCCGGTCCCGACCCGCGAGGCGCTCGCGGATCGATGCCGGCAGCAAGACAGCGTGACCCGTCGGCGGCTAGTCGAGTACGGCCTGGAGCAAGAACGCGTGGACGAGATGACGGTGTTCGAGGCCGCTTTGCATCGCACCCTGTGGGACTACCGCCGGCTGCACCAGGATGTCCTGAAGTACCTATTCGTCCCCTACCCGCAGGCGGTGCGGGGGTTCGATCGGACGGTCGCGTCTGCCGGCCGTCCGGAGGCGGAGCTCGCGCCGATTGCCAAAAACCTCGTGATCGGGGTCGTTTGGGTCAAGCGGGCTTTGACGCGAGCTGATCGGGAGATTGCCGTGCTCAGGGTCTTCGAGGCCCTCCGCATCCACGCGGCGCGCAACGGCGGGGCGCTGCCTGAATCACTCGATGAGGTAACCGCCGTGCCGATCCCGTCCGACCCGGTCACCGGCAGTCCGTTCGAGTACCGGCTAGAGCAGGGCAGGGCGGTGTTGACCGGCCCTCCGCTGCCCAACTCGCCGCTGAACTACGAGATTGTGATGGCGGAAGACTGACTTGAGGGTCAGGGCGGCGGCGCCCCCAGGGCGGCGCGCAGGGCCGCCTGCGTTGGCGGGTGGGGTTTGAAGGAACCGGGCCGGTGCCCTTCGGCGATTCGCATCGGCGTCCAGCCGGACTTGTTCTTGTGGTTCCACCGCTGTGGGTCGGCGTCGTGCTTGGCGAGCAGCTCGACAACGCGTGGGAAGTTGCGGTACGCGGCGCCGTGCATAGCGGTTTCTCGGTTGTCGTCGATGGTGTTCACCTCAGCACCGAGCGCCAGCAGGTAATCGAGCGTCTCCAAAACCTCGGGTTCGGCGCCCGCCTCCTCGCCCACCCCCTGCACACCGACGCCGGCGCACGCCATCAGCGGGGTGCAGCCGTCGCGGTTAGGAATGGTCGGGTCGGCGCCCAGGTCGACCAGCAGCCGGACGAGTGGCAGGTCGGCCGTGCGGGCGGCGAACAGCAGCGGCGAGCAGCCGTCGTGCCGGAGCTGTTTGGCGCCGCCCTTGTTCCCCTCGATGCGCCGGTTAACGTCGGCGCCGGCGGCCACCAATTCACACACGAACTGCAGGCTCGTCACGCCGCCCGAGCCACGGGGCTCGGGGTCGCCCGATGGGTTGTCGCCGAGGTTGGCCTTGCGGACCCAGCTAATCGCGTGCAGCGGCGTGTAGCCGCTCCGCTGATCGTCCGGGTCGGCGCCTTGACGGACGAGCAGCAGCGCCAGCTCAAAGTGGCCGCTCTCTACCGCCAGCAGCAGCGGCGACATCCCCTTCCGCGGCGCCCGCTCATCCCGGTCCTGCGGCCGCATCGCCGCGTTAACGTCGGCGCCGGCTTGGAGAAGCCGGGCAGCGGCGGTCAGCCGGCCGTCGCGCGACGCGAAGCCGAGGGCGGTGAATCCCTGCCGGCTGGTTGCGTGCAGGTCGGCGCCGTGCTTGATCAGGAGATCGATCGCGTTGGTTGCGCCGGCCGAAGCGGCCCACATCAGAGCGGTCTGCCCGCTCGCCTCGATTGCGTTCGGGTCGGCCCGGCTTTCCAGCATCAGCGAGACAACCGGGCCATCGCCGGTGCGGCAGGCGGTCATCAGGGCGGTCTCGCCGCCGCTCTGCGTGGCGTTGGCGTCCGCGCCGGCTGAGAGCAGCATGCGGGCGGCGTCGGCGTCGCCGTTCTGGCACGCGATTGCCAGCGGGCGGACGCCATAGCCGGTGGCAGCGTTGGCGTCGGCGCCGGCCGCAATCAGCCGACGGACCGTGGGCGCATCGCCGTGGAGCACCGCCCAGTGCAGCGCGGTCATCCCGTCCGGCTGGGCGGCGGCAGGCGTCGCGCCGTCGCCCAGCAGGTCGGCGACCGCCTGCCACTCTTTCTGCTCGGCACGGTCCGCGAGCGAACCGCCGGCCCCAGCGGCCGTCGCCCATAACAGCAGCGCCAACGCGGCGGCGCACAGCGGGACGCGGGTGTTGGTCATCCGTTTGCCCTACAGCGTGAGCGGTTCGAAAAGGCCGTCGGCCGGGCCGTCGCTGTCGCCGAACGAGCCCATTTCGAGGCCGGCCTTGTTGAGCAGCGTGAGGTGCAGGTTGGCCAGCGGGGTCTGGTCGCGGTACCGGATGTGGCGGCCGCCGCGGAGCCCGCCCGACGCGCCGCCCGCGACCAGCACCGGCAGGTTCGAATGGTCGTGCGCGTCGGGGTCGCCCATGCCGCTGCCGTAGAGCAGCAGCGAGTGGTCGAGCAGCGTGCCTTCGGCCTCCGGCGTGGCCGCGAGCGACTCCAGGAACTCCGCGAAGAGCGACACGTGGAAGCGGTTGATCTTGGCCACTTTGGCCAGCTTCTCCGGGTTCTTGCCGTGGTGGGTAGTGGGGTGGTGGGGTTCCGGCACGCCGATCTCTGGGTAGGTGCGGGTGCTGGCCTCGCGGGCGAGCTGGAAGGAGACGACCCGGGTCATGTCGCCTTGAAACGCCAGCCGCTGCAGGTCGAACATCAGCCGAGCATGATCGGCGTACGACGCCGGCGCGCCGATCGGGCGGTCGAGGTCGGGCAGCGGGTTCTCGTCGACGTTGGCTTCGGCGCGGGCGACGCGTTGCTCGACATCGCGGATGCTCTGGAAGTACTCGTCAATCTTGTGCTGGTCGCTCGGACCCAGCCGGCTCCGCAGGCGGCGCATCTCGTGGGTCACGGTGTCCAGCAGGCTGGCGCGGCGCTGCAACGCCGCGCGGCGTTGGGCCGACGACCCCCCCGCGCCGAACAGCATCTCGAACACGGCCCGCGGGTTGGCCTCCGAGGGCAGGGGAGTGGTCGGGGAGGACCACGACAGGTTGTTCTGGTAGACGCAGGCGTAGCCGTTGTCGCACTGGCCGATGTTGGTCAGCTGGTCCATCGCCAGCTCCAGCGAGGGAAGCTGCGTCTGCTTGCCGAGGCGCCGGGCCGCGATCTGGTCGACGGTGGTGCCATTGCAGTAGTCGGAGCTCTCGGTCCGCTTCGCGCGGGCCGCGCTGAGGAACGCGGAGTTCGAAGTCGCGTGCGACCCCGGGTAGGCGTTGCGGAGTTCCATGCCGGACAGCACGCAGACCTGCTGCTTGACCGCCTCGAGGGGCTGCAGGCTGGACGGCAGGTCGGCGAGCGTCTCGCCGGCGGGCGTCCACTCCGCGGGATTGAAGCCCATCGGTATGTAGGTGAAGCTGAGCCGCTTGAGCCGGGCGGCGGACGCGACGGTCGCCTCGGTGGCGGTCGCGGCCGGCACCATCGCGTCCAGGAGCGGCAGGGCGATGGCGGCCCCGGCGCCCCGCAGCAGTGTCCGGCGTGAAATCGCTTTGCGACGCAGAATCATTGAACGGTCCTCTTGCAGAAGGGGTCGCTGGAAACGATGCCCAGCACCAGTGAGGAGAATCGGTAGTCGTCGGCCGCGGCCGAGCGGAGCACCCGGCGGACGGCCGGCATGTCGCTCGGTTCGACGCCGCGGCCCAGAGCGAACGTGTAGAGCTTCTCGACCATCGCGCCGACAAACACTTCCGGACGCGCCAGCAGGCTGGCCTCGAGGTCGGTCACCCCGGCCACGGGCGTGCCGTCCGGCAGCACGCCGGTGGGGTCGATGGGCGCCTCGCCCTCGCGGTCACGCCAACGCCCCACGGCGTCGTAGTTTTCGAGGGCCAGGCCGATGGGGTCCATCAGGTCGTGGCAGGCGGCGCAGGCAGGGTTCGACCGGTGCGCCTGCAGCTTGGCCCGGACGGTGTTGTCCTGCGCGGAGGCCGCGTCCTCGAGATCGGGCACGTCGGGTGGGGGCGGTGGCGGGGGCGACCCCAGCAGGTTCTTTAGCACCCAGTAGCCACGCACCGTGGGCGAGGTGCGGTGGGCGTAGGACGTCACGGCCAGCACGCTCCCCTGCCGCAGCAGACCGCCGCGGTGGCCGGCACGGTCGACGCCTACAGGCCGGAAGTGGCTGCCGCGCACCCCGGGAACGCCGTAATGCGTGGCGAGCCGCTCGTCGAGGTACACGACGCTTGGCTGGATCAGGTGCAGCACGCTCTCGTCTTCTCGGATAACGTGCGCCATCAGCAGTTCGGTTTCTTGCCGCATCGACTGGCGGAGGTTGTCGTCGAAGTCAACAAACCGCCGCATGTCCGGGTGGAAGCTCTGCAGGTTGCGGAGGTGCAGCCACTGCGACGCAAAGTTATCGACCAGCGCGCGGGAGCGTTCGTCCCGCAGCATCCGCTCGACCTGCCCACGGAGCACGGCTGGCTGGTGGAGCGTCCCTGCTGCGGCGACCGACAGCAGCTCATCGTCCGGAAGGCTGCTCCACACGAAGTACGAGAGCCGGGTGGCGAGCTCCAGGTCCGAGACGCGGTACACATCGCCCGGGGCGGCGTCCGCGGGTTCGGACTCTACCCTGAACAAGAAGTGCGGGCTCACCAGCGCCGCCGCCACGGCCGCCTCGACGCCGGCCTCGAAGCCCGCCGCTGCGGCACGATCCGTAAACGCCCGCATGGGGCCCGCCAGGTCCTCGGCGGTCACCGGCCGCCGATAGGCCAGGCGGAGGAGCGGTTCCAGCCGGCCGCGCGCGGCGCCGGTTGGGTCGTCGGGAGTGGGCGTGGCGTCGCCGAGCACCAGCTGGCGGCTGGGGGTGTCGCCTGGCTGAGCGGGCGCCAGCGGGCCGACCACCGACACCTCAAGCAGCGCGGGCGCCCGGCGGGGGTGGCGGTGGCGGTTGAACGACGCGTCGAACGGCTGCCGCTTGATCTCCGGAATCGAGCGGGACTTGCTCGGGAAGGTGACGCCCACTTGGCGCACGCCCGGCTCGATCCAGACACGCTTCCGCAGGTGCTTGTCGACCTCGGTGTGGTCCGGCTCGCCCTTCTGCGAACGGGGCGGTGCGACCGTGAACCGCTCGACTAGTCCGCGGTCCAGCAGCAGGTCGACCTCGTGCTCTCCGCGGAGCCCTTCCACGTGCTCATCGCGGTCGCGGGTCAGGCGGATGCGGACGTCGTACTCACCCGGGCGAGAGAACTGGTAGGTGAACACCCCGCCGCCGCGCGTCCCCAGCGGCAGCCCGACGACATGATCTTCCTGAGACCGGTCGGGCGGCAGCCGGAAGGTGACGCCCTCGGGACCGGTCGGCGTGGCGTGGACTGCCTGGGCCGCGATCTTCTCCGCCGCGGCGACATACCGGCCGAGCAGCAGCGGGGAGAGCTCGCCCACGGTGACGTTGTCGAACCCGTGGGACGACTCGTCGGCGGGCAGCAACTCGTCGACGTCCACCTCGACGCCCAGCAGGTCCCGCACGGAATTGCGGTACTCGCTGCGCGTCAACCGGCGGAGCGACTCGGTGCGGCCAGGATCAGGGTGCTTCTCGGCGTGGCCGTCGAGCAGCGTCTCGAGGGCGGTGATGGCGTCGCGGTACTCGGACTCGTCCGGGCGAAACGCGTCGGGCGGGGGCATCTGACGCAGCCGGACGCGCCGCCACACCTGCTCGAGGGCGGCCGAATCCCACGCCGCGGCCCCGTAGCCGTCGAGCGGCGCTAGATCGGCAAGAACCAGGCCCGCTTCAGGCGAGTCCTCGCCGTGGCAGTCGAGGCAGTACTGCGCGACGAACTTGTCCACGTGCTCCCGGTGGTCGCCCGCCTGGCTCGCGTGCGCAAGGCTAAGCAGAACCAGCGAGAGGGCAAGCTGCCGCATGCGAACAACGCCGTCGGGGGCGGGGAGAGGAGGGGCCGTGCTCGCCTAACCGGCTCGCTCGGCAACCCCCTCACCATACCAAACCGGGCGGGCATTGGGCAACTTTCGACGGACGCCGATGGCCTGGTGAAGGCTGCAAGAGGTTGTGAAAACTAAACCGCGTTTACCTATCCTGCCCCGGTACCCGCTGCCTGGCGCCTTGAAACACGCCGTGCGGCTCGCTCGAGTCGGCCGCACGGCGTTTATGAGTCCCCTGTTTAGCTCAGCCCCGACGACGGCGCAGCGCCAACAACGCCAGCAGCACCGGCCAGCACCCGGGCTCGGGCGCCGCGCCGGCCGACAGCGATGGTCCGCCGGCGAAAGAGTCGTCTGTGCGGCCGAAGTTGTTCCTCCAGCGGAGGTAGTCGTCGGGGCCGACGCCGGGCGTGCTGTCGTTGGTTAGTGAGACGCCGCTGCCCAGGTTGTCGCGCCACACGGTGTAGTCGGCCGCGTCGACACGGCCGTCGTCGTTGTAGTCGCCGGGCAGGATCGGCACGAACGAGCTAAGCACCAGATGCCGGTTGTTGAATGGACTGGACTCGCCATAGCTGACGAGGAACGAGCCGCTGTCGTCGGTCGTGTACAGGCGACCGCCGTTCGCCACGTTCGTGAGCGCGCCGGTCAGGTCCTCGTTGGACCGCAGGACGACGAATGTCGACAGGGCATCGGGCGTGTACTCGCCGGTGAGAGTGACCGCCAGCGCGCCGGCGAGCGACAGCGGCGTGAACCCCGCCTCGGTCAGGTAGCCGTAGCCGGTGCCGGCCGTCGAGCCGCCGACGGCGATGTCGATCAGGGAGTTAACACCAAGCGTCAGGTCGCCATCGATGGTCAGTACGCCGCTCGGGCCGTTGGGGGAGATCACCGCGTTGTTCGACACGTCGCCGGTGATCACGCCGTGCCCCTCTAGGGCGCCGCCCTGAAGTTCGAGTGGTTGCGAGGCGGCTACCGCTCCGCCGTTCAGCCGCAGCGTTCCTCCCGTCTGCAAGTAACTGTTGGAGAACGCGAGCGTGCCGCTATCAACGTTGACGGTCCCGTCGTTGTTGAACACCACGGAGACGTCGGTCTGGGTGTCGGCGCCGGACTTGGTGAACACGCCGTCGGCGTGGTTGACGAAGCTGGGCTGGCCGCCGGCGTAGTTCTGCAGAGAGAAGTCGGACTCGTCGGTGACGGCGAAGGCGCCCTGGTTGGTCCAGACCGGCCCGGGGACGGCGTCGTCGCCGGTCGAGTAGACATAGAGAGTCGTCCCCGAGACGGTGGTGGCGCCCTGGGTGACGACCTGGCGGCTGCCGGGCAGCTCCACCCAGCCGCCGCTGCTGTCGATCGTGGTCGCGCCGGCGAGCGTGAGCGTCCCCTCGCCGCCGATCCGGCCGCCGCTCCAGTTCAGCGAGCTGTTGAGCGTCAGGTCGGCGGCGCTGCCCCAGAAGCCGGAAGTGAAGGTGACCGGACCGGTGACGGAGTAGGGGGTGTCCCCGAACTCCAGGGCGCCGCCGTCGATGACCAGCTCGTTGATGGTGGCGGTCCCGCCGATGGTCAGCTGCCCGCCGGAGACCTGCAGCACGCCGGCGGTGGCGAGGCTGCTGCCGCCGCCCAGGGCCCGCGTGCCGGCAAGCATGAGGAGCCTGCCGCCGCTGGCGACGTTGTAGGCGCCGCCGTCGGCCCCGTCGTTCCACAACGCGAGCGTGCCGCTATCAACGTTGACGGTCCCGTCGTTGTTGAACACCACGGAGACGTCGGTCTGGGTGTCGGCGCCGGACTTGGTGAACACGCCGTCGGCGTGGTTGACGAAGCTGGGCTGGCCGCCGGCGTAGTTCTGCAGGGAGAAGTCGGACTCGTCGGTGACGGCGAAGGCGCCCTGGTTGGTCCAGACCGGCCCGGGGACGGCGTCGTCGCCGCTTGAGTTGATGTAGAGCGTCGTGCCCGCGACGGTGGTGGCGCCCTGGGTGACGACCTGGCGGCTGCCGGCCAGCTCCACCCAGCCGCCGCTGCTGTCGATCGTGGTCGCGCCGGCGAGCGTGAGCGTCCCCTCGCCGCCGATCCGGCCACCGCTCCAGTTCAGCGAGTCGAGCACCGTTAAGCTGTTGCCGCCAGCAATAGTGCCTCCTTGGACCGACAACTCACTGATCGTGATGTCCTGATCCAGCAACGCGGCGCCTGTGGGCACGACCGCATGGAAGGTGTCGGCGCCGTTGTTGTTCGGCGCGCCGGCGGGCGACCATTCGTCGTCGCTGCTCCAGGTTGCGTCCCCGCCGTTCCAGGTGCGCGTCAGCAGCTCGCCACAGGTTGATGAAGTCCAGCCGGCGGTCGCAATCACCGCCAGCACTACACGTGCGGTCGTGGTCATGTGTGGGCTCTCAAGGGAGGAGGAAGGGGCATTGGGCGCGAAGCATGCGCGCGGGACGCTGGGGGGATCAGAGCGTCATGCCCCATCTCCGCCAAAAAGGTGGCGTGCAAGCGGGCCCAGGGCGCTGGAGTCTGGGAGTCGTCGCGGCGCGGTGGGCGGGTGCGGGCGGTGAGTCCGTGCCAACGCAACGAGTGCCTTGCGGGCGGGGACGCAACACGCGGGGAAAGTCTAATCCACCACGGAGGCCATTAAAGAAGAGAAGGCCCAGGAGACGTTGGGTGTCAGACGCGAGGAGTGCATGGCTGCGACGTCCGATGGGCTGATGGCCAAGATCGAGCGCAATATATCGCCGCCCGATCGGGTGTCAATCGAGTGCAAATGAAGTGCCGTGGGCCGGCGTTAGGCAACGCCCGCGACGCAACGAGGTCCACATGTTCATGCTTCACATTTTGGTAGAAAACGGCCACCTGGCGTGGTCCAATGAAGGGTTGCCAAGCGGCCAAGTCGACGGCTAACCCCGGCGCAAGTCGCTATCAAGTCAACGAAGACTAGTGCACAAAGGGGAGCAATAAAAACGATGAGGCGCAGCCGATCGAAACCGCCCGGCGGCGGTGGGCGGATGACGGTGACTTCTGTCCCTATTCGGTACCGAGTGGGGACAAAAGTCGCCGAGTTTTGTCCCCGGCGTGCGGTGGAAAACACTGCTATACCAGGCTGAGCCGAAACATGACGGGGACAATACCAGCCGACTTTTGTAGCTCTGTAGAAATCTTATCGTTGCTAGCTAAACTGTAGGTAGTGTTGTTTCCGTACGGTGTGGGTGCGAACGACGAAGTCTCCCATCGCGTTGCTGCTTGCCGCCCACGAGCTGGGTCGTCGGACGGTGCGTCGTTACTGGCATCACCGTGCCCCGAAGAAGTTCACGCTCC